>DGNJ01000059.1:0-25612 GCA_002388905.1 Cellvibrionales bacterium UBA4495
ACCTGGTGGTGGACATGCTCGGTTTCCGGACCATGATCGAAGCCGGCGGCGGTCTGCCCGCCATTTTCGACGTGACTCACGCCCTGCAGATGCGCGACCCCGGTGGCGCCGCCTCCGGCGGTCGCCGCCGCCAGGTGGCGGAACTGGGCCGCGCCGGCATGGCAGTGGGGCTTGCGGGGCTTTTCCTGGAGGCGCACCCGGAGCCCGACAAGGCCCTCTGCGACGGCCCCAGCGCCCTGCCGCTGGCCAGGCTGGAGCCTTTCATCCAGCAAATGAAGGCCGTCGACGATCTGGTCAAAAGCCTTCCGGACCTGGACATCGACTGAACCCGTTTTTTAAGGATTCCGCCGCGCCACCGGCACCCCGGCGGGGCAAGCAACCATAGGCCGGGCCGAATTGCGGGCCCGGGAAGAGATTGGAGAGAGCGTACATGAGCAAGATTACCGATATTCGCGCCTGGGAAGTGCTGGATTCCCGGGGAAATCCCACGGTCAACGCCGACGTGGTTCTGGAAAGCGGCGAAGTGGGCAGTGCCTGCGCGCCCTCCGGGGCCTCGACCGGCTCCCGGGAGGCCCTGGAACTGCGCGACGGCGACAAGTCCCGGTATCTGGGCAAGGGCGTGCTCACCGCCGTGAGCAACGTCAACACCAGCATTCGCGAACTGCTCCTGGGCAGGGATGTTACCGATCAGCGCGAGCTGGACCGGCTGATGATCGAGGCGGACGGCACCGAGAACAAGGCCAGGTTCGGCGCCAATGCCATTCTGGCGGTATCCCTGGCCGCGGCCAGGGCCGCCGCCCTGGCAAAGAAAGTGCCCCTTTACGCCCATATCGCCGACGTCAATGGTTCCGCCGGTCACTACAGCATGCCGGTGCCCATGATGAATATCCTCAATGGCGGCGAGCACGCGGACAATAACGTCGATATCCAGGAGTTCATGATCCAGCCGGTGGGCGCCCCCACCTTCGCCGAGGCCCTGCGAGTGGGTGCCGAGATCTTCCACGCCCTCAAGAAAGTGCTGAAGGCCAGGGGCCTCAACACCGCCGTGGGTGACGAGGGCGGTTTTGCCCCCGACCTGGCTTCCAACGCCGATGCCCTGAAAGTCATCCGGGAAGCGGTGGAAACCGCCGGCTACCAGCTCGGAAAAGACGTCACCCTGGCCCTGGATTGTGCCTCCTCGGAGTTCTACAAGAACGGCCAGTACGACCTGGCGGGGGAGGGTAAGATCTACAGCGCCGAGGGATTCACCGATTTCCTCGCCGAGCTTTGCGATCAATACCCCATCATCTCTATCGAGGATGGCCAGGACGAATCCGACTGGGATGGCTGGAAATACCAGACCCAAAAACTGGGCGACCGGGTTCAGCTGGTCGGCGATGACCTGTTCGTGACCAATACCCGGATCCTCAAGGAGGGCATCGATAAGGGAGTGGCCAACTCCATCCTTATCAAGTTCAACCAGATCGGCTCGCTGTCCGAAACCCTTGATGCCATTCGCATGGCCAAGGACGCCGGCTACACCGCGGTCATCTCCCACCGGTCCGGCGAGACCGAGGATACCACCATCGCCGACCTGGCGGTGGCCACCGCCGCCGGCCAGATCAAGACCGGCTCCCTGTGCCGTTCCGACCGCGTCGCCAAGTACAACCGCCTGCTGCGTATCGAGTCCGAACTGGACGGCACCGCGCCCTACAACGGTATCGACGAGTTCAAGCGGCGCTAACGGGCTGCCGGTAGGAACACGGGAGAAACCTTCCATGATCGGCGCTACCGTTACCATGAGAGTCAACCCGGGCAAGATCGGGGAATTCGAACGCCTTTACCGGCAATTGGCCGAGCAGGTGCGCAGTCGCGAGGAAGGGAACTTCCAATATGAACTGTTCCGGTCGGCGGATGACCCGAATACCTACAAAACCATGGAGCAATACCGGGATCATGCCGCCATTGAGGCGCATCTGCGCACCGAGCACATTAAACGGCTTGGCCCGGCTCTATCGGCACTCCTGGTCGAAGAACCGGTGATCGAGATAGTTGGCGATAAGGTTGTTTTCAAACAGGGCGGTCGTTAGCGCCTCCACGGGCCCGCCGGTTTCCCATTGTCGCCGGTGGCGATTAGAATGGGATTTTATCGGCCACACCCGGGTTGCCATGCGTTGGATTGTCGGACTTCTGGTTCTCCTGTTGATCGGGCTGCAGTATCGACTGTGGTTCGGTGAGGGCAGTCTCGCCCAGAAAACGGAGCTGGAACGCCAGCTGGCCGAGCAGCGGATCCGCAACGAGCAACTGGCCGAGCGCAACCATATCCTGGCCGAGCAGGTGGCCGGACTGAAATCCGGGCTCGAGGCGGTGGAGGAGCGGGCGCGTATCGACCTGGGCATGATCGACGAGGGCGAGACTTTCTACCTGGTGGTGGAAGAGCGACCCCGTTCCGGCAAGACGGAAAGATCGGAGGCCGGCCAATGAATTTCTGGTTTGTGGTGCCCGCCGCCGGCGTCGGCACCCGCTTCGGGGGCGACCGCCCCAAACAGTACGTGCCTATCAACGGCCGGCCGGTAATCACCCACACCCTTGAGCGGCTGCTCGCCATTCGTGGCGCGGGAGTCCTGGTGGCCCTGCATCCCGACGACGACTGGTGGCCTTCCCTGGCCATGGCCGGTGATCCCCGCATTGAAACCGTGGCCGGCGGTGAGCACCGGGCCGAGTCCGTGGCCAACGCCCTGGCCGCTCTCGCTGACCGGGCCGGCGGGGATGACTGGGTGCTGGTCCACGATGTGGCCCGGCCCTGTGTGGATCCCGCCGATATCAGCCGCCTTATGGAGGTCCTGGCCAATGATCCGGTGGGCGGTATTCTCGGCGTGCCCCTGGCCGATACCGCCAAGCGGGTCGCGCCCTCGGGCATCATCGAGGGAACCGAGGACCGGACCCGTCTGTGGGCAGCCCAGACGCCCCAGATGTTTCGCTACGGTCTGCTTCGGGAAGCCCTGGGGCGCGCCCTGGCGGCGGGCATAGTGCCCACGGATGAATCCGCGGCCCTGGAGAGAATGGGGCTGTCCCCGAAAATGATCCAGGGGCGCGCCGATAACCTCAAACTCACCCGGCCCGAGGATGTGGTGGTGATTGGCGCGATCCTGGAAGCCCAGGCGGATGCAGCGGCAACTGGCGCACCGCGGGAACAGGCATTGTGATCGTGCGCATCGGCCACGGCTATGATGTCCATGCTTTCGGTCCTGGCGACCATCTGGTGCTCGGCGGCGTTCGGATACCCTTCAGGCATGGATTCGTTGCCCATTCCGACGGCGATGTCCTGATTCACGCCCTGTGCGATGCTCTCCTGGGAGCCGCAGCGCTGGGGGATATCGGCCGGCATTTTCCCGATTCCGACCCCCGTTTCGCGGGCATCGATAGCCGGCGCCTGCTGCGCCATGTAAGGGAGTTGTTGTCGGAGCGAGGCTTTGCCCTGGGCAATGCCGATATGACGCTGGTCGCTCAGTCTCCCAGAATGACGCCCCACCTGGAGGCAATGACGGCCAATCTGGCGGCGGACTGCCGGACAGAAACGGACCGGATCAATATCAAGGCGACCACCACGGAAAAGCTGGGGTTTGTCGGACGGGAAGAGGGAGTCGCCTGTCATGCCGTCGTTTTACTCTGCCCCAAAAACTGATTCACCCTGCCTCGAAAGACGCCTTAAGCGTGGCGAATATTCCCGGAATGGCCCTGTTTGCCGCCGCGGGAGCCTCCCGGCACGGTTGACCGGGAAATTGCCAAAAGCTCGGGGAATCTGGCGTCGTGATCAGCCGTTTTCGGGAGCGCTGTCGGGAGTGGTCTGGTCGTCCGGGTGGCCCAGGCTTTCCAGTATGTATTGAACCCGCTCTTCCGGATGCATGTCATGATGCTCGAGCCGGTCGACCAGTTCCAGGCGATGCCGCAGGCCGATGCCGTTGGCGATCTGCACGGCGAGACCGGGTCGGGCGTTGAGCTCGAGGATCATGGGGCCGCGGCTTTCGTCGATAACGAAGTCGCAGCCGATATAGCCCAGGTTGGTCATGTCGTAACATTTGGCGGCGAGCAGCAGCAGGTCGTTCCAGTCCGGGATCGCCAGGTCGCTGAAGCTGACCCCGGTATCCGGGTGGTGCTCCACCAGATAGTCCCTTTGCACGGCCTGGAGCGCCCGGCCATTGCGAATGTCCAGGCCCACGCCCACGGCGCCCTGGTGGAGGTTGGCCTTGCCGTCGGAGAGGTGGGTCGGGCAGCGCATCATGGCCATGATGGGGAAACCCCGGTAGACGATTACCCGGATATCCGGCAGCCCCTCGTAACTGAAGTGCAGGAGCCTGGGCAGGCCCCGCACAAGATATTCGATAATGGCAGTGTCGGGCCTGCCCCCCAGGCTGTAGACCCCGCTGAGGATGTTGGCGATATCGTGGCGAATGTCCTGGAGAGTGACCACCTTGCCGCTGGGCTTAACGAAATCATCGCCTTCCCGGCCGGAAATCACGACAATGCCCTTGCCGCCGCTGCCGCGCAGGGGTTTGACGGCGAAGCCGCTCAGGGGGTTGAGCAACTGGCCCAGATCGCGCAGCTCCCCGGTGTAGCGAATCACGCCATAGAGTTCGGGCACGACAATATTGTGCCGGCGCGCCGCTTCCTTGGTCTTGAGCTTGTCGTCCACCAGGGGAAAATAGCGGCGCTCGTTATAGCGGGCGATGTAAGCCACATTCCGCGCGTTCATGCCCAGAATGCCTTTTTTACGCAGTGCCGAGGCCGTTTTCCAGATCATTTGTCGACCAAAAAGCGGAAGCGCTTCAGTTCGGAGAGCCGGTAGCCGGTGTATTGGCCCAATACCAGGATAAGCCCCAGTTCCACCAGCAGGATCTCGGGGAAATTGTAGGTCAGGTGCTCGATCAGGTCGTTGGTCATCAGGCCATAGGCGATGATGGCCACGATCAGGCTGCCACCGCCCTGAATCATCACCTCCCGGGGGCCGTCTTCTTCCCAGATGATGGACATGCGCTCAATGGTCCAGGCGATGATAATCATCGGAAAGAAGGTAATGCTCAGAACCTGGTCGATGCCGAGCTTATAACTGAAGATACTGAACCCGGCCATCAGAATCACCACGGTAATGAGCACCGCCGCCAGTCGCGCCACCATCAGCAGGTCAAGCCGGCTCAGGTAGGAGCGTATCCACAGGCCGGCGGCCACCAGGGTCAACAGGATGGCGACGCCGGTAACCAGGGTTGTCTGGATAAAGGCCAGGGCGATCAGCACCGGCATGAAAGTGCCCGATGTGCGCAGGCCTACCAGTATCCGGAAAATCACCACCACCAGCGCGCCGATGGGCACCAGCAACAGCGACTTGAAGATGTTCTGGTTGTCGATGGGCAGGCTGTAGATATTGAAATCCACCAGGGCCACGGCGTCGCTGCGGGCTTCCTGAAGAGCGACTGCCTTGGCGGAGATGTCGTTGCCCAGCACCGAGAAGCGTATCTTGGAATTCTCGCCGCCCACCACGTCCAGAAGGGACTGCCCGCCCCGCTGCCACATAAAGAAGTTTTCGGGGATGCCCGGGGTCGCGGTCTTGGGATCGAACGGGTGCCATTGTTCGCCATCGTGAATTTCGATCAGTTCTACCGGGCGCTGATTGTACAGACGGTTTTCCAGGTAGATCCCACGGATCATGCGGGCGGGGATGTCCGCCTCGGCGAGCAGGTCCAGGGCCAGCTGCGCGGGGCTGGCGCCACTGCTGATCTGGTATAGCAGTTCGGCATCCTGGGAGATGGAAGGGCCGTTCATCAACTTGAGTAACTGGCGGGTAAAGCTGACATCATCGGATGACAGCTCCCGCGCGGTGCGTACCAGCCCGGACGCCACCTCCCGCACCCCCGGTCCCCAGTTCGGGGACCCTACCTTGGGCGCAAGTGACGGCGGTGCGGACTGGGCTCCTGTTGCCGGTCCCTCGGCGATTTTCAGGCGGTAGTAGAGGGTCTGGGCGCCGATGGCGTTACGGCGGGTCCAGACGGCCCGGCGCTGGAGTTCCCCTTCCACCACGAAACCATAGCCGGCCGAGGCGAAGTACTCGTCGAGGATGCTGTACTCGGTCTGGGGCTGGGGCAGGGCCAGGTTTACCGTTACCGGCCCGTCCTGGGCGTCAAAGGCGATCTGGGCCTCGATACTCCAGACCTTGCGCTCTTCATCGGGTAGCAGGGGAAAATGCAGGACCGCCACCTTGTAGACCGTGAGGCCCAGCCCGATCAGGGTGAAAAGGATGGCAAAGAGATAGACCTGGCCTTTGGGCGACATGGCGACTCCGCTATTTGGCGATCAGCTGTTGGCCGACGTCGACGACGGCATTGTCGCGGAGCAGGTCGCGACCCACCAGCAGCGGGTACTCCATTTCCGACCGGTCGGCCAGGGAGACCTCCACGTTCTGGCTGACGGATCCCATGGTGAGCTTGAGCAGGACCACCAGGCGGCGCTCGAAGCCGTCCAGTTCGGCCTGCTTGACCCGGACCCGGTGCAGGACCTCACGCTCCAGGGTAATGGGGTCGCCGTCGGGGTTGTCGATATTGAACCGGACCCAGCGCTCGCCATCCCGTTCGAAGCGAACGATATCAGTGGCATGGATGGACGTTCCCGTGGCGCCGGTGTCGATGCGCGCCGTATAGACGATACCCGGCGGAGTCACTTTCACCTGTTCCACCTCGCCCACCATGATCTTGCCGTCCAGGTGGGTGGGGCATGCGGGGCATTTTATTTTGGGAATCGCCGGGCAGGGAATGGTTTCCGAGGGTTCCGGCTCGGGGCAGGTCAGGGTGATTTCGCGGGGGAAGGTCATTAACTCCCCTTCGGGGCGGATGGGCGTTTCCGGAGGTGGCGGTTCGGCGGCGGGCGTTTCCGTCTGCGCAAGGAAAGGCGCCTGACAGCCGGCCATCATGAGGGTAACAGCGACCAGGCCGAGCCAGGCCATCAGGTTTCCGGTAACGCCTTTATTCATAAATTTCTTCAGTAATTTGACCCAAAAGTGTGCAATGTTGCTGTCTGGTGAGCAGGTAATGATAATCTCTGCCGCCGCCCTTGGAAAGCGAACCGTCCTGGCTCCACTGAAGCCGCTATCCTGCCTGCAGAGGGGCATCCGCACAACTCGACCGGGTTTATAATGGCTGACGACGTAAAAAACACCTTTTCCCTGGCGTTTCCCCGGGCTCTCGGCGAGCCGGCCTGGAGTGCCGGTTTCCGGCGCGAATTCGAGGACTTTCGGGTGGACGAAGAGCTCGGCTTCGAGCCGTCCGGCGAGGGCGAGCACTTTCTGGTCCGCATTCGCAAAACCAACCAGAACACCCGCTGGCTTGCCGGGTGGCTGGCACAAGCCTGTGGTGTCGACGAGAGCGCCGTGGGCTATTGCGGACTCAAGGATCGTCGGGCTATCACCAGCCAGTGGTTCAGCATCCAACTGCCCGGCACGGCCGCCCCCTCGCTGCCGGCCTCGCCGGGAATTGAGGTGCTGGCACGGACCCGGCATCACCGGAAACTGCGGCCGGGCATGCACCGGGGCAATGGTTTTGTCATCAGGCTCCGGGACCTTGAGTGCGACCGGGATGCTTTGGCTGCGCGCCTGGAGATGGTGGCGGGGGAGGGTGTGCCCAACTATTTCGGGGAGCAGCGTTTCGGAATCGGCGGCGGCAACCTGGTGGAGGCTGCCGCCATCGTCGCCCGCCGGTCACCGCGATTTCGCGGCCGCCGGGGCGGGCTTTATTTGTCGGCGGCCCGTTCCTGGCTTTTCAACCAGGTCCTCGCCGCCAGGGTTTCCGACGGCACCTGGAACAGGCCGCTGGCGGGGGAAGAGAGCGGCCACCCTAGGGGACCCCTCTGGGGCCGGGGCCGCAACCCGGCACCGGGCGCGGTGGCAGAACTGGAGGCGGCCGTGCTGAGTTCCTGGCAATCCTGGTGCGAGGCCCTGGAACACAGCGGCCTGTCCCAGGAGCGCCGGGACCTGATCCTGGTGCCCGGGGATTTTCGCTGGCAGTGGCAGGGCCGGGACCTGGAACTGGCTTTCTCCCTGCCGCCCGGCACCTATGCCACCGCCGTGCTCAGGGAGCTCGCCCGGCTGAAGGCACCCGAACCCGCGCTGGCGGTGGAGCCATAGCCTGGCGCTGAGGGTTTCATTCCGATGTTGAACGGTGCCCGGCCCGACCGTTAAAGCGCCGGGAGCCTGTGCTATAGTGCGATTTTTAAAACAAGCGGCGAGAGGGGACTCGGTGAATTCCATTGATCTTGGCGGCGTGGGCATGACTTCCCAGCGCACCCGCGAGCGATTGATCGAGCGGCTGAGGGAACGGGGAATCGACAACGAGAGAGTGCTGGAAGTGATGCGCGTCATGCCCAGGCACATTTTCCTCGATGAGGCCCTGTCCCATCGCGCCTACGAGGACACGGCCCTGCCCATCGGTTATTCCCAGACCATATCCCAACCCTATATTGTCGCCCTTATGACCCAGTTGCTGCTCGCCGCCGGGCCCCGGGCCAGGGTGCTGGAAGTGGGTACCGGCTGTGGTTACCAGGCGGCAATACTGTCCCAGCTGGTGGACCAGGTCTACACCGTGGAGCGTATCAAGCCCCTGCTGGCGAAAGCCCGGGAACGTTTCCGGCTGCTGGGCTTGCGCAATGTGACCGCGCTTCACTCCGACGGCGGCTTGGGCTGGGATCAGCACGCGCCCTACGACGCCATTATCACCACTGCCGCCCCCCGACAGGTGCCCGAAGAGCTACTTTACCAGCTGGCGCCGGATGGCCTGCTGGTCATTCCCGTGGGCACCGACGACGGCCAGGAGTTACGCGTCATCCATCGCCAGGGCGATTCCAGTCACTTCGAGGAAGAGGTGGTGACCCACGTCAAGTTTGTGCCGCTGCTCAGCGGCGTCGCCCGCTAAACCCGTCCTGCATCGTGCCGGCAAAGCGCAATTACCTGCTCCTCTATGCCAAGGGCCTGGCAATGGGCGCCGCCGACGTGGTGCCCGGTGTTTCCGGCGGCACCATTGCGTTTATCAGCGGTATCTACGAGGAACTGGTGAACTCCATACGCTCGGTCAATGTCGGGGCCGTGCGCTGCCTGTTCCGGGAGGGTTCCGGGGCTTTCTGGAACCGGATCAACGGCACTTTCCTGGCGGTCCTGGCGGCCGGTATCGTCACCAGCGTATTCACTCTCGCCAGGGGGGTGAGCGTGGCCCTCGACCAATACCCGCTCCTGCTCTGGTCTTTTTTCTTCGGCCTGATAGCGGCGTCGATCTTCTATGTCGTCAGGCAGCAGCAACACTGGCGGCCTCGGGAGTGGCTGGGCCTGGGGGGAGGAACGGCAGTGGCCGTGCTGACGGCGCTGTCGCCGCCCCTCGTCCTGGAACCCACGGCCCCGACGGTGTTTTTTGCCGGCATGCTGGCCATCTGTGCCATGATCCTGCCGGGGATATCGGGAAGCTTTATTCTGTTGCTGATTGGCATGTACCCGGTGCTTATCGACGCCCTGACCGGCTTCGACCTGGCGCGCCTGGGCCTGTTCGGGGCCGGCGCCGCCGTCGGGCTGATGGCCTTTGCCAATGTGCTTTCCTGGTTGCTGGATCACCACCACAGCACCACTCTGTCGGTGCTCACGGGCTTTCTCGCCGGTTCCCTGCTGACAGTCTGGCCCTGGAAAATCGGCGGCGGCACCTCGGTGGCGCCGGAGTTGTTATTGCCAGGCACCTATGCCGATCGGGTTGCCGATCCACGCATGCTGGAGTGTCTGGCCGCCCTGGTGGCGGGCCTGTTATTGGTTTTGGCTCTGGAGTACCTTGGTGCGAAGGGAAGGTCGGCGAGCGGGCGATCCATTTGAGGAGGGCACTTTTTGCGACAGGGGCTGATCACACTGTGGCCGGTGCTGGCATTGTCCGCTGTCCTTGCCGCCTGCCAGGCACCGCCGCCCGCTCCGGTTATCGAGCGGGACCAGCCTCCCAGCCAGCGTATTGACGAACACCTGGTCTCCCGCGGCGAGACCCTCTACTCCATCGCCTGGCGCTATGAACTCGATGTAGCCAAACTGGCGGCGGCCAATGGCCTGGCGCCTCCCTATACCATCCATGTGGGTCAGACCCTGACCCTGGATACCAGCAAGACGGTTCCGCGCCGGGCCAGGCGGGATTCGGGGGACAGTGCGGTGACCGTGGCGCAATCACCCCGCAATGCGGAAGACCGTCNNCGCAAAGCCGGGAGCGCAGGTGAATCCCGCCCCTCAGGTTCCCGGGCGACACTTCCCCCACAGCCCAGCCTGCCGTCCGGGCCCTGGTCCTGGCGGTGGCCGGTGACCGGCAAGGTGACCCGGGAATACGATGTCAATCGTGTGTTTAAGGGTATCAATATCAGGTCTTCGCCCGGCACTGCCGTCAAGGCGGCGGGGCCCGGTGTGGTGGTCTATGCCGGCAGCGGCTTGCGCGGATACGGGCGCCTGGTCATCGTCAAGCACAGCGACGTCTATTTGAGCGCCTACGCCCACAACCGCGCCATTTTCGTGGATGAGAATCAGTCGGTCAGCCAGGGCGAGACCATCGCCGAAGTGGGGGGCGATCCGGCGAACCGCGATCGGCTCTACTTCGAAATCCGCAAAAACGGCAAGCCAGTGGACCCCCTCCGTTTGTTGCCGAGACAATAGCGCCTTTTAAACGGGCGTGTTAGTCTTGACGACCCTGACCTTTTCAGTGGTTCTTCAGCAGTAAGGAGTATCAATGGCGGACGACGAGACTTTGCCCGACGAGCTCAGCGAGCCCACGGGTCGCGGCGAAGAAGACGATGGGAAGCTGGAGGAGACCGAGGATAAGGAAGCGGCCGGTATCGCATCCGACTACAGTGGCGAGGCGCTCGATGCCGCCAGCATGTACCTCCGGGAAATCGGCTATGCGCCGCTGTTGACCGCCGAGGAAGAGGTCTATTTTGCCCGTAAGATCCGCCAGGGCGACGATTCCGCCCGCAAGCGCATGATCGAGAGCAACCTGCGCCTGGTGGTCAAGATAGCCCGTCGCTATGTCAATCGGGGCCTGGCTCTGCTGGACCTGATCGAGGAGGGAAACCTGGGCCTGATCCGGGCGGTGGAAAAATTCGATCCGGAGCTCGGTTACCGGTTTTCCACCTACGCGACCTGGTGGATCCGCCAGACCATCGAGCGGGCGCTGATGAACCAGACCCGGACCATTCGCCTGCCCATCCATGTGGTCAAGCAACTCAACGCCTACATGCGCACATCCCGCAATCTCGCCAACGAACTGGATCACGATCCCTCCGCCGAGGAAATCGCCCGGAAACTGGATAAACCGGTCTCGGAGGTTATCCGCATTCTCGAGTTCAACGAGCGGGTGTCCTCCATGGATGTCACCATTGGCCGGGACGGCGACAAGACCATCGTCGAGACCATTGCCGATACCCACAAGACGGATCCCGAGGAACTGGCTGAGGGCGACGACCTGGCCGGCGCGCTCGGAAACTGGCTGGAGCAGCTGTCGGAAAAGCAGCGCGAGGTCGTGGTGCGGCGATTCGGCCTTCAGGGCCACGATGTTTCCACCCTGGAACAGGTGGGCAAGGCGGTGGGCCTGACCCGGGAGCGGGTGCGACAGATTCAGGTGGAGGCCCTGCGCCGGCTGCGAACCATCATGCTCAGACAGGGCCTGGACCCGGACGTGCTGTTCAAGGAATCCGATCAGCACTGAATGCCCGGAACAACGCAAAACGGCCCCGATAAGGGGCCGTTTTCGTTAGGGCAATGTCCTGCCGGTACGGTGTCGTCACCGCTCCAGGTGCTGGAGTTTGTCGGGTACGCCGTCCCATTCCTCGGCGTCTTCCAGGGCCTCTTTCTTTTCGGTGATGTTGGGCCAGACTTCCGCGAGTTCGGCGTTGAGCTCCAGAAAGGCTTCCTGCCCCTCGGGCAGTTCGTCCTCGGCGAAGATGGCGTCGACGGGGCATTCCGGCTCGCACAGTGCGCAGTCGATGCATTCGTCGGGGTGAATGACCAGAAAATTCGGCCCCTCGTAAAAGCAGTCGACGGGGCAGACCTCGACACAATCCGTATGCTTGCACTTGATGCAGTTTTCGCCGACAACGAATGTCATGGCCTAACGTCTCCTCTGATGTCTGTTCGGCAAAGGCGCAAAGTATAGTGGAAAAAAACCGGTGAGTCAGCTATTGACCGGGCTGATTCCCGGGCAAAAGGCAGTCGGTCAGGCCATTCCGTGGGGCACCGGCTTGCCGTTCGCGTCCAGGTTGACGAAGACGATTTTATCGATGGATATGATCACCTCCTTGGTGATCTTGTTCCGGACCACGGCCCGCAGGGTAATGGAGGAGTTCCCGTAGCCGGCCACCGCCATACCCACCTCGATGATGTCGCCCTGTTTGCCGGAGCTGACGAAGTCGATCTCGGACATGTATTTGGTGACCAGGTGGTTGCCGTTAGCCAACTGGCACATGGCGAAAATGGCGGCCTCCTCGTCGATCCAGCTCAGCAGCCGGCCGCCGAACAGGCTGCCATTGGGGTTAAGGTCCTCGGGCTTGATCCATTTGCGGCTGTAGAAGTTCACGTTTCGATCCTTCCAGGGTGGGAAAATCCGTTAACGATCCTTGTTGTCTCCGGTTGCCAGGGCCTTGAGGCGGAATACCAGGTCCAGGGCCTGCCGGGGCGTCAGATCGTTGGCGTCGGTCTGTTCCAGTGTTTTTACGAGAGCGGGGTCGATGCTCGGTGCAAACAGTTCCGTCTGGCGCGGCGCCGATTCCCGGGGCGGCGCAACCGGTTTGTGGGCCGCCGCTTCGAGGCTCTGTAACTCCTCCCGGGCCTGGTCGATCACGGCCGGCGGAACACCCGCAAGCTTCGCCACCTGGATGCCGTAACTCTGGTTGGCGGGCCCGTCCTGGATGGCGTGCAAAAAAACGATTTTGTCGTTGTACTCGCTGGCATCCAGATGCACATTGGCGACGCCGGGGATCTCGTCCGGTAACCGGGTCAATTCGAAATAGTGGGTGGCGAACAGGGTGAAGGAGCGGGTTTCCCGGGCCAGGTGGCAGGCGCAGGCCCAGGCCAGGGCCAGGCCGTCGAAGGTGCTGGTGCCCCGGCCCACCTCGTCCATGAGCACCAGGCTGCGGGGAGTGGCGTTGTGGAGGATATTGGCGGTTTCGGTCATTTCCACCATGAAGGTGGAACGGCCGCCGGCCAGGTCGTCGGAGGAGCCGATGCGGGTAAAAATCCTGTCCACCAGGCCGATGGTGGCGGAGGCGGCAGGGACAAAGCTGCCGATATGGGCAAGCAGGACAATCAGGGCCGTCTGGCGCATATAGGTGGACTTGCCGCCCATGTTGGGGCCGGTAATCACCAGCATGCGCTGGTCGTCGTCGAGGACCAGGTCGTTGGCCACGAACGGCGTTTCCGAGACCTGTTCCACCACGGGGTGGCGGCCGCCCGTGATCGCCATTCCGGGTTGCGGGCGCAACTCAGGGCGGGTCCATTCCAGCGTGTCGGCCCGTTCCGCCAGGTTGACCAGTACGTCGAGTTCGGCGATGGCGGCGGCGCTGGCCTGGAGAGGATGCAGGTGCTCGTTGAGCTGGTCGATAAGGGCCTCGTAGAGGGACTTTTCCCGGGCCAGGGCCCGGCTCTGGGCGCTGAGGGCTTTGTCTTCGAAGGCCTTGAGTTCCGGCGTGATGTAGCGCTCGGCGTTTTTCAGGGTCTGGCGGCGCTGGTAATCGACCGGGGCCTGGGCCGACTGGCCCCTGGATATCTCGATGTAATAGCCGTGTACCCGGTTATAGCCGACCTTGAGCGTCTGCAATCCTGTCCGCTCCCGTTCCCGCTCCTCCAGCTTGACCAGGAAATCGCCGGCGTTGCTGCTGAGGTCCCGCAATTCGTCCAGCTCCGGGTCGTAACCCCGGGCGATGACCCCGCCGTCGCGTATCACCACCGGCGGATTTTCCACCAGGGCGCGATCGAGCAGATCCACCAGTTTCGGGAAGGTGGCGGCCTGTTCGGCCAGTGTCGCCAGCCGTTGTGAATCCAGGCCGTCGATATGGCGCTGAAGTTCGGGCAGTGCGCTCAGGGAATCCCGCAACCGGGTCAGGTCCCGGGGCCGGGCGGAGCGCAGGGCCAGGCGGCCGAGGATGCGCTCCATATCGCCGATATGCTGGAGCGTACCGGCGAGGCCCTCGAAGTGGAAGCCGTCGAGCAGCACACTCACAGCCTGCTGGCGGGCCTGCAGGGTTTCGAGAACCCGCAGGGGACGGTTCAGCCAGCGGCGCAGAAACCGGCTGCCCATGGCCGTGCGCGTGCGGTCGACGATGCTCGCCAGGGTGTTGTCGTCGCCGCCTCCCAGGTTGCGGTCGATCTCTAGGTTGCGCCGGGTGGCGGCGTCGAGGACCACGCTCTCGTCCCTCGCCTCCACGGCCAGGGACTGGATATGGGGCAGGGCGGTGCGCTGGGTTTCCCGGGCGTATTGCAGCAGGCATCCCGCAGCCTGCAGGGCGCGGGGCAGATGGTCGCAGCCGAAGCCCGACAGGTCACGGGTCTGGAACTGGTCGCAGAGTTTGCGGCGGGCCGTTTCCGGGTCGAATTCCCAGGGCGGCCGCCGGCGCAGCCCGGGCCGGCCGTCGAGTGCCGCCGGATGGGAAAAGTCGTCGTTGACCAGAAGCTCCGCCGGGTCCAGTCGCTGCAACTCCCCGAGCAGGTCGTCGCCGCTTTTCGCTTCCAGCACCAGGAAGCGGCCGCTGCCGATATCCAGGGTGGCGATGCCGTAGCCGTCGCGGCTGCCGCACACGGCCACCAGCAGATTGTCGCGCCGCTCCTCGAGCAGGGCCTCGTCGCTGACCGTGCCCGGAGTGACAATCCTCACCACCTGGCGTTCAACGGGCCCCTTGCTGGTGGCGGGATCGCCCACCTGTTCGCAGATCGCCACCGAAACGCCCCGGCGCACCAGCCGGGCCAGGTAGTTCTCGGCGGCGTGGTAGGGCACCCCGGCCATGGGGATGGGTTCGCCGGCGCTTTTGCCACGGGCGGTGAGGGTCACATCCAGCAGTTTCGCTGCCTTACGGGCGTCGTCGTAGAAGAGTTCGTAGAAATCCCCCATGCGGTAGAACACCAGTTCGTCCGGATGTTCCGCCTTGATGCGCAGGTACTGGCGCATCATGGGGGTGTGTTCCTGTTCGATCTCGCTTTTGCTGTTCACGGGTGCGGCGTATTCACTGGGGGTTATGGCAAGGGATGTTGTTGTCGCTCACCGGAAAGCGGCAAAGCGTATCAAATCTGGCAGTGCAAAAGAATGGAATGTCGTCAGGGCGCTGCCGGACGCCGTGCCACCACATCGACGTTTACGGTAATCATGCGCGAAACCCATTGTCCGCCCGGGTCGGATTCCATACCCATATCCACGTCGGCACGATCCAGCTCCGCCCGGCCCCGGATATGCAGTTTGTCGCCGTCGACAACCAAAGTGAAGGGCGCCAGTGCCACCGGGTTGTCCTTGATGGTCAGCGTGCCCTTGAGTTGGTAGCTGGCATCACCCGTTCGGGTGATTTCCGTCGAGCGGTAGGTGGCATAGGGATGATCGGCTGCGTCGAACCATTCGCCCTGTGGCAGCGTCCGGTCGTGCAGGGGAACGCCATCGGTGGCCGAACCGGTTTCCACAAGCGCCGCGATCCGCGACCGGCCCGGGTGCTGCGGATCGAAACGGATGGCCGCTTGCCAGTGGCCAAAGTGTCCCTGAAAGGGGTTTCCCGCGTGGACGCCGGCAAAGCGGATATGACTGTTGTCCTTATCGACGGGCCAGGATCGTGCGCGGTTATCGGCGCCATCAAGCAACTCTTGCAGAATTTTGTCGGCTTCCGGCTTGCCTGCCGCATTCGGGGGTGCCAGGGACGTGGTGGCACCATAGCCGATCAGGGCTGTGNNNNCCCGCCAGTGCGCCGGAACGGCGGGGGCCCGGCGGCGCTGCCGTGGATTCGCGGGGAGACAACCAAGGCAGCATGCGTGCCAGTATGCCGTCCCGTTGCCAGAACTGGTGCCTGAGAGCCGCCGCGACATGTACCACCAGCAGGAGTGTCAGGGCCAGTGCCAGCATGGTGTGGGAGGAAATGGCCAGCGAGGCCAGCCGGTCGCGCAGCGCCNNAGCAGGTGGGGCACCTCGAACAGCCCGAACCAGAGGGTGGGAATGGTGAATGGCGCATCGCCCCGCCACTGGGTCGACACATAGAACCAGCCGCTCAGGGGAATTCCCACCATCAGGCCGTAAAACAGCCAGTGGGTCACCTGCGCCACGGCCCGCTCACCGGGTTTCATGTGGCCGGGCAGGGGCGGCGGCGGATACAGACACCGCCAGGCCACCCTGAGCAGGCTCAGCACCAGTACCGTCAGCCCGATGGACTTGTGTATCTGGAAGGCATCGATGGCTGTGGACCGTCCCGCGGATGACTCGATGGCCCGGCTCATCCACAGCCCGAGAACGAGGTTGGCGATAATGGCGGCGGCAATGGCCCAGTGCAGGGTGATTGCTACCGCCGTGTAGCGGGTATTGCCCGGCACGCTTTAATATTCGCCGGTCTCCGGGGTTTCCGGGGTCTCGGGGGTTGCCTGCAGCAGCTCACCCTCGAACCGCACGGTGACGGTGTCACCCACCAGGGGCGGCTCCAGAAGATGTGTCATGCCGAAATCGGAGCGCTTGAACGAGCCCTCGGCGGAAAAGCCCAGTGCGCCGACCCCCTGCATCGGGTGCTGCGCCATGGCGCCCACGACCTCGGCCTCCAGGGTGACCGGCCGGGTCTTGCCCAGCAATTCAAGGTCGCCCTCGACAAGCAGTGTGCCCTTGTCGGTGGGTGTCACCCGGCGGGATTCGAAGCTGATGGTCGGGTACTCGCCGGCGTTGAGGAATTTCGGGCTCTGGGCCAGGTCTTGCTCCCAGGTCTCGAAGGGGGAATCCGGGTGCGTCTTCTGGTAGTCGCCTTCGAAGTCCGTGGCTACCGAGGTGGGGTCTATGGTAACCGTCACCGAAGAGGCAGGCAGGTCGTCCGGCTTCAGGTCGAGCGCCACGTCAAAATCGGAAAAGCGCATGACGTAATTGGACAGCCCCAGATGGGTAACGCTGAAAAGCAGGCTCGAGTGGTGGGGGTCCAGCCGGTACTCGCTGGCAGGTGCCTGGATATTCACGGGTTCCGGCGCCGGTGCGGCGGTGTCGGTCCTGGGTGCGGCGGCTTCGGCGGCCGCGCCACCGCCTTCCGCCGGCGGCCCGGACTCGGAGCAGGCCAGGAGGGTCAACAGGGTGGCAAAGATCAGGATTTGTTTTTTCATAGTCGTTCCTTGCTCCATGGGGGAATGTTCGCCTCGCAGGCACCAATAATGCGCCAGGCCCTGCCGACTTTCAACGGTCGCTGTTCTCTGGCGAAGGCCTCTTGCGTAATAACTGAAAGGTCTCTTGCAGCCGGGCCCGGACTCACTTACCTTAGCGCCTATGCCGGATGATCTTGACTCCCTGCCCGAAAAACTCGGTGCCGCCCTGCGCCAGCGGCGCTGGCGGATTGCCTGCGCCGAATCATGTACCGGCGGGGGCGTGGCCGCGGCCATCACTTCGGTACCGGGCAGTTCGGACTGGTTCGAATACGGTTTCGTGACCTACGCCGATGCCGCCAAGGTCAAGGTGCTGGGCGTCTCGGAAGCGACTCTCGGGCGTTTTGGCGCGGTCAGCGGCGAGGTGGTCGGGGAAATGGCGGCCGGGGCGCTGGCGGCCTCGGGCGCGGATCTGGCGGTGGCGGTGAGCGGGGTCGCCGGTCCCGGCGGCGGCAGCGAGGAAAAGCCCGTGGGCACGGTCTGGTTCGCCTGGGCCAGCCGGGAAACCTCCCATGTCAGGGCATACCGTTTCGATGGTGATCGCGCCCGGATCAGGAAGCTTGCCGTGGTGACGGCCCTGGCAGGGGTGATTGATTTTATCGACAATGCTGTATAACTATACAGTTGTGCTCGGGTGCGTTAAGCTGTTGCCCCGATCCCATCAATTTCGACCGATTTCAGACAAGAGGTGACACCAATGGATGCCAATAAGGAGAAAGCACTGCAGGCGGCGCTGGGCCAGATCGAGCGCCAGTTCGGCAAGGGAACTGTCATGCGCATGGGCGACCGGGAGCATGTCGCCGTGCCCAGCATATCCACCGGCTCACTGGGCCTGGACATCGCCCTGGGCGTGGGTGGCCTGCCCAAGGGTCGCGTGGTGGAAATCTACGGTCCGGAATCATCGGGCAAGACGACGCTGACCCTGTCGGTGATTGCCGAGGCCCAGAAGCAGGGCGGTACCTGCGCTTTTGTCGACGCGGAGCATGCCCTCGACCCTATTTACGCCGAGAAACTGGGTGTCAATGTCGACGACCTGATCATGTCCCAGCCGGACACCGGCGAACAGGCGCTGGAAGTGTCGGACATGCTGGTGCGCTCCGGCGCCATTGACGTGCTGGTGGTGGATTCGGTGGCGGCGCTGACACCCCGGGCGGAAATCGAGGGGGAGATGGGCGATCAGCACGTGGGTCTGCAGGCCCGCCTCATGTCCCAGGCCCTGCGCAAACTCACCGGTAACATCAAACACGCCAACTGCCTGGTGATATTTATCAACCAGATCCGCATGAAGANNNGAAACCACCACCGGCGGCAATGCCCTCAAGTTTTACTCGTCCGTGCGCCTGGACATCCGCCGCATCGGCTCGGTCAAGGAAGGTGAGGAAGTGACCGGTAACGAAACCCGGGTCAAGGTGGTCAAGAACAAGGTGGCACCGCCTTTCAAGCAGTGCGAGTTCCAGATTCTCTACGGCAAGGGCATCAACAGGCCCGGCGAGCTGATCGACATGGGCGTCAAACTGGGCTATGTGGACAAGGCTGGGGCCTGGTATTCCTACCAGGGCGAGAAAATCGGCCAGGGCAAGAATAATGCCTGCGACTATCTCCGGGCCAATCCGGCGGTGGCCGAGGAACTGGAAGCCCGCATCCGGGGCGAACTGATCGGTGAAAATCCGCCAGCCAGGGCCAAGGAAGGCGAAGCGGAAGCACGGGACAGCGCCACCTCCTGAGCGAGGCGGGCCCTCTCCGGGGCCAATCCATGGAGCAGGCCGGTGTCCAACTGTTGCTGGGAGCCAAGTCCCTGGTGGTGGTTGGCTGGCTGGCCCTGATGCTGGGCCTGGAGAGGCTGAAACCGGCGACTCCCTGGAAACAGGGAGCCGACGGTTTCAGCCAGCCCCGCCATGTCTTTCACAACCTCTCCTTTTGGGGCCTTAACGCCCTGTTGTCGCCCCTGCTGGTGCTGCCCGTCACGCTCGCGGCGGCTGCCCATGCCATCCCCTGGCGGCCGGCGGACTGGCCGCTGTGGGCAATGGTGCCCCTGGATATTATCCTGCTGGATCTCTGGATCTACGGCTGGCACCGACTCAATCACGAGTGGCCTTTCCTGTGGCGATTTCACCAGGTGCACCATTTCGACGAGCAACTGGACAGCACCACCGCCCTGCGCTTCCATTTCGGCGAGGTGCTGTTGTCGGCCCTGGCCCGAAGCCCGGTGATCCTGCTGCTGGACATACCCTTCGTTTCCGTGATCGCCTTTGAGATACTGGTGCTTGTCGGCAGCATTTTTCACCATAGCAATATTTCCCTGCCCCGGCGTTTCGAGAGCGCCCTGTCCCGGGTTATGATCACACCGGCAATCCACTGGGTGCACCATCACGCCCGGCAGCGGGACACGGACAGCAACTACGGCACGATTCTCAGTGTCTGGGATCGCCTTTTCGCCAGCCGCAGTCGCCGCAGGCGCAGCCCGGACATGACCATTGGCATCGAGGGCCGTGCGGAAAACCGCCTGCTGCCCCTGTTGCTTATGCCGTTCCGGTCCGACCGCTCCGTTGCCGGGCGGCTTTAAGCGGGTGTCGACAACGCCCGTGGGAGGGAGAAAACCATGGAAACCTATCAGCAAGTGATCGCCACCCTGGCCCTGACTATGGGAGTGGGCTGGGCGAGCGGTATCAACCTCTATGCCGCCGTCTGCGTGCTGGGCCTGGCTGGCGCCACCGGCAATATCGATTTGCCGCCGGGCCTGCAAATGCTCCAGGACCCATTGGTGATCGGCGCCGCCGGCGTCATGTATTTTGTCGAGTTCTTTGCCGACAAGACGCCGGGTGTCGATACCGGCTGGGATACCCTGCATACCTTCATACGTATTCCCGCCGGGGCCCTGCTGGCCGCCGGCGCGGTCGGGGAGGTGACGCCGGCGCTGGAGGTGGCCGCGGGTATCCTGGGCGGCTCCATGGCCACGGCGAGTCACCTCACCAAGGCATCTTCCCGGGCCCTGATCAATACCTCGCCCGAGCCCGTCAGCAACTGGGCCGCCTCCCTGGGCGAGGATGTCATGGTGCTGGCGGGGCTCTGGACCATGCTCAATCATCCCCTGGTTTTCCTGATTCTCATGGCGATTTTCCTCGCCCTGGTGATCTGGCTGCTGCCCAAAATGTGGCGACTGCTCAAAGCCATCTTTTCCAGGCTGGCGCGCTGGCTGGGGCTGGCCGAGCCCCCCGACAGCCCCGGTCATGTGGATGACACGGGGTTGCCGCGCAAAAACCTGCCACCGCCGGGGAAAGGGGGACCGTCGTGAGCGGCGAAGGCAAGCCGGAGCACCGCCTGCGGCTGGCGGCCATGAATGCCCTGGCGCGACGGGAGCACAGCAGGGCCGAGTTGCGGGAGAAGCTGGTTCGCAAGCACCCGGATCTCGACGCCCTCTGTGCGCCGGTGCTGGATCGCCTGGAACGGGAAGGCCTGCTTTCGGACCGGCGTTTTGCCGAGGCCTTCGCTCGCTCCCGGGTGCGGCGGGGGCAGGGGCCGCTGCGCATCCTCGCCGAGTTGCGACGCCGGGGGGTGGCCGACGACGATGCCGAGGATGCACTGGCGGAAGCTGGCGTGGACTGGACATCACTGGCATTCGATGAATTGCTCAAGCGTTTCGGCGAACACCCGCCGCAGGAAGCCAGGGACAAGAGCCGGCGGATGCGTTTTCTGCAACAGCGCGGGTTCCCCGGCGAGGCAATTCGCGAGGCCCTGCGGCGCGTCGAAGGGAGCACAGTCGGGTGAAGATCGGCGCCCGCCGCCACTGCATCCATCGCGGGCCATTGCCAGAGCGGCCCCGCGCGTTAGAATCCCCATCATCAAAGACCTGGCAGGAACCCTCGCAATGAGTCAACGAACGATTACCCGGTGGCAGGCAATCCTGGGAATGCTACTGATGCTGGCCGGCCCCCTGGCCGGCGCCCTGGAGGTGCGCGGCAAGTGGCAGCAGGGCGGCTTGCTCCTGGGTACTGTCGCCCCGGGTACGGCGGTGGTCTTCGAGGGCCGGTCGGTGGATGTTTCCCCGGCCGGCGATTTTGTGATCGGCCTGGGACGGGACGCGCCCCCGCAAGTGACCCTGGTCCTTAAGCGGGACGGAGAGCGAATCGAGAATACCTATGAAGTGGCTCAGCGGGATTACGACATTCAGCGCATCGAAGGTGTCCCCCAGCGCACCGTGACACCGCCCGAGTCCGAGCTTGCGCGTATTCGCGAGGAAGCGCGCCTGGTGCGGCAGGCCCGGGGAGAGGGCTCGCCACGGCGCGACTACCTGGCCGGTTTCGAGCGGCCCCTGGCGGGTCCCATCACCGGGGTCTATGGCAGTCAGCGCTTTTACAACGGCGAGCCCCGCCGTCCGCACTTCGGGCTCGATATAGCCGCGCCCGCGGGCACGCCCGTGTCGGCTCCGGCCGATGGCCTGGTTCGCCTGGTCCACGACGACATGTATTTTTCCGGCGGCACCCTGATCATCGATCACGGCCACGGGGTCAGTTCCACCTTTATTCATTTGAGCGAGATCCTTGTCGAGGAAGGTCAACGGGTCCGGGCCGGCGACAGGGTCGCCCGGGTCGGCGCCTCCGGTCGCGCCACCGGGCCTCATCTGGATTGGCGGATCAACTGGTTCGATGTGCGCATCGATCCGGCCCTGGTGCTCGACGCCTTTCCCCGCCGCGAACCCCCTGCCGGCGATTGATACTTGCCATGGCCCTCGCCCGCGGCGCTACAGCCCCGTGGAGTTGCCGCGCTGTTTCTTTTAAACTGTACGGCCTTTTCAGCAATGGTTCGGAATCGTGGATAAACAGCTGCTCAGCAT
Source organism: Cellvibrionales bacterium UBA4495 (assembly GCA_002388905.1). Lineage (GTDB taxonomy): Bacteria > Pseudomonadota > Gammaproteobacteria > Pseudomonadales > Porticoccaceae > DGNJ01. Next base: position 22,200 of record DGNJ01000059.1, read on the forward strand.
ACTCGTGTGCCCTGTCAGCAAGGCGCCGCTTGAGTACGACAGGGAAAGACAGGAACTGGTGTGCCGTGCAAGCGGTCTGGCCTATCCTGTCCGGGACGGCATCCCCGTGATGCTCGAAAGCGAGGCCCGGGAGCTCAGCGCCGAGGAGAAGCAGGGCATCGATCGGTAACGCGCCATTGCAAAGCTCAGGACCCGGGAGAAGAGCCATGACCGAAAAAACCATATTTGCCAGGATTATCGATGGCGAACTCGATGCCGATATCGTCTACGAAGACGATCACTGCATCGCCATCAAGGATATCGCCCCCAAAGCGCCCACCCATTTGCTACTGATTCCCCGCGAGCCGATTCCGCGCCTGGTGGATGCCGGCGAGAAGCACCGTGACCTGCTCGGGCACCTGATGCTGGCCGCCAGTAAGGTGGCACAACAGGCTGGTATTGGCGATGCCTTCCGGCTTGTCGTCAACAACGGTGAACAGGTGGGGCAGACCGTCTTCCATCTCCATTTGCATATCCTCGGCAACAAGGAATTCTCCGAGGACAAGCTCGACTTTTAGGAATCCAATGCGATGAGAAGTGCAGCCATCCGCCAGGCTTTTCTGGACTATTTCGAGAGCAAGGGCCACACCCTGGTGCCCAGCAGCAGCCTCGTGCCGCGCAACGATCCCACGCTGCTTTTTACCAATGCGGGCATGGTCCAGTTCAAGGATGTTTTCCTGGGCGAGGAACAGCGCCCCTACAGCCGGGCCGCTTCCTCTCAACGCTGTGTTCGCGCCGGCGGCAAGCACAACGACCTGGAGAATGTCGGCTATACCGCCAGGCATCATACGTTCTTCGAGATGCTTGGCAATTTCAGCTTTGGTGATTATTTCAAGCGGGAGGCCATCCTGTTCGCCTGGGAATTTCTCACCGGTGTCCTGGCATTGCCCCCGGAAAGGCTCTGGGTGACGGTGCATGTTTCCGACGACGAGGCGGCGGATATCTGGCTCAAGGAGGTCGGTGTCAGCGCGGAGCGGTTTTCCCGTCTGGACGAGGACAACTTCTGGCAGATGGGCGACACCGGTCCCTGCGGGCCCAGCTCGGAAATCTTCTATGACCACGGCCCGGATGTGCCCGGCGGACCGCCCGGCAGCGAAGGCGAGGATCTGGACCGCTATATCGAGATATGGAACCTGGTCTTTATGCAATACGAGCGCGACGCCAGCGGCGAGATGCGGCCATTGCCCAAGCCGTCCATCGATACCGGCATGGGCCTGGAGCGCATCGCCGCCGTGATGCAGGGTGTGCACAACAATTACGACATCGATCTTTTCCGCAACCTGATAGACGCTGCCGCCGAGCTGCTCGGCGTCGCCGACCACCGGCACAGTTCCCTGCGGGTCATCGCCGACCATATCCGGTCCTGTGCTTTCCTGGTGGTGGATGGCGTGCTGCCTTCCAACGAAGGCCGGGGTTACGTCCTGCGCCGTATCATCCGGCGCGCCCTGCGCCACGGTCACAAACTGGGCATGGAGGATCTGTTTTTCCACAAGCTGGTGGCCCCTCTGGCGGCGGAGATGGGCGACGCCTATCCCGANNCCGAACTGGCGCACCAGCACGAGCAGGTGGAAACCGTTTTACGCGGCGAGGAAGAACAGTTCGCCAAAACCCTGGACAAGGGCATGGCCGTGCTCGAAGAAGGGCTCGCCGGACTGGGCGGCGAGGTCATCCCGGGCGAAATGATTTTCAAGCTCTACGACACCTTCGGCTTTCCCACGGACCTGACCAACGATATTGCCCGGGAACGCGGCTACGCGCTGGATATGGACGGCTATGAACGGTGCATGGCGGAACAGCGCCAGCGGGCCCGGGCGGCCAGTCATTTCGGTATCGACTATACCGCCGGCATCGAAGTGGCGGGGGAGACGGAATTCACCGGCTACGAGGGTACCGGCGGCACAGGTCGTATCACCGGCCTATTTGTCGACGGCGGTGCCGTCGATGTCCTGGCGGAGGGCCAGAAGGGTGTGGTGGTATTGGACCGGACGCCGTTCTACGCCGAGTCCGGTGGCCAGGTGGGGGACTCGGGGCGGCTCCGGGGCCCCGGCGGGCGCTTCGAGGTTTCGGATTGCCGCAAACAGGGCAAGGTACACCTGCATGTGGGCCAGATACTGGAAGGCCAGATCGCCGTGGGCGATGAGGTCGAGGCCCGGGTCGACCCGGATATCCGCGAGGCCACCGCCCTCAACCATTCAGCGACCCACCTGATCCACGCGGCCCTGCGGGAAGTGCTGGGCAAGCATGTGACCCAGCAGGGCTCCCTGGTGAATTCCGAACGACTGCGCTTCGACTTCTCCCATGGCGCGGCCATGACCGATAACGAGATCCGCGCGGTGGAAACCCTGGTCAACGATCAGATCCGTGCCAATACGCCCGTCGAGACGGAACTGCTGACCATGGAGGAGGCCCTGGACAAGGGGGCCCTGGCCCTGTTTGGCGAGAAGTACGGCGAGGAGGTGCGGGTCCTGACCATGGGCGAGGGCTTTTCCGTGGAACTGTGTGGCGGTACCCATGTGCGGCGCACCGGCGATATCGGCCTGCTGCGTATTGTCTCGGAGTCCGGTATCGCCTCGGGCGTGCGCCGGGTGGAAGCGGTTACCGGAAGGAATGCCCTGGCGCTTTTTGACAGGCTGGAGGATTGCCTGGACCGGGTTGCCACGACCCTCAAGACATCCCGGGGCCAGGTCGAGGAAAAAGCGCGGCAGCTTCTGGATCAGAATCGCCAGCTTGAGCGGGAGGTGGAGTCCCTGAAAATGAAGCTGGCCAGCTCTGCGGGAAGCGATATCCTGGCCGAGGCCCGGGAAATCAACGGCGTTAAAGTGCTGGCTACACGTGTTGAAGGTGCCGACGCCAAAACGCTGCGCGACATGATGGATCAGGTCAAGTCCCGACTGGAAGCGGGGGTGGTGCTGCTGGCGGCTGTGGATGGCGACAAGGTCGCCCTGACGGCGGGGGTCACCAAGAACCTGACCGACCGGATCAGGGCCGGCGACCTGATGAAATTCGTCGCGCCCCAGGTGGACGGCAAGGGCGGTGGCCGCCCGGATATGGCCCAGGGTGGTGGAAGTAACCACAAGGCCCTCCCCGGGGCCCTGGAATCGGTCTACCAGTGGGCCGAGGATGCACTCCGGGACTGATTTTGTTTCGTAATACCCACTTTTTGCGGTTAAATGGGCGCCGTTTTTGAGGGCCGGCGACAGCCGGAATTTCGGGAGTCGAAGACCATAGCATGAGCCTGATTGTCCAGAAATATGGCGGCACTTCGGTGGGTACCGTCGAGCGCATCGAGGCGGTGGCCGAAAAGGTGGCGGGTTTCCGGGCCCAGGGCCACGACCTGGTGGTGGTGGTCTCGGCCATGAGCGGCGAGACCAACC
>DGNJ01000059.1:25634-26043 GCA_002388905.1 Cellvibrionales bacterium UBA4495
ACGTGCTGGTCTCCACCGGCGAACAGGTCACCATCGCCCTGCTGTCCATAGCCCTGCACAAGCGCGGAATCGATGCCCGCTCGTACACCGGCGGCCAGGTGCGCATCCGTACCGACAGCGCACACTCCAAGGCCCGCATCCAGGGTATAGAACGGGAGCGTATCGATGCCGATCTTCGTGCGGGCCGGGTTGTGGTGGTGGCCGGTTTCCAGGGTGTCGATGACGACGGCAATATCACCACCCTGGGCCGTGGCGGTTCCGACACCACGGCGGTGGCCGTGGCGGCAGCGCTGCACGCCGACGAGTGCCAGATTTATACCGACGTGGATGGTGTCTACACCACCGATCCGAGAGTGGAGCCCAAGGCCCGCCGGCTCGACAGGATCACGTTCGAGGAAATGCTGGAGAT
>DGNJ01000059.1:26057-27181 GCA_002388905.1 Cellvibrionales bacterium UBA4495
TGGAATTCGCCGGCAAATACAAGGTTCCCCTGCGCGTGCTGTCGAGCTTTGAAGAAGGCCCGGGTACGCTTATCACGCTGGAGGAGAGCGACGACATGGAACAACCCGTGGTTTCCGGCATCGCCTTTAACCGGGACGAGGCCAAGGTGACGATCCAGGGAATTCCCGACAATCCCGGCATTGCCTACCAGATTCTCGGTCCCGTGAGTGAAGCCAATATCGAGGTGGATGTGATCGTCCAGAATGTGTCGGAGGATGGCTCCACGTCTCTCACATTCACCGTCCACCGCAACGACATGAAAAAAGCAAAGGCCATACTGGAAGCGGTCGCCGAGCGCATGGGCGCCAAAAGTGTGGTCACCGATGACCGCATCGCCAAGCTGGCCATTGTCGGGGTGGGAATGCGCTCCCACGCAGGGGTCGCCGCCAAGATGTTCCGGGCCCTGGCCGAGGAAAACATCAATATTCAGATGATCTCCACGTCGGAAATAAAAGTCACTGTGGTTATCGAGGAGAAATACCTGGAACTGGCAGTACGCAGCCTCCACGCCGAGTTTGAACTGGAAGATAAAACCAAAGTGGAATAGAATGGACAGGGGTGTTGAAACAGGCGGTTTTTCTGTCGTAGTGGCAATGCCCGGGCGCAAGCCCATCAACCGGTTAATGAGTTATGCCGGGCCATGGAACCAAAACAATAAGACGAACAGGATGCGTCAAAGGGACGCACGCAGTATAGGAGAGTGAAGCATGTTGATTCTGACCAGACGTGTCGGTGAGACACTGGTTGTCGGCGACGACATTACCGTTACCGTTCTCGGTGTCAAGGGCAATCAGGTGCGCCTGGGTGTCAATGCCCCCAAGGACGTTTCAGTACACCGCGAAGAAATATACCAGCGGATACAACAGGAAAAAGATCAGGAGCCCCAGCCGTAGCTGTTCTGCGGCCCTTTGAATTTCCGGTTGATGTGATATCATGCCGCGCTCCTGTTTAGAACAGTAGCGCGGCATGGTTGTTTATTAACCTGCCGGAACCAAAAGCCCTTCGCGGTGAGGTGGCCGAGTGGCTGAAGGCGCTCCCCTGCTAAGGGAGTATACCCTGACCGGTATCGAGGGTTCGAATCCCT
>DGNJ01000027.1:0-15753 GCA_002388905.1 Cellvibrionales bacterium UBA4495
CCACGAAACCGGGTCAACTCCATACTACGAGCAGCCACCGCTAGCCAAATTTCTTCGTGTTGCCGGTAGAGTTTGGCTGGGCCACTGGAAATGGATTATTAGCACTGCGTTAGCGATTGCCGGCGTACTCCTGGCCTTCAAGGGATAAGACGGATGAGTTCCACTGTAAATTTAGAATGGAAATTTTCTCCCGACGACTATTTTGAAGAAGCCATTTCGATCTCTGCTATAAATTATTCGATGACGATTGAAAATGGCCAGATAGAGGCAGTGATCGATGCGTCAGTTTTTGATGCAGACCCTGGATTGCGGGAAAGGTTGCATCAAGAGTTGGAAGGTAGGTTCCTTGCTGTCCAACTATTAACTCATAAGCCTTACGAGCTTTCTCGTTCCAGTTTGAGTCGGGTGCACGCGGACGGGCGTAGAGATGTGTTTGTCGAAGTTGAGACAGCAAATTTTAATATTTCTGGTGGGGTCATAGATCTTCAAGTCGTCGATAGTGATGGCACTGTTAAAGTCGACACAAAAAGGGATCGAATCCAAGAAAAACGCCGACTCGGTGAGGTGGTACCTGGACACTTGTACCACGATACTTTGCTGATTTCGATGCTGAGAAGCTATCAAGCGGCGGTTCGAGATCCAGATGATGAGCTAGTTCACCTATATGAAATTCGGGACGCCCTTGCTGATAATTTCGGAAGCCATAAGGTAGTCAAAACGGCGCTTGGGATATCAGATACCTCATGGTCTCGCTTTGAACGGCTCTGTAATGAAGGGTCTTTGCGTCAAGGACGACATCGCGGTAAAGGGAGTGGCCAGCTGAGGAACGCCTCAAGCGCGGAACTGGAAGAAGCGCGAGAAATCGCGCGATCAATGATTAGTGGGTATTTGCGTTATTTGGAAAATGATTAATGGCAGCAATTGTCGAAATGCAAGTATGCGAAACAGTGCGTGGGGATACGATAGGCTCCCGGGTGGACAATATTAGGTGTTTGTCTTGTCAACAGCTCTTCAATTTTCAGTAGATAGGTGCAACTGTAAGTCAGGGGCTTTGCCTAGAAAAGCCCGGGTTACAGCCGGAGTTTAAAGGTGGTTGAAACTATCGGATATTTGATTCAGTGGATAGACTGGGAATTGGTAATTTCAGTAGGTGTCGGTGGTCTCATTACTTGGGGAGTCTCTTGGTGGTTTTATCGTCAAGCAGGTAAGGAGCTGAAAACAGAAGCCGACCGCCTTCACGACTTGGATGCCATGATATTGCGTTGGCTGGAAATTGGCGGAGATTTACGAGTTGTCCGTGACGAACAAGGCCGCCCGGTTGCCTTGAAGAGGGACATTTCCGTGGTCGATAGGATAGATATTGAGCCAGGAGTCGAAAAGATCGAGCTGCGGAGGGCGAAAGAAAGGAAGCAGAATGATGACCCGCATTGAAGACATATTGATCCTCGCCAAGACATATCCCTCTCCTAGCTCTCAATACGTCGAAACTTCCTGTGTTGCGGGCATAAATTCCGACGGTGAAATGCGGCGCCTTTATCCTGTGCCATTTCGATTAATCGAAGAAAACCAGCAGTTCAAGAAATGGCAATGGATCAACGTAAGAATTCAAAAGGCAAGAAATGACCACCGGCCGGAGAGCCATAGGCTGTTTGTCGACACCATTACAAGTGGAGAGGTTCTGGACACGAAGAAAGATTGGGTTAAGCGTTGGCCGTGGATTAACAAGATCCCGACATTCGAAAGACCCGAGGCCATCGATAGAAGCCGAGTAGATGACCATATTTCGTTAGCCCTTCTAAAGCCCAAAAGGGTGATTGGCTTAGAGATCAAACCTGCCAGAAATGCCGGCTGGACAGAAGACGAGCGCGCAAAACTTACTAAAGACCAAATGCAGGGCAACCTGTTCGACGAAGATGAAGCGCGCCGCCAAGTCTCTGAATTAAGAAAAATTCCCTTCGATTTTTATTATCGCTATGTTTGCGATACAGAGGAAGGAGAGAAAGATTACCGGCACAAGATTGTCGATTGGGAAGCTGGCGCTCTCTATTGGAATTGCCGGCGGTCTCATGGCAGTCAATGGGAGGTGCCGTTTAGAGAGAAGCTAGAGGCCGAGCTGTGTTCAAAAAATCTGATGTTCTTGATGGGCAATCAGCACCGTTTCCAGTCGCAATGGCTGATAGTCAGCCTTATCTACCCACCGCGGCCACAAGAGGCTCTCTCGGAGCAACAGCCACTGATTTGATGGCGTCTTTGAGGATATGTTCTATGGCTGATCCTGTGGATGTCTGAACAGCATCAGCAACCAGGGATCGATGGCAGTAGTTGAAATCTGCCTCAAAGCAAAGCAAAGCACAGGTCGATTCTGATGCCCTATCGGATAATTGATCCAAAGAGTCGGCTTGAGAATCTAGGTGGTCGAGGAAGTGCTTCGTGTACCGGTTCCAGTTTCCGTCTTTGTAGTACTGATCTCTGATTGGTTTGGGACATCCGAGACGCGGAATGTGCAAGTAATCTATCCCGGACTCGGACAAGGCGTTCGATAACGCCGTTTTCGAGAAGCCTTTCTTTCGTGACTGAGCGCGTTCTCTCACGTCGACAAGGGTGTCTACGCCGAACCGCTTCAATAGTTTGATAAACCGCGTAATGTCCAGGCCTTCATAGCCAATAGTGAATATGGTCATTGATACCTCCAGCGGCCGCGAGTATAGCAGACACCCTAACATAATGAGAATGATTCTCACATTTGGCGGGCGCTATTTCACGTAGCTCACTGTTTGACCTCGGCTTTTATGTGGGCCGTGTAGGCACTATCCGTTAGGCTGTGTGCCACCTCGGTAATCACCCATTCAGTGGCGTTCATTTCTGCCTTCCAACCGCTCGCTGTAATCGGAGTCTCGGGGTATAAATCTGGAATTCCCTCCGCAAGGCTGAGCGATAGGCTCGCGCCGGCGCGCTGTACCCGTTGCCATTCCGATGTTGCGGCCTGAATGGCTTCATTCTCCGTGGCGTAGGTATCCCGCAGGCGTTTGGGCTTTTCGTCGCTGCCCACCAGTAAGGGCTCGCGCTTGGCGTTGTCGGTGTCCTGCCAGTAGGCAATAACGCCGGTGAAGGCGTCCCGATCATTGATGGTGTACCGGTGCTGGTCGCCGTCCTGGCGGCGCAAGGCGATGGCCGGGATGGCGGTGCCGCCGGCTGTCTGGCTTTGCACGTTGGGCATAAACAGCAGGTGTCCGGCCTTGATGGTGGCCCCGGGCGTCGTAGCGCTCGCCCAGGCGGGTGAGGAAGGGCATGTCGCCTTCGTCGGTCTGGTCGATGTGCTGGATCACCTTGCTGGCTAGATCCTGCCCGACTTTGGGCGTGAGATCGTACCCGGCGATGGTGATGCGGTTATCCGGCGCACGGGCGGTACCGCCTTTCTGACTGGTGTTCTGGTACCTCACGCCAGCACCCCGAATTGCGCCACCTTGGCGGGCGTGACCTGGCCGATCCCCATGCTGAGAGCCAGTGCGCTATCCTAGGGCCCGGGAAAGAACAAGAAGGAAAAGACTATGAAACCATTCCGCTGGCTCCAGGCTATCGGGCCGGGCTTTGTGGTGGCAGCCACGGGACTCGGCGCGGGCGATCTGGTGGCGGCGACGGTATCCGGGGCGAAACTGGGTACGGCCATTCTCTGGGCAGTGGTGTTGGGGGCTTTGACCAAGCTGGTGCTGAACGAGGGCCTGGTCCGCTGGCAGCTGGCCACGGACAGCAGCCTGATGGAAGGCTGGCGCGAGCATCTGCCGCGCTGGGTCGACTGGTATTTCGGTGTCTACCTGGTTTTGTGGTCGTTCCTGGTGGGCGCGGCGCTTATGGCTGCCTGTGGTCTGGCGGGGCACGCCCTGTTCCCCGTACTGTCTGTCGGCGCATGGGCAGCGGTGCACTCCCTGGCGGCGCTTGTGCTGGTGATGATTGGCCGCTACCGGTTCTTCGAGGTCGTCATGAAGGCGATGATCGCGCTGATGTTTATCACCGTGGTCGGCGCGGTGCTGGTTGCCGATCTGTCGGGCCTGGCCATCGTCAGGCCGCTGCTGGTGCCGGTGTTTCCCAGGGATAACCTGGCACTGGTGCTGGGGGTAATGGGGGGCATTGGCGGCAGCGTCACGTTGCTTTGTTACGGCTACTGGATGCACGAAAAGGGCTGGCGCTCCGTGAATTTCCTGCGCCTGGCGAGAGTCGATTTGGGCGTCGCTTACTCGCTGACTGCGGTCTTCGGTGTCTGCATCATGATCCTGGCGGCCCGGGCGCAGCCGGAAACGGTGAGCGGCACGCGCATCGTTCTGGCGTTGGCCGAGCAGTTGGGCGCGGACCTCGGCGAGGGTTTTCGCTGGGTCTTCCTGCTCGGTTTCTGGGGAGCCGTGTTCAGTTCCATGCTGGGGGTATGGCAGGGCGTACCCTATCTGTTTGCCGACTTTGTCGGCCAGCGGCAGCATCTGGGCCCCGACGGTCCCGAAATGGACAGGAAGGGGCCCGCCTATCGGGGTTTTTTAATCGGCCTCGCTGTTCTGCCCCTGGCCCTGCTCGGTTTCGGCAAGCCCGTATGGCTGGTCATCCTGTATTCCGTGGCCGGCGCTTTTTTTATGCCTTTCCTGGCGTTGACTCTTCTCTACCTGAATAACCGCCGAATTGGGATGCCGTTAAGAAACGGCCGTTTCGCCAATGGTGTCCTGGTGGTCGCACTGGCGCTTTTTGCCGCGCTGGCGGTTCAGAAGTTACTGGAATAAAGGTGCTATCCGTTAGCGCAGGTCACCCACCGCAGTCTCGAGGGTTTCGAGGAGGTCGTATCGGGTCAGGTCCACCTTGAGGGGGGTGATGGACACATAACCGTCGGCCACGGCCTGGAAATCGGAATCGGGGCTGCCGCGGCGTTCTTCCCCGGGCGGCCCGATCCAGTAGATGGGTCGCCCGCGCGGATCGGATGACACGATCACCGGTTCCGATTTGTGGCGGCTGCCCAGCCGGGTGATGCGCCAGCCCTTCAGGTCCTCCCACGGCAGGTCGGGGACATTGATATTGAGAATGGCGTCGGAGGCGATGGGGTTGGTCTCCATGCGCGCCAGTAATGTCTCCATTACCCTGACAGCCGTCGGGTAGTGGACGGCCTCATGGGAGGCCAGGGATACGGCGATGGCGGGGTAACCCAGGAACCGTCCTTCCATGGCGGCGGCCACGGTGCCGGAGTAGAGAACATCGTCCCCCAGGTTGGGACCGTGGTTGATGCCGGAGACCACCATGTCGGGCTCCTGTTCCAGCAGACCGGTGGTGCCCACGAGAATGCAGTCCGTCGGCGTCCCAGAGACGCTCCAGGTGCGCTCGCCGGCGGGATGAACCCGCAGGGGCAATTCCAGGGTCAGGGAATTGCTGGCGCCGCTGCGGTTGCGGTCCGGTGCCACCAGCCAGATATCATGTCCCCGGCCCGAGAGGTTTTCCCGAAGGGCCTGGATGCCGGGCGCCAGATAGCCATCGTCGTTACTCAACAGAATCTTCATATCGGCTCGTATTCCGTTCATGGGTTGTGCGGGGTAGGGGTGCCCCGCTCCGCAGCCTGGAAAGCCGTTAACGGTTTCAGCGCGGGATTTTACACCCTTCACTTTGCCAGTTGCCTGCCGATAGTCAAAGAGAGAATCCACGAATGTTCCGGAGAGACCATGCTGACCAAAACGCCGCTATCCGGGGATAGTCCCGCCGAGCTGGACACCTTCCACAATTACTACGAATCCCTTGTGTTGCGGGAAATCGAAGAACAGTTACAGGGCGAAACCCGGGAAGCCGGCTTCGTCGCCGACGCCGCCTGCGTTGCCCTCAACCACCTGCCGCCGCGGTATATCCGTTACGACGTGGATATGTCGTTCTATCTTTCGCCCCTGGAAAGAGAGGAGATGGAGGCAAAAGTGGCCGGTTCGGTGCGCGAGGCCATTGCCTTCGTCAAGGAGCGCGAGCGCGGGGCATCCGGCTAGGCACCCGGTCGAAGGGTGGCACTGTAAGCGCCGTGCGGCCCTTATCCCGGCGGGAATACAGAGCCGAGTCAGGCCTTTTCGNNGTTGATCCTGGCAACAGGAAGTGGGCACGGGCCATGGCTATGGGTTCACTCTGGGCAGTCTGCCAGCACTCGATGGAGACATTGGCGATTTTGCGGCCCTGGCGAATCACCCGGCACTGGCAGAAGCTGTCGCGCAGACGACCGGGGCGCAGGTAATCCAGCGAAAAATCGATGATCTTGGGCACGGCGTCGTTCTCCGCCACGCTCATCAGGTGGAGGATGGCGGCGGTTTCCATAAAACCGCCGATAACGCCGCCATGAATAGCAGGCAGTGTGGGATTGCCCACGTTGTCCTCGGTGGCCGGCAGCTTGAAAATGTATTGGTCGCCCACGGAAAGGCACTGCAGGCCTATGAGGCCGGCATAGGGGATGCGTGCCACCAGTGTCGTCAGGTCCACGTTGCGGCCCCCGGGGGAACTCATTCTCCCGCCTCCGGCACCGGGAATGTTGTGTCGGGGGTGAGGGGCAGGCGCATGAACGTCGCTACGCAGTGGGCGACGGGTTCATCGGGATTATCCTGGTAGGCCTTGCCGCGGGTAAAGACGACGTTGTCGGTAAGCCGGTAGACATCCGCAACACCGTAGACGGATTTGCCGGGTTTCGCGGGCTTCATGTAATCGATGCGCAAATCCATCGTGGTGCTGATCTGGCCCTTGTCGGTCCGGCCGGCCACGGCATAGCCGCAGGCGGTGTCGAGTACCGTGGTGAGCGCACCGCCGGCGATGACCCCGGTTTCCGGGTTGCCGATGATCTTTTCGGAATAAGGCAGCTCCAGGATCGCCCGGCCGTCCCGGCCCTCGACAACCGTCATGCCCAGAACCACACAGTGGCGCACCCGTTGCAGGCGCGCCCTGGCTACTTCGACAGTCATTGCTTTGGTATCGGCCATTAAGTCTCTGCGATGATGTGGTACTTGAGGATCAGGCACCGGGCAGGGGCAATCCCTGCAGGCGCAGGAAGCTGAGCTTGTCCCAGTAGCCTCGCTGGAACTTGATCTTGCCGTCGGCCACCTGGTAGATGCTACAGCCGCGCAGGCCGTTGGGATCGACCCATTCCAGGACCACTGTATCCCCCTGCTCGATCAGGTTGCGGGGGATGCAGGTCATTTCGGCATCCGAGGCGAATAGCTCCTCGTACAATGATCTCAGGGCCTCCTTGCCGGTGACAAAGGATTCGGGCGCCTGATGAGTGATGGCGTTGTCCGCATAGAGGGTGAGCAGGCTTTCTATATCCCGGCGATTGAAGGCTTCGATCCAGGCTTCGACAACTTTTCCGGGGCTGCTGTTAACCACTTGTCCTCCGCTGGCTGGTGGATTGATTGTGCCTGATTCCTAAGCCCGGGTCTAACCTCCTTGCCTTTTCCCAGCGTTAGCCATAGGCGCGACCCGGAAACCCGAGAGGTCTCACTCAGTGCATTTGTCGCCCGCCATTGACGGAGAGGGTGGTGCCGGAGGTGAGTCCCGCATCGCCACCGGCCAGGAAAAAGACGGGCCGGGACACATCCTCAATCTGCCCGGGGCGCCCGGCCGGGATGACGATCAGGGCTTCTCGAGCACGGGCACTCGCACTGGTTTGATTTCGATCTGGCCCGGATGCCAGAGGCTTCACGATGATGCCGTGCCCGGGCGGCACTTTGTGCCATGTTCCCGGCACCCAGCGCGTGTACCCTAAAGTACCGGCTTTTCTTTGACGTAGGTGCCGGGCGCGGGACACAGAATTGGGTAGCGCCTGTTGCCCATACGCCTTGGCCGCGGTCGCCAGTCCCCCGCCCGTTCCATGATCCACTCTGCCCAGGCCTGCCACCAGGTCCCCTGACGGGTTTCGGCGTTTGCCTTCCAGGTATCCGGGTCGCTTTCGCCAGCGGGGCCGATCAGGAACCTGGCTTTAGGGTTGGTGGGCGGATTGATCAGGCCGGCGATATGGCCGGCATTGGTCAGGACAAAGGTGCTTTCGCCGCGGAGCAACTGGGTTGTCCGGTAGCAGCCCCGCCAGGGGGTAAGATGGTCCGCCTCGGCGCCGGTTACGAAAGTGTCCACTTCGATGGTGGAAAGGTCGACCGGCGTATCCATGATCGTCAGTTCCCCGGGCTTGCACAGGACGTTGTCTCCGAACACGCGCATAAACTGCTGGTGCAGTGCCTGGGGCAGATTGGTGCTGTCCTGGTTCCAGTAAAGGATATCGAAGGGTTTGGGGGCGTCGCCCATAAGGTAGTTGTTGGTCCAGTAGCGCCACACCAGGTCATTGGCTCGCAGCCAGCAAAAAACATCGCCCAGCTCGTTGCCCGGCAGTACGCCCCTGCTCCGGGTATGTTTATCGGTCATCTTCTGTATGGATTCGCTGTGCAGTGCTCCCAGAGGACAGGGCACGTCGAAATCCAGCAGCGTGACGGCGTAGGCGACAGATTTGATACGTGAGTCGCCCCGCGCTGCCATGGTGTTGAGCAGGACGGTGGTGGTTATGCCTCCGGCACAAATACCTACCAGGTTGAGGTCCTCGGACTTGCCGATATCGCAGACGGCATCGATGGCTTCGTAAAGGGCCTGAATATAATCGTCGAAATCCCAGTGGCTCTGGGCCCGGCCGGGATTGCGCCAACTGACCGCGAATACGGGAACCCCCCGGGATACCGCGTATTCCACGAAACTGCGACCCGGCGCCATATCCATCAGGTAGTACTTGTTGATCTGGGGCGGCACAATCAGTGTTGGCTGAGTCAGTACCTCGTCAGTGGTGGGGCGGTATTGAATCAGTTCCAGAACCTCGTTGCGGAAGATGACGGCACCGGGCGTGGTGGCCAGGTTGACGCCCACCTCGAAATGCCCCGGGTCCACGTGCCGGGGCAGCTTGCGCCCTTCCGCCAGGTCGGCGAGCAAGTGTTGCATGCCCCGGGCCAGACTCTTGCCCCGGGTCTCCCTGGCTCTATCCAGGGCCTTGGGGTTGGATAGCAGGAAGTTGCTCGGGGACAGGGAGGTGACCAGCATCTGCAACAGCAGGCGGGTGTGCTCCTTGTCCCGCCAATCGGTTTCAGTTTCCTGCTCTTCATCGACAAGCTGCATGACCGCGTCCGACCAGGCCGCGTAGCTCTGGGAAAGGGTCTTGAAAAAAGGATTCTCCTGCCAGGTCGGGTCCGCGAATCGGGGATCCCGATCGGTACGGACACGGTCCTCGACATTACCGGTGGCAATCCGGGTGAGATTGGTAAGCAGCTCGAAGCTGCTTTTTGCCAGGCGTGTCGGCTGGATGGTGGAAGCCACTTTGGTCAGCGTTTCCACGGTGGAGAGGTAGCTGTCGGTAAAGTCGCTGTCCCAGTTTTCCTCCACCAGCTTGCGCATCCGGGAGTTTTTGTCCTTCATATCTGGATCGGTTTTTTGGCTTGGGCTTGGCTTCTTTCGGTCGGTTGCCATGGGGATTCCGCATTGCTTGCTGTGCATACCTGTTAAGTATGGCTTGGCAAAATCGATTTCGCCAAGGCGGTTGCGAACAAACGCCGGCGATTGGCTTTTCTCTTCGCCTCTAGGTCAATGCAAATTTTTTGCCAGAATTCCCGGCACTCGCCGGCGCTTGCCTGTCGCTGGGGTGTACGCTTTGAGCGCGGCCAGCAGTTCGGTGTACTCGTGCCTTTTATCCGGGTTGACGGCAATCAGCGCCCGGTGGGCATCGATGACCTTTGCTGCCACCTGGCGTTCTTCCGCATCACCGCCAATGGCGCGACAGGCGATCTCCCCGGCGCTCTCGTTGTCGGCTGAATCCGCCTCTTCGGGGACAAAGGTCTCGATATCGTAGATATCGGCAAAACTCATGGCCAGCAGATTGACGAGGTAATCCTCCCGGCACCAGAGAACCGGCTTTAGCTGGAATCGCCTTTCGGCGTTAATCGCCAGGCGACACAACAGCCCCATGGTGGTGCTGTCCATGTGCCGGGCGTCCACCAGGTCGACGACGATTCTGTCGACCTTTCGTGCCGCCAGGAGGCTGTCGATACAGCGGCTCATGGTCAGGCACAGGGTGACCCTGACGACGCCAGTCAGCTTCAGGTATAACTCGCCATCCTGGTTGGCGGCAGTTACCCTGCCACTATGTATTTTCAGCATCTCCGTGGGCGCTTGCGCCGCCGATGACATGGTCGTGCCGGAGCAGGGCTTTTTCATGATCGAACCTCCCTTAAGAGGGCCGGGGCGGGCCTGCCGGATGCGATTGCGTGGATCGCGTAGCCATTGCGCAGTTTTTTCAACCAGTTGGCCGCCTGGGCGTTTTTTGCATAGAAAAGCACAACGTGATCGTCCTTGTGCATTTTTTTGATCGGGCACAGGTAGCTGTCGGCGGTGTTCCACGGGTACTGGTTGCCGAGCAACATGGCATGGCGCATCAGTTCCTCCAGTGCGGCCACCGGGTGTCGGGCTCCACCGATGTCGTCCCCGTTCAGGTCCCTGTGGTTGGGGTTATGGTTGTCGATTGCCAGGACGTGGTTGTTGCCATCGGCGAGGGCTTCGCCGACGGTGGGCTTCAGGGGGCTCAGTTCCGCGCCACTGGAGGGCTTTCCCCGGAACAGGGCGATCAGGTGTTCGAAGAGCACATCCTCCGTTTCCTCGTCCCAGGCAGGCGCCAGCCAGCGGTAATTGTCGACGATAATGGCGGCCAGTTCGGCGCCGTGCCACCACTGGTATACCGGCAGGAAAACATCGTCGGCATCGCGGGGGATGTCTCCCCAGCGCACCGGTCGCTTCTCATAGAGCGGGATCGCATAACGGTTCGCCCAGGACAGGTTCAGCATCAGGTCCCGCAGCAGTTCATAGCGATTCTGATAAAGTCCGCTGCTGCAGCGTTCGACAATATCCAGTTCCGTCGGCGCCCGCTCGAAGCCGATGTCGATCTTGCGAATATCCGCGGGGCAAATAACTTTACCCCTGCCGCTGAAGCCGGCGGAATTCCAGGCAGAGAGGATCCCTGTCGGCGACAATTTAGTGCTCTTGGTGGTTTCCATAACAACTCCTTGTCCAAGTGCCCTTGAAGCGAAAAGATTAGCCGGCTGGTATTTCAGGACTGTTTCCATGGCGGCAACCTCCGGGGGAGTGGCAGGTCGCCAGTGCAGAGCTTTGTTTTGCCTGAAAGCGGTGCGCCGATGACTATGGCCTGAACTGGAAGTAAGGGAGCAGAGAGTTTGACGGCCGGGAATGTCGGCCTTTGACGGAATGGAGACATTCCGCATATGACGGGGGTTACCCCCGGGAATAGGGACTCAGAAAATTGCCGCATGATGCGTATCTCCAATACAACAGAAGACCGTCTGACAAAGACGAACTTTTAATTCGGGATGAATACGTTAACGGCGGGGGCTTGGCCTGGATTTTAATGTCTCTCCGGGCCTGCGGGAGAGTATGTTGCTCAGGCCATGGAGCCTGGGGGGTGGTGTCGACAGGCGGGGATTGAGGCGCTATCGAACGGAGAAACAGTTAAGCATCTCATTGTGACGGCTGTCAAACTTTTGTTGAAGAGAAAACTGGTTATTTTTCCGGCACCTGGCCGTCTTGTTCGGGCGCTGACAATGGAAAGAACAGGTATGATTCCCCGGGGAACTGGCCTATAGTGAAAAGAGGCAAAGCACGGAGTAAACAAATCCAGGTGTTATTTTTTGCAATATAAATCAACCAGTTGCCTGTGGGGTGGCGGTTACGCCCGCAGGTAGCCCGCGGTGTCTGGAGTGTCGACGAAGGCGAGAGGATGAGAGTATGCAGACGGGACATGTGCTTCTCGTCGATGACGACCGGTTGATTCTGGGAACGGTGGGGCGCGGGTTGCGGGACGCCGGCTACAAGGTGGTCGAGGCGGCCAGTGGCGACGAGGCTCTGGCGTCTATCAGCCAAGGTGAGGAGCCGGTGGATATCGCCATCGTCGATATCAATATGCCCGGCATGTCCGGCGTTGAACTGGCAGACCGGCTTAGCCACGAGTACGGCATTCCCTCGCTTTTTCTCACCGCCTATTCGGACCAGAAAATTGTCGACGAGGCCGTCGCCAAAGGGGCCGTGGGCTATCTGGTCAAGCCCGTCGACGTGCCCCAGCTGATTCCGAGTGTGGAGGCGGCCCTGGTCCGCGCCAGGGATTTTCGGGCACTGTTCAGGAATAAGGGAAACCTGGAGAAGGCCCTGGCCGGCGGACGCAAGGTAAGTATATCCATCGGCATTTTGATGGAGCGGCGAGGGCTCAGTGAGCAGCAAGCCTTCGAAGTACTGCGCCGGCACGCACGTTCCCGGCAGGCGCGGCTCGATGACGTGGCCACCGAACTGGTGGCAGCCCTGGAGACCCTCAATACAACTGGCAGCATTCCTTGAGCAGCATCGGCGGCGACAAAAAAATGGCGGCGGGAGAGCGGCGTTTCCTCTCCATGTTCCAGTCTGTCACAACCGGAGTGGTCGAACTTAGCCTGGACGGGCGTATTCTCCATTTCAACGGCGATTTTGCCCGGATGCTTGGCTATGGCGCTGACGAACTGGATGGTCGGTCTCTCCTGGAACTGGTGCATCCGGCGGATCGGGAAAAGTGTGCCCGCATGATCGACCAACTGGCCACCGGGAAGATCCACGGCGCCGATCTTGTCGAACGTTTTATCACCCGGGATGGGGCCACCCTCTGGAGCCGAATCCTGGCCAACCTCATGCGCGACGAGTACGGTCGTCCCGACCATGTGGTGTTGGTCGTGCACGACTTCGGAGACCGGCGGCTGGCCGAGGGTGTTCACCAACTCACCGAAGAACGCCTCGAGGCTTTTTACGCGGCCGGCATGGAGGCCATCATCATGACTCGCGGCGGCGTGATCCTCGACGCCAACCGCCAGGCCGCTGAAATGCTGGGGACGTCCCTGGAAGCCCTGATCGGACGCAATATCCAGGAGTTCGTCGCCGACCGGGAACGTCCGCGTCTTCAGGCGCTGGTGGATGAGGGGGGCTTTGTCCACGCCGAATTTGAAGTCCAGTGTTGCGACGGGCGCACCATTTATGTGGAAGCTCAGGGCCAGCAAACCGAAGCCGGCTCGGATGGCGCGAGCTTTACGATTGTGCGCGATATCAGCACCTACAGGCACCGGGAGCGGGAATTGCATCGGCTCAATCGCACGCTGAAGGCGATGCGGGAGAGCAGCATGGCGCTGTTGCGCGCATCCGACGAACAGACCTACATGCATCAGGTCTGCAACATCATCGCCGATCAATGCGGTTATTTCTCCGTAGGTATCGGGCTGCTGGAACCATCGGATGGCGATTCACTGGTGACCCGGGCCTGGGTTTCCCGCGACGGGACCGAGCCGCCTCTCATCCGACCGGCCCACTTGTCCGACGGTGACGAGGGCCCGACCATGCGAGCCATCCGCTCCGGGCGGACCGTTCTCTGCCAGGACCTCCAGGCCGACCCCACGATGCCTGATTGGCGCAAAACTCAGGCCAGGCAGTACCGCTTTGCCGCCATGGTCGCCGTCCCTCTGGTTTATGATGAACTGGCGTTCGGCGTTATCAATATCCTATCCGATACAAAAAACCATTTCTCTGCTGAAGAAGTGACCCTCCTCCAGGGCCTTGCCGACGACCTGGCTATCGGCATTCACACCTTGCGGCTCGACGAGGCGCGCCGGAAATCCGAGGAGGCGCTCGCGCGCAAGAGCCGCGAACTGGAAACCCTGTTCGACACCATTCCCGCCATGGTTTATGTGAAAGATTGTGATCTGCGCTATCTCAAGGTCAACCGGCGCTTTTGCCAGGAAATGGGCATGTCGCAGGAGACAATCGTTGGCAGGCGGGATGGCGATTTCTCCCATCCGGCGCTGGCCAGGGCATGCTACGAAAGCGATATGCTCGCCCTGGAGGAAGGCGGCTTTCTCGACCGCGAGGAGTTTGTCCGCGAGCCCGATGGTAGCACGCGCTGGTGGTCCACTTCCAAAAGACCCTTTCGTGACGGCGAGCCTCATGTTGTGGGGCTGATCGGTGTCAGTTCCGAGATTACCGAGCGCAAGCTGGTGGAGAACGAACGCTTCAACCGCCTCAAGGAACAGCGTTACGAACTGGTGCGCGAAGTGCACCACCGGATCAAGAACCACCTCCAGGGTGTGGTAGGCCTGCTCCGCACACAGATTCAGCACCATCCCGAGGGCGCCTTGCCCCTTGAGGAAACCGTTTCGCAGGTGCTTAGCATTGCCGAGGTCTACGGCCTTCAGAGCCGTCGCTCCGACAGCCGTGTGGAGATGCAGGAGCTTCTGGAGGCCATTGTCAGTCTTCCCGTCAATCGCAACATGATCCATTGGCGAAACCGTGATGGCGAACTAACCCTGTTTCTCGACAATTCCGAGGCGGTGCCGGTGGCCATGGTCCTCAACGAGCTCCTCACAAACGCGGTTAAACACCTCGACGAGCCGGGTGAACAGCCCAATGTAGTCCTTTCCCTCGAGAGGGACGGAGGCCGGGTGCGGATTCGTATCCTCAACCAGCCGGCCAGGCTGCCGCCGGGGTTCAATTTCAGGGAGGGCAGGGGCCTTGGCACCGGACTGGAACTTATTCGCTCCCTGCTGCCTCGGCCGGGCGCGGAACTGACCTTCAGCCAGAGTGGCGATTGCGTACTTACCGAACTGATTCTCAAAACCCCGGTTATCGTCGAGCCGGACTAACGCACGAACCAGATTGCTTTGGTTATGATGTGAGGCTGACGATTGAACTCCCGGGACCATACAGCTAATATTGCCCCGCGTTTTGGCCTGTGCTGTATTAGTACCCCTTGAGGCAGGCCGCTAGAGCCGGCAGGGGGAGTTGCTTCAAAAACTGCCGGAGTGGAGCGAGAACCATCGCTCGTGATTCATGCCCATCCATGCCCGGGTGGCGAAATTGGTAGACGCAAGGGACTTAAAATCCCTCGGAGGGAGACCTCCGTACCGGTTCGATTCCGGTCCCGGGCACCAGTAAAATTATTAATTGACTTCCATCTCTTACAGAATAATTTTCAGCGTTTCTTCATTGGTGCCGCATTTTCGAAGCTTAGCCCGGGCTCTGGATAACTCCATTTGTCGAGCAGACGATCCCACGCCTCATTCTCGTGCGCGTTCTGCCTGATTGTGGTGCACAGAGCTGGCGGAGTTGCTGTAATTGAAGTACCTGACGTGGCCGGACCCCTGTCAATCAAGGAAAAATACCTGTCTATGTGCGCAGCCGGGTTCTGGCACGCTATTTGTATCTCTATAAATCGTCGATGAGCCAGGGCGCTGCCCCGGTTCGATTCACCGCAAGCGTTGGCGCCGTGCCGGCGCCATCGATGCCGCAACAACCTCCTGCTGGGTAATGACGCCCTTGCTGCCTATGGCCGCAGGGGGGTTTTGCCGTGGGTACGGAACTGCACGAAGTCAGCAAGAGAGGCAATGATGGCAACACAGAAGATCGTCGTAATCGGTAATGGCATGGTGGGGCATCACTATGTGGACCAATTGATCGCCAAAGCGCTGGATGTGGAAATCACCGTGTTGGGGGCGGAACCTCGCCCTGCCTACGACCGGGTGCATCTTTCCGAGTTCTTTGCCGGCAAGAAGCCGGAGGATCTGGCCCTGACGACCCGGGAGTACTACCGGGAGAAAGGGGTCAGGGCCCACTTTGGCGATGCGGTGAAGACGATTCGCCGGGACGAGAAGATCGTCGTGACCGGTACCGGTC
>DGNJ01000027.1:15758-16632 GCA_002388905.1 Cellvibrionales bacterium UBA4495
TGCTGGCCACCGGCTCCTATCCCTTCGTGCCCCCCATTCCCGGTTCGGACCGGAAGGGCTGCCTTACCTACCGCACCATCGATGATCTGGGTGAAATCCGCGCCGAGGCGGAAACATCAAAAGTGGGCGTTGTGGTGGGCGGCGGCCNNAAACCCATGTGGTGGAGTTCGCACCGGGGCTGATGGGTGTGCAGCTCGACGAGGGTGGCAGCGGTATGTTGCGCCGTAAGGTCGAGGCCCTGGACGTTAACGTACACACCTCCAAGGCCACGAAGGACATCGTCGCCGGCGAAAACTGCTGTATGCGGATGAACTTCGGTGAAGACGATTACCTGGAGACGGATATGATCGTCTTCTCCGCGGGCATTCGCCCCTACGATCAACTGGCCCGGGACTGCGGCCTGGAAGTGGGAGAGCGGGGCGGCATCGTTATCGATTATCACTGCCGCACCAGTGATTCTGATATTTTCGCCATCGGCGAGTGCGCCAGTTTCGGCAATTTCATCTACGGGCTGGTGGCCCCCGGTTACCGCATGGCGGAGGCCGCCGTCAGCCAGCTCACCGGCGAGAAGCAGAGCTTCCAGGGTGCCGACATGAGCACCAAGCTCAAACTGCTGGGTGTGGATGTGGGCTCCATCGGCGACTCCAAGGGTTCCGCCGAGGGCAGCGTCAACTATGTGTTCGCCGACGAGCGCGCCGCAGTCTACAAACGCCTCAATATCAGCGCCGATGGCAACACCCTGCTCGGCGCCGTGCTGGTGGGGGACTGCGACGATTACGACACGTTGTTGCAATACTACCTCAATGGTATCGAGCTGCCGGAAAACCCGGAATCGCTGATTCTGCCCAATGTCGAGGGCGGCGCGCCGCAACTG
>DGNJ01000027.1:16673-16902 GCA_002388905.1 Cellvibrionales bacterium UBA4495
GACGGCGGCTGCTGCTCGCTGGCAGACGTCAAGGGGGAGACCAGGGCCAGCACCGGCTGCGGCGGTTGTGCTGCGCTGCTCAAGTCCGTCGTCGAGTACGAGCTGGAAGAGCGGGGCGTGGCCGTGGACAAGAGCCTCTGCCCGCACTTCCCCTACACCCGCCAGGAGCTGTTTCATCTTTGCCGGGTGGAGGCCATCGAGAGTTTCGACGAGTTGCTGGCAAAACACG
>DGNJ01000016.1 GCA_002388905.1 Cellvibrionales bacterium UBA4495
CTAGTGGGCCATGCGTGAAATAAGGTGACTAAGAAGCACAGCCAGATAGCGCGGATCAAGGCGAGAAAGTGCAGGCATAGTGGCGCTATGTCAAACTTTCTCAACGCAGAGACGCGTTGTCTGGCGAAGTGATCTGTTACCTTATTTTGCGCATGGCCCACTAGGCCCCGATCTGCCCAAGATTGTTGGCGCACAATATCACAGCCTGGAAGTCGGCACACCAATCCCGGAGCCGCTTATTTTCGGACGGATTCCGCTGGCCGAGCAATGGCCGCGTCTTCGGAAACAGGCACCGTTCGTAACGCTTCACCCCCCGCTCTCAGGGCACCATCGGCCGCGTTACAATGGCATCCTGGCTTTCAAGGCCGGCAAGGCGGTGATGAACAAACGCCTGATATCGCGGGTCTGTCACTACCGCCCGAAAGGTATCCCGGCTTGGGAAGTAGTTCGTCCACACCAGGTCCCAGTCGCCTTCGCCGATCAGGTAAGTCTCCGTTTCGGCTTCCAGCAGGCTCCGGGCACCATGATCGGCCATCAGTTTCATGAACTCGTCGGCGTAGCGCAGGTAGGCCTGGCGGCCGCTCAGGCCCTTGCCATACTCCTCGCTATCCGGCGCGTAGGCCGCCTTCTCCTTGTACCTGACCAGGTTGACGATAACGATGGGACCGTTATCGGCACTGTCAAGCACCGCTCGCGTCTGCTCATCGGTAGAGTGTACGGCTGGCATACTGATTACCTCCAGGGCATAAATTGAGCCGGGCCTGTCAGTACCTGGCAATGATCTCGTCACCGAAGCGCTTAACCCAGTCGAGTTTCTCCTGAAGGGTCATGGTATCGGGCAGGTAGGGGTTTCGATAGCTGACATGAAGGTCGGTCACGCCCACGTCTTCCTCCAGATGCCTGATTTCGTCAATCGTCGACACCGGCATTCCCGCGGCAATGGTCAGCGGTTCGTTTTCCCGACCGAATTCCTTGCGATAGGTCTTGAGGAGATTGATTCGTTCCACGAGTTGCTCCTCGGTAACGCTGATAAAAAGGAAGCCATCCGCATAGCGAGCCGCGCGGCGATAGGCCGGCTTGCTGTGTCCGCCATAAATGATAGGGGGACATTTCGAAGGGGTGGGACACATTTTGATGGGCGGGATATCGTAGTACTCGCTGTGCCACTCGAAATAGTCACCGGTCATGAGGCCGGGAATGATCTGGAGTATTTCATCCATTCGCGGAGCCCGGGACTTCCAGTCCTCACCACAGGCGTGAAAATCTTCCGGCCAAGGGTCCAGGCCGACGCCGAGAATAAAGCGCTCATCGCTAAAACAGGCCAGGGAACTGACCATTTTCGCCGTGAGCACAGGATTACGAATGGGTGTCTTGAGAACCCCGGTCATGAATTTAAGGTTCTCGGTCACCACTGACATGGCGGCAAAGAGCTGGAAGGGATCGAGGAAGGGGGCACCGTCGAGAAAGGACCGATCGCCGCTTTCCGTGTAGGGGTATTCCTCGGAAGTGGTTTCCGGGTAGAGGATGCTGTCGCCGTAGGAAAAAACCGAAAAACCGGCTTCGTCGGCGGCCCGGGCCAGGGGAATGTAATGGCTGATGTCGCACATGGCTTCGCTTAGGGCAAATTTCATGACAGATTCCTTTTCTGGTTGAAAGTTCGCTAGTGGTTAGATTTAGCTCCGGCTCCGGGGGAGTTCCGGACTACGATCCGGTTTCCTGCGCCACCACTGCCTTTACTTTTCCGGCAAGTCTTTTTCTCGACGCGCGCGAAGGTCGTACAGCGATGTCAGCAAACACTGTGGCCGCCATCGGAGACCAGGCACGCGCCGTGAATGTTGGCGGCCCGGTCAGACGCGAGATAGAGCACCAGGTCCGCCACCTGGGCGGGATCTGCGGCTGGACGAATTCCCATATATCGTTGGATCAGCTCCATGTCCACGCCCTCCGGGAACTGGACGTTGTCGATCATACTGGTGGCCATGGGCCCGGGGGCCACGGCATTGATGCGCACCGGCTTTTTAATGTATTCCATCGCCAGCGAGCGCGTCATTTGCACGACCCCCGCCTTGGTGGCGGTATAGGGCACCACATAGGCTTCACCGATAAAGGCACCGGATGAAGCAATATTGACCACATTGCCATTGCGCTCGAGCAGATGGGGCAGGCTCGCCTGAATCAGCCAGAAAGGCGCCGACAGATTCACCGCGACAATCTTATTCCACACAGACTCGCTGATTTCCGTGGTGTGGCCCGGTCCCAGAATACCGGCGACATTGCAGAGCACATCCAGGGCACCAAAATGGTCTACTGTCTCCTTTACCAGATTGAAACACGCCTGGCGGCTGGAGAGATCGACAACCGAAACTCGGGCCGTAGCCTTCCGCCCGGAGACCAGGGCGGCAGTTTCGTGGAGACCCTCTTCATTGACATCCGCCAGGGAGACATCGGCTCCCGCCTCGCCGAAAGCCAGGGCAATCGCTCGACCCAGTCCACCGGCGGCGCCGGTAATCAGCACGGTTTTTTCTCTGAAGTTTTCCATAGGCATTAATTGTTATAGCTTGTTTATTGATTCATCGTTTATTGATTCTCAACCCCGGTTTGTTACCACAGGCCGCGATTCGGTTCGCCAGCGCGGAGAAAATTCTCCCTGGCCCTTGGATAAGGGTTCTTAACCAATCTCTATCATTTCAAAATCCGCCTTGCTGGCGCCGCAATCGGGACAGACAAAATCCTCCGGGATATCCTCCCAACGGGTGCCCGGCGGTATTCCCTCTTCCGGCAAGCCCTCCGCTTCATCATAGATAAAACCGCAAAAAAAACATTGCCATTTTTTCATTGTCACCTCGCCAGTTTCCGCTTACAGGTGGCGATCGACCGACCCGGCTCACCCGATCGGATAGTGGATCGATTTTTCGAGCGTGTAGCTTTCAAGCCAGCGGGGCCCGTATTCGCGGCCGATACCGGAGCGCTTGTAACCCCCGAAGGGTGCCTGCAAATACAGCCCGGCAGTGCCGCCATTGATCTTGACGTCGCCGGTACGCAGCTCCAGGGCCATCTGGTAGGCCCGGGCCTTGTCACGGGAAACGATACCGCCGGACAGGCCGAAGTCGGAATCGTTGGCCAGCGCCACCGCCTCTTCGTCGGTATCGAAGCCGATCACCACGCCCACCGGACCGAACACCTCCTCCCGGGCCAGGGTGGAGCGGTTGTCGATGTCGTCGAAGAGGGTCGGTTCATGGAAATACCCCTTTTCCAGACCGGCCGGACGCCTGCCCCCGGAAACGAGCCTGCCACCTTCGGCGAGGCCTTTCTCAACATAATATTCCGTCTTTTCCCGGGCGGCCCGGGAGATCAGTGGCCCGATGACCGTATCCGGATCGGCGGGGTCGCCCACCTTGAGCTGGGAAAGAATACCCTGAACCGTTTCGATAAACGCCGGCCGAATGGCGTTATGGACCAGGAAACGGGTCAACAGGGCGCAGCCCTGGCCCGCGTGCAGGGTGAAGTTGAAAGCGGCGTTGCCGGCGGCAACCTCAAGGTCGGCGTCTTCCCGGACAATCATGGCGGACTTGCCGCCCAGCTCCAGGTGTACGTGTTTCATGGTGGGGACAGCCTGGGCCATGATGGCCGTCCCGACCTTGTCGGAACCGGTGAAGCTCACCATGTCCATCCTGGGATCGCTGGTCAGCAGGTTGCCCACATCGGTGCCGCCGGTGACAATATTGAGCACCCCCGGTGGCAGTTCGGCCCGCTCGGCTATCTTGCCCAGCATCAGGGCTGTAAACGGAGTCAGGGGCGACGGTTTTAAAACCAGACAGTTGCCCACCACCAGGGCCGGCGCCACCTTGGCCATGTTGATCAGCAGGGGCACGTTGTAGGCGCTGATGCCGGCCACCACACCCACTGGGTCCCGCACCGTGACGCCGCCGGCCAGGATCCCCGAACTTTCCGGGTCCATCAGGCTTTTGGTGGTGATAACATCAGTCGGCTCGGGCTTCATCCGCTCCGCCAGTTCAATGACGTAATCGATGGCCTCGATCACCCCTCCGAACTGGGGCCCGTCGAGCATCAACCGGGTGGCGCCCACCTCGGCCCGGATCAGAGCCCGGATATCGTTCTCGGAGGCGAGCAGCGCATCCCTGAAGCGCGCCAGCGCGGCGCAGCGCTCTTTTGTCGACATGCGTGGCCAGGGCCCTTTGTCAAACGCTTCGCGGGCGGCGGCCACGGCCGCTGCGGCATCCGCGGCATCGCCCACCGGCGCCTCACCAATCAATTCCTCGGTGGCCGGGTTGTCGATGCCTTCGTAGTTACCGGACAGGGGCTTTTGCCAGCGTCCGTCGATATAGAGTTCGCGAATATCCGTGTAGGGAACGGCGTTCATTGGCTTTTTTCTCCGAAAAATCGTATTGAGCGCGAAACGGCCCTTATTGCCTGGCCACGTCCCATTCCAGGGGCAGGTCGTGCAGGGCAACCACCATGCCCGTGTCCACCGTCAGTTCGGCGCCGGCCTTGACCCGAAACTCCGGTATCCGCGACAACCAGGCCTGCAGGAAAGTCCTCAGCTCCACCCGGGCCAGCATGGAACCCAGGCAGCGGTGCGGCCCGTTGCCAAAGGCACCGTGAAAAACAACCTTACGGGAAAAATCCACCTCGGTAGGACTATCAAACTCCCGTTTATCCATTCCGTGTGACATGGTCGGCGTGATGACCATATCGTCTTTTTTCAACTGCACCCCGTGAAACTCGGCGTCCCTGGTGACTATCCGCCCCAGCGTGGAGACCGGAAAGCGACGCAACAGTTCTTCCACGGCTTTGGGGATAGTGTCCGGATGATCCACCAACTGTCTGCGCTTTTCGGGGTGGCGGGCCAGGTAATTCATGGTAAACCCGAGCACCGCGGCAACGGTGTCGAGCCCGCCCAGGAGCAAGAGCACCGTCATTCCGGTAAGCTGATCTTCGCTGAGCAGTTCACCATCAACCTCGGCCTGGCACAGCCGACTGAGCAGGTCGTCCCCGGGGCTGGCCCGCCGCTGACGCACTGTCTCGCGGGCGTAGTCGGTCAGGCCCCTGGCGGCCGCCTCACTTTCATCCACCTCCGCCGGGCGAATCAATTCATCCACCAGGACAAGCAGCTTTTCCCTGTGAGCGTCGGGGATGCCCACCATGCGCATAAAAATAGAGATGGGGAGGATATAGGACACTTCGCCCATAAACTCGCAACCACCTCTTTCATAGAACCCGTCAATCAGGTCATGGGTCAGTTCGCCGGCCTGCTCACCCAGAGGGGTGACCACCCGTGGCGAAAAGGCGCCACTGAGCACGGCCCGGTACCTGGTGTGCTCGGGGGGATCGAGACTGATGGGAAAGGGCGGCGTTTCCATCTGGCGTTCCACAGGCACGATGGCGACCCGGGACGAAAACAGGTCCGGGTCGGTGAGAACATCGTTGAGAATTTCACCACTATTCACAACCCAGTGACCGCCATTGGCCGGGGTCCAGAAAAAGTCCGGGTAGCCACTGTCCTGGAGGCCGGCGAACCAGCCCTGGAAATCGCCGTCG
Source organism: Cellvibrionales bacterium UBA4495 (assembly GCA_002388905.1). Taxonomy (GTDB): domain Bacteria; phylum Pseudomonadota; class Gammaproteobacteria; order Pseudomonadales; family Porticoccaceae; genus DGNJ01. Next base: position 5,560 of record DGNJ01000016.1, read on the forward strand.
CCCCTGAGTCGTTCGTAAATATCGTAATGGCGGATACGCCCGGAGGGTACATTGGGCGGTGGAGTCACTTGCCGGGTATTCATATCTTCAGTCACCTGTTTACCGCACATTCCTGGCGATATTGAATTCAGCGGGACTTTCCGCCACCCCGGCCCGCGATAAAACAGCGCTGGCCGATTTTGCAGAAGCAGCGGAAGCCACCCGTCAAAATATACTGCATATTATAAGACAACTTCAATAGCTGACATTTCGTTATTTAAAATAATCTTTCTCCGCAAGGCAAAACAAATTTATTTTTTCCATTTATTTCAATGTATTATCTTTTTAAAAAACAAGATACCATTTATTCAACTTGGTTTAGTACTCACAAAAGAACAGAAACAACCATAATACCCTGCATATTATAACCGATCTTTATAAGGTGGCTTATAAATTATCGGCGCCCTTTTTTGTCGTGCGGCTACCGCCGGCTCCCTGCCAGGATCGGTAAGTCTCGATCAGCAAGCGGCTGGCCTTGACCAGGTCAGAGCGGGCAATGGCATCGGCAATCTCTCGACCATGGGACCCCTCCCCCATATCCTCCAGCAGGGGAGAAGCCAGTTCCGTCAACACCGACAGAACCGGGTGGTTGCATATTTCATTCATCAATGCAGGGAGCCGACGGCCCTGTAACTGCGCCGTTGCGGCATTGTGGCGCAGGCGCTCCGGCGAGCGCCCGCCCAGATCGACGACGATGCCAAGGGTCAATTGAAGCAGGATTTCCTTAAGGATTCGCGGCTCGAAGCACTGCTCCCGGAGATAACCCCTGGCCGATTCCAGCAGGAGGGGACGGTTCAGTTCGGCGACAAAGAGACCACCGGAGCGCCCTTTTTCCACTTCGATAACACCGTATTGCTGCAAGACGACAATGGCCTGGCGGACGATATCCGGCGTGGTCTGAAAGCGTCGGGCCAAGTCCGCACCCGTGGCGATGCGCTGCCCGGCTTGCCATTCCAGCGCCCTGACTTCCCGGAGAATTTCGCGGGTGACCCGGTCGGTCTGGTTTCGCGCACTCTGAAAGGTCAAGGCGGAAAATCCGGACTTGGCAGAGGGCTCGCCCGATTGCCAGGATTCCAGTAATACTGCCATCATCCTGTCCATGCAGCTCATCAACCAGGCCACATCGCCGGCGATCAAGGCATCGACTGTTTCCCGGGTTATCTGCCAGGCGATACTTTCTTTGGAATCATTCCGGACCGACACCCCATAGGGAATCAGGTCCACCGCGCACTCGTAGCTCGCCTTTTCCATCAACTCCAGGACGGGATCCCGGGTCAGCAGGCGGATAGCCTGGGCAACCTGGTGATGGGCCCGGCAGCGCAGAAATTCTTCATCCGGCAGGCGGTCGAAATCCTCCACCATTTCCCGCAACTGCCGGCAGGCATCCCACCCCAGGTAAGGCGCCTCGAAGACATACACGTAATAATCCATGGCGCGGGGCAGCACGGCAAGATCCGTGAAATCCGTTATTTCCCTCTCGATCAGGATCGACAGTGCGCGCCCCGGATAATCCGGATTGGCGCCCAGGGCAACCAGGCCTCCGCCCTTGCCGCGCCTGAGGGCGGCAATTCCCCGTTCCTCGAGAATCTTTACCGCCTGGCGCAGGACCGGCCTGCCCACCCGATACCGGGCCTGGAGTTCCGCCAGGGAGGCAATCACCGTACCGGGCGCCTGCGCGCCCTGCTTAAGGGCGCGCGCCAGACGGTCCGCCAGTGCCATGGCCGGCGGCTTGCCAACCTCTTCTTCTCTCTTCAAGGCCTACTCTATTCTCTGCTTTTTGCCCTGTTACTGATCAGGCTAGTGTATCGCGATGCTGGTTCCAACCCTATGGGGCACACCGAAAGACCGGGGAGCCCTGTCGCGCGAGACGACGTTTCGCCGGCCAATAATAGCTGATATAGTGTCATCTTTTCACAAATACCTTGCTGCCATGATCGAAAACCAGCGCATCGTCTCATCCCCATCCCGTTATATTCAGGGTCCCGGCGCCCTGGACCAGCTGGGCGCCGTGACCCGGGATTTCGGCAAACAGCCTCTCGTGGTTACCGACGAGATCCTGCGCGATCTATTCCGGGATCGCCTCTCGGTGAGTTTCGACAAGGCCGGGCAACCCTTCAACCTGGTCACTTTCCCCGGCGAAGTCACCCGCCCGACCATCGACCGGCTGACAGAGGATGCGCGCCGAACAGGTGTGGATTTGGTCGTCGGTTTTGGCGGCGGAAAGGCACTGGATACCGGCAAGGGCGTGGCACTGTTTCTGGGGGTGCCTTTTATCAGTGTACCCACCATCGCCGCAACGGATGCTCCCGCCAGTTTCGCCATCGCCGTTTACGACGATCATCACTTTCTCAGCGAAATCCTGATGCTGCCCCGTAACCCTGAAGTGGTACTGGTAGACTCCGCGGTCATCGCCGGAGCGCCCCTGCGCTTCCTGCTGGCAGGCATCGGGGACGCCATCTCGAAGAAATTCGAGGCCCAAGCCTGCCACCGGGCCGGCCGGGAAACCCCCAACGGCACCCGATCCACCCGTACAGGCCTCGCCATCGCCAACGCCTGCTACGACCTGATCCGCGCCCACGCCGCACCGGCCATCGCCGCGGTGAAAGCCGGACAGATAAGCGCCGACAACACCAGCGACGACCTGGAGTCTCTGCTGGAGGCCACCGTCCTGCTCAGCACCGTGGGGTTCGAGAATGCCGGCCTCTCAGTCTCCCACGCAATTGCCAAGGGCCTGCCCATGGTTCCCAGGGCCGAAGGGACGCTGCATGGGGAGCACGTAGCCTATGGCTTGCTCGTCCACCTGGTGCTGGAGGAAAGGCCCGTAGAGTTTATTCTCGAACTGGTGGACTTTTACCGGCATATCGGGCTGCCCACCACCCTGGCGGATTTCGGCCTCACTGGCTGGACCGAGGAAGAGCTGGATACCCTCACTGCCAACGCCATGTTGAGCCCGAGCGTCAAACGCTTCGAGGTGACTCTGGACCAGGACATGCTCAAGGCGGCCATCCGCCGGGTGGAAGACCTCGTCACCGGTCATTAATCACTGTCCTCCCCCCCCCTGCCGGGCTCCGCTTTTAAGAAATCGCCGTACCACCATGCGGCTACATCCGCCCACCACCGGCAATACTTCGCTCAAAGTGATTGCTTGCCGACAGCTCCCACTAACATTTCCTGCCATGGCAATCGGCGACTCCAGGCGAAGTCAGAACACCGGCCTCCCTCTCGCCAACAACCACGAAAACTCCCCCGCACAAAGCCCGTCAGGATAACCGGGCTTTTCCGTTGTTATTCCTGGCCATCACTGCCGCGGGCAGCCTCTCCTCGGCAATAATATCAGGGACAATATATTTGCATCTATGTAAAATTTTTCGTAATCTCTGATGCGACACCATGATAACGATCTAAGCCGGCAACGAGGGGGACAGCAAGGGCTTGCACTGACTCTTTCGGCGATTCCATCAACAACAGGGCGGGGAAAACCAATGAGCACCCATTCGCGGGACATAACTACTATTGATCAAACCAGGCGCACCGTACTGAAGGGACTAGGGGCTTCCGCCCTTGTTGCCTCGGCAGGAACGGGCACGCTGGCATCGGCGGTTCACGCCGCATCCGGCTTCGACGTGGTGGCCGGCACCCGGTCCGGAAAGGTGGGCGGTATCACCCGCGACGGCGTCCATGTTTTCAAGGGCATCCCTTACGGGGCACCGACCGGGGGAGCCAATCGGTTCAAGCCGCCTCAGCCACCCCTACCCTGGCAGGGGGTGCGGGACGCCACACAGTTTGGACCCACGGCACCGCAGGTTGGCCACGCCGAAGCCGGCGGGACTCAACCCGTGGACGATGAAAGCGCCGGGCGCATGGGGGAATTTGCCGGGTTCATCAAAGGCCTGGCCGGCAACGAGCCCCCGCAGGGCGAGGACTGCCTGGTACTCAATGTCTGGACCGCGGGGCTGGACACACACAAGACACGGGCGGTAATGGTGTACCTGCACGGGGGTGCCTTCGAGACCGGCTCCGGCTCCTGGCCGCTCTACGACGGCACGCCGCTGGCCCGGCAGGACGATGTGGTCTATGTCACCATCAACCACCGTCTCGGAATTCTGGGTTTTTTGCATCTCGAGGAAATTGCCGGGGAAGAATACACCGGTTCGGGCAATGCCGGGATGCTCGATATCGTCGCCGCCCTGGAGTGGGTTCGGGACAATATCGCCAACTTCGGCGGTGACCCGTCCAGGGTCATGGTCTTTGGCGGGTCCGGTGGCGCGTCCAAGACCGCCTGCCTGCTGGGCATGCCCGATGCCGAGGGCCTTTTTCACCGCGCCGCCCTGATGAGCGGGCCCTACATGCGGGCCCGGGAACCCGACTACGCCACGCGGCTCACGCACCAGTTTCTCGATCGCCTAAATCTGAAGCCTTCGGAAGTCCACAAACTTCACGATATTCCCTATGAAACCCTTCTCCGGGAGGCCAGGCACCTGGCCATTCCCATCTCCGAGGGGCTCGCCGGGGCGGCCAGTCCCGATGCATTTATGCCCATGCAGCCGGTGGTGGACGGCAAGACCCTGCCCGCACACCCCGTCTACCCCGAGGGCTCCCCCCACGGAAAAAATGTAACAACCATGGTCGGCTCCACCCAGGACGATATGAAGATGATGATGTTGTCGATGCCCTGGTTCGGCAGGCTCGACGATGACGGCCTCGAGAAAATGGCGGCCGATACTTTCGGCAATCTTGCCGGCCCCATGCTCGCCGCCTACCGGAAGGCCTATCCCGACGCCAGTCCGACGGACCTGGCCTGCCAGTTTGTCACCGACCGGGTCATGTGGGCGGGGAGCATCGACTGGGCGGAGCGAAAAAATGCCGGCGGCGGAGAACCGGTTTACATGTACCGGTTCGATTACACCACACCGGCCATGGGCGGTATTCTCGGCGCCGCCCACGGGGTCGACCTGCCCTTCGCGCTCAACAATTACACCTACACGCCCATGGCGGGCGACAGGCCGGAAAACGCCACCATGGCCCGAAAGGTGAGCGAAGCCTTCGTGCGTTTCGCCCATACCGGCGACCCCAATCACGCCGGCATCCCGGAATGGAAACCCTACACGGAGGAACAGCGAGCCACCCTGATCTTCGATGTGGACACCCGGGCGGAAACAGACCCCAGGGCGGAACTGCGCGCCCTTTACGGCAAACTTCTCAAGGGTTGAGCCTGAGACCAGACATCGATAGCCACTCCCAAAAATAACGAGGCAGCCAACAATGGCAGTAATAAGTGTAAGAAAAATCATCCGCGCCGGCGTTGCCGTCGGTCTACTGAATGCCGGTGCGGCCATGGCGGCGCTGGATTGCTCGGTGAACAGTCTCAGCACCGTTATCGCGGAAGACACCCGTATCGTCTCCGCCGACATCGTCACCCACCCGGTGAACTATTGTCGCATCGAGGGCGCCGTTACCACCCGCGACCCGGGCCCCAACCAGGTGGGCTTTTTGCTCGCCCTGCCGGAAACCGGCTGGAACGGTCGCTTCTTCTTCAATTCGGTGGGCGGTTCGGCGGGCTTATTGCAAACACCGCCGGCCCAGCTCCTGGTAGATGGGTTCGCCGTGGCCACCACCGACGGCGGCCATCGCAGTACCAGCATCCTCGACTGGAGCAAGCTCGACGATCCGGCGGTTGCCCTGGACCTGAGCAAACGTTCCATGCACGTTTCGGCCGTCGCGGCCCAGACCATAACCAAAGCGTGGTACGACGCCGACAGCATGTACCGCTATGTCCAGGGTTGCTCCGGCGGCGGTCAGCGCGCCATTGCCGCCGCCCGCAACTACCCGGAGGATTACGACGGTTTCATTGTCGAGGCCCCCGGCATCAATGCCGCCAATATCCTCGCTTTCGCCAGCGCCACCCAACACATGATGAAAAACCCCGACGGCTGGGTCTCCCCCGCAGAGATTATGCTTGTGGAGCAGACTGTTAACGAAGTCTGCGGTGCCATCGAAGGCGTGGTAACCAACTCCCGAACCTGCGACTTTGACCCGGCCATTCTCCAGTGCCAGGGATCGCAGAAGGAGGGCTGCCTCACCGGCGCCCAGATCGAAACTCTGGAGCTGATCAATCGCGGTCCCCGAGGGCCGGCAGGCCAGGCCTATCCCGGCGCACCCTGGACCAATACCACCGGCTGGATCGGCTTTTTCACCGGCCACACACCCCCGGCCAACTGGAGTGAGACAGAAATGGGCGCAACCCCCGGCGGCTACGTGATCGCCCATTCCTTTATGCGGGGATACTTCGGCAATGATTACAACTTTGTCGAGGAGTTCGATTTCAATAACCAGGATCATATCGATGCCTATCTTGCCGCCGACCGGGAAGCCGGCATGGGCCAGACCGACGCCGACCTCTCCGGCGTCGAAAAAGCCGGGGGCAAGGTTATTTTCTGGCATGGCATGAGCGACCACGGCATCGTCTACGAGGACATGATCCGTTATTACGAGGAACTGAAGGAAACCCTGCCGGGCGAGGACCGCGTGAATGCCTTCGCCCGCATGTTCGCGGTGCCCGGGGTACTGCATTGCCGGGGCGGCACCGGGCCTTCGGACATGCGCGACCGCACCCTCGATAAAATGATCGACTGGGTGGAAAAGGATATCGCTCCCCGCGCCATTGTTGCCAATCGAACTGTCGAACCCGGCGCCCAGGTGCGCCAGTTCCTGATCTGTCCCTACCCGCAGGTGGCGGAATACATCCCCAAAAAACTGGACAAGGGCGATCCCATGGCACTGCTGCGGGGCAACCCGGCCTTTGACGCCAACAACTGGGCTTGCCGCTCCGCGTCAGGAGAAAATCAATGAGCTTCGAAGACCCTAAAAACGAAAATACCAGTGCTGATTTCGGTCCTGCGGACATTAGTGCGGAGGGCTATGAAGTCACCGACCGCTATTTCGGCAAGCCCTGGATCGACCAGGACGAGTATCGGGAGCGACCATCGCCCCATCGTTTCGTCCACGGCGGTTTCGAAAACACCGACACCCGCTTTGCTTTTTATTTTCCCAGAGTCAGCGCCTATCGGGGCCGGTTGTTCCAACCCATCGAAGGCGGTCACGGCGGTCATGAAGTCGCCTTTGGCGGCGGCATGCTCGGGGAAATGTTCCAACGCATTGCCCTCAGCGAGCGACTGNNCGACTGGGAGGGTACATGGTTGAATCCAACCAGGGGCACATCGGGGACGATGTCGACCCCCGCGCCGGCGAAGATCCCGGCCTCTACGGCTGGCGCGCCAGTGCCGAATCGGCGCGTTTTTCCCGGTATATCGCCGCCCAGATCTATGGCCAAGCCCCTCATCACGCCTATGTCTACGGCGGCAGTGGCGGCGGCCGACGCTCGCCCATGTGCCTGGAAAATGCCCCCGATGTCTACGACGGCTGCATGCCCTCCACCAGCGGCGGCGAGGTTGCCGAGCCCGGCAACAACCGACGGGTTTGCAGCGGGGGGCCCATTGGGTTCGGCCAGATGTTCAACGTCCAGCGGGTACTGGGAAGGGAAAAACTGATCCGGGTCGCCGATGCCATGGCCCCCGGTGGCAGCGGGAACCCTTTCGCCGGGCTCGACACCCACGAGCGAGAGGAACTGGCCCGACTCTATCGGCTGGGCTTTCCCCGGGGCAACGAGAGCATGATCCTGGAGCCCATGGGGCAGATCTGGCTGTGGACGTCTATCGCCGACTCGCTGCAGGAAGAGGATCCGGACTATTTTACCGACTTCTGGACCCAACCCGGCTATGTGGGCCACGATATGCCCAAGGTGGTGGAAGCCGACCTGCTCGACACCACCGCCACCGTCAAGCGCATTCTCACTGCCAGGGATCTCAATGAATCCCCGGAATTTGCCGGTCCCGAGTACCAGACCATGCGCATTTTCGCCGCCATGATCGGCAGTGCCGGGCCCGTCTATGACATGCCCTACGCAGTGGAACTGGAGGGGGTGGGTGCCGGTTATCGCCTCGGCGCCGGTCTCAGGATACTCACCGGTAAAGCGGCCGGCAGGCAGCTTTATACAACCGGCCTCGCCGGCGATGTGTTTGCCGGCGATGGCCATGGGGATGCCAACCTGTTGCGCTTTACCGATGTCGAACCCGGGGACGAGGTGCGCGTGGACAACCGCGCCTTCCTGGCATTCTGCTATTACGCCAGGCACCACGTGATCGACGAACTGCAATTCGAATCCCTGCGGCTGGATGGACAGCCTCTCTACCCCCAACACCCGGTGCCGGCAATGTCGCCGCTAATGGGCAACTGTTATTCCGCACAGTACGATGGCAAGCTCCTATGGATCCATCATACCCACGACTCCTCCGTCTGGCCCGTCAACGGTTTGCTTTACGCCGGTGCCGTGGAACGAGTCCAGGGTGAGGCGGCAGCGGCGAAGAAATTTTGCATCCGCTGGACCGAGAATGCCGAGCACGGTCCTCCCAGCATCGTGCCGCCGGAACCGAACCGCGCCAGCAACACCCGGCTCGTGGATTTTACCGGTATCTACGAGCAATCCCTGGCCGATCTGGTGGACTGGGTGGAGAACGATGTTGCTCCTCTGGGTACCCGCTATTCCTATGCCGATGGCCGGATAATACTGCCCGATACCGCAGAGGAGCGGGGCGGTATTCAGCCGGTGGTCAAGGTGACCGCCAACGGTGAAAAGCGGGCCGACATCAGGGCCGGGGAAAGTGTCAGTCTGCAAGTGGAGGCCGCCGTGCCCGCCGGGTCCGGATCCATAGTCGGAGTCCAGTGGGATTTCGACGGCAGGGGCGAATTCCCGTTCACTCACGAGGAAGTGGATGGCAGCAAGCGATCACTGACTCTTGGCACCCGTCACCGTTTCGACAAGCCCGGCACTTATTTCGTATCGGCCCTTGTCCATGCTCACGGGGACGGCGATCTCTCCGCCAGCCGACAGCGGGTCGCCAACGTGGCGCAGGCGCGGGTTGTGGTCAGCTGACCCCAGAGCAATTTTCCGGATTCTTCGCGCTTAACCGGGAACGCCGCTTCTTTAGGAATAAAGTGGTCGCGTTCCCGTTAGCTGTCCACCATCCGTATAAAAACTTTGTTGCGGTTATTCATGCCGTTGAGGACCCTGATATTAAACCGATAGCGGGCGCAGGCGACGATGCCGTGGAGGTAGGAGCATAACCGCCCGGCAAAGGCAATCAAGGGCTTGAGGCCGCTATCCAAGGCCATGAGATCCTTTTCCCGGCGGCGTTGTCGAGCCTAGGCTTCACTCGGGGCATATCACGACCACTTAAGCTGGCTTTTGAGCAGGTAAATGGCGGTCAGTAATACGTCGCTTTCCGGCTCAGATCCTTCCCGGAACAGGTGATAGCAGATTAGCGTCTCCCGCGACAGCGTCGGCTGGGTTGTTGATATTGTTTCCGTGAACACAACCCTTTTCAGTGCTGTCTCCCCCCTCTCTCCGGCTAATCGTCGATGATCCCTTTTTATGGGGCACGTTGCGATTGGCTTGCACCGCCCGGCGGGCTCCCGGATATATTGAAAAACCGTCAGCCAGTGGCGTGAACAGTCTTCAATCGCCTGGCTAAGCCGGACGCCCCGACCGCAGCCGATTTTGCCTGTGGCCCGGAGATCGCCACCGTTCCCCATAGCATTATCGCCGGATAACTTTGCGTCTTTTGGCTTGATGAGTCGGACAACCCTCCGGCGGTAAGGCTCGACGCGCAATCGACGAGGCCGGTTTTTCGCAACGTCAGGGAACGGTACGCCTCTGCACGCGAGGCGCGCTGGCAAACCGACCGATCTTCAAGGGGACTGAATCGTGGGGAAAAAAGCCGGTATCCCCGCGAAGCAATCCCCCGGGGCTAACGCACCCGGGGGATTATTCGGCGAAAGGTTACCGGCTTACTGTCATCGAGGAGGTGGGTTTTACTCGCTACCAAACCGATAACGGAGCTGGGCGCCCCACATCCGCGGTTCGTTGTACACGGCACCCGCCGTACCCACGAAAGCGTAGAAAGACGGATAGGCCACCGCGTGCAATTCATCCGTGGCATTGCGCACGAACAGGGCAAAGTCAAACGAACTGCCCATGACACCGAACCAGTCAGCGCGCAGGTTGAGATTGCCGTAGGGGTCTTCCTTGCCAAACCCGTCCGCCAGGGCGGTATCGTTCAGCCATACCGAACTCTGGCGATAATAGTCCGCCATCAGGGCAACCTCGCCCCACTCATCGGCCAGGGGCACCGTATAACGCACCGTCAATGTCCCCTGGTGCTCCGGCGTGCCCACATAGGGACTGTCTTCGAGCAAAAGCGTCTCGCCGGTGAGAACACTGGTGGTGGTCCCCGGCCACTCCGTGTACTCCGGATCGATGTAGGAATAATTCAGGGAAACCTGCAACCGGTCGGAAACCATCATCATGGCGGTGAGTTCGGCGCCAAAGATTTCGGCCTTAGCGATATTGTTGACCTGGGTGGTAGGGGCACCAAACGGATCACCAATGGACTCGCTGCGCTGGATATCCTCGTACCACATCTGGTAAACGGCGGCATTGGTTCGCACGGGCCGTCCGGCCAGAGTCCAGTCCGCCTTGATGCCCAATTCCACATCATCCACGGTCTCGGGATCGTAGTTGAGTACAAAGCCGGGGGGCGCGTCATTAATGTCCTGCACCGCGGTCACGTTGGAACCACCGGGCTTAAATCCCCGACGATGGGTGATATAGACAAGGACATCCGCATTGATCTGCCAGTCGAGCCCGGCGGTCCAGCTCGGCGCGGAGTCCTTGAGTGTGGGACGAGAGACTTCCACGGGGCCGGGCACCAGATTACCCGACAGGGCAAGGGCCAGTTGATCAATGGGAGTCGTGTTCCGGGTAGACTCCGTCTCGGTGTAACGATAACCCAGCGTCAGGTGCAGGCCGTCCAACAGCCAATCGGACAGATCGATACTGGTTTGTGCGAAATAGCCAATCTGCTCCTCCCGCTGGTTGGTCGAGAACCCCCCCACAACGGTGGGCGAGAAAGAGGGGCTGAAAACATTGGCAAAAGTGGCGAACAGCGGCGGGTAGTTAAGGTCAAACTTCTGGACTTCCTGGTAATAACCGAGAATCCAGGAGTGTTTGCCATCGATATCGCCGCTGATCTGGAACTCCTCGCTGTAGTCATCGAGCCAGTCGTTGGAGCCGTCGGCGGCGCTTGAACCCACCGGCTCGAAATTGCGGAAATCGAAATTGTTGTACACCAGGCCGTTGGGCAGTGGATTGCCCCCGTCGTACTTGGTGCGGACACCCAGGTTGCGCACGGTACTGAAGATATTCTTGACGGTCACGTCGCCCAGAAAGCCCACTTCGCCGAGATTGAAGGAGGTGATATTGAGCAGTTGATCCGTCTTGCCCTTGAATATCAGGGGAGCACCGGCCACGTTTTTGCGTTTTGCGTCGTCGCCGCCGCTTTTTACCCGCTGCTCCTCTGCAATCAGGCCTTCACGAAGCTGATTCATCAGCCCGATTCGCTGGCCGGCACAGCTCTGTGCACCGGCGGGATTGCCTGGGTTGATAGCCCCGCAAAGCCCCTGGATTGCGAACCAGCCCAGACCAACGCCGGGCGTGGTATTGTAAATAGGGAAGCCCTCAAGAAAGTTGAAAAGCACGGTTCCGCTATTGTTCTCATCCACTTCGTTGCGGGCGTACATCAGGTAGCTATCCAGCCACTCCGTCGGCGTGAAAGTCAGCCCCAGCCGAAAATTATCCCTATTCCGGTCATCCAGGTGCTGGCCGGTGTTGATGGTCTTGGTAAAGCCGTCCCGACGCACCACACTGCCCGCCAGCCGGGCATTGAGCACGCCCTCGATTAAGGGAATATCGACCGCGGCCCGGGTTTCCCGCCAGTCATAAGAACCGATGGTCTGCTCGATGTAACCGCCGAACTCACCGGAAGGCTTACGCGGTTCGAAAAGGACAGCGCCACCGGTGCTGCTGCGACCGAATAAAGTCCCCTGGGGCCCCTTCAGCACCTGGACGGACTCCAGGTCGAAAAGCTGGGAGTTGTTGCCGATACTGACCCGCACGGTATTACCCAGGGGTGCCTCGGCAAAATAAGTCACCACGCTCGGACTGGACCCGAACGTCTGTCCCTGGCCGCGAATAAAGTAGGTGATGCTGTTGCGCTGAATGCTCTGATTGCGAATCTCCAGGCCGGGCGTATGGTATTTCAGGTCGTCCGGGCGAGTCACGCCCTTCAAGCGCAGATCTTCGCCGCTCAGCGCGGTAACCGCCACCGGCACTTCCTGCAGGCTTTCTGCCCGCTTCCTGGCCGTGACCACAATTTCCTGAAGAACATCCGCGGAGGAACCACCCTGGCCTGAAGCCAAGGGTGCGACCGTCGCCGCCATGGAGGCGATGCCCAGGATAGAAAAGGAACGTAGATAATGCTTTTTCAATGTCATGCCCAACCCTCGATTTATAGTTAATTATGAAAACCGGCTTGCCGCCGGCTTACGGATTGATTGTCTTCCCGCCCCTGGGAACGGCCGAAAAAACAATCAGTGGCGAGACCCTTCCCCGCCTGATTATTTACGTTTATGTCTAGTTTTATACGTGCATATTTTTCGGCTGTCAAGCCATAAATGAATGACGCTTTATGGGCACGTTTACGAAAGCATCCGGAGGTGATCCGGCAACCTCCATGCGGGCCTCTTCGCCAGGGGAAGATCTACTTTTTTGTCTATTGCGTAAATTTATTGAATTTCCCGACGACCTCGGTTACATTCGAACGAATCGGGTGTCCTGGCTGCCCGACGGAGCCGACTCACCAGGCGCGCCAATGCTGCCAGGGCCGGCACCGGACAATAATAATTCGAGGAACAAAGAATGAGGAAAAAATCCTCTACGGACAAAGAAACGATCGCTGCCGGTCCCATTGCCGACTGCGACGACATGGACAGGCGCTCGGTAATCAAGGGGCTCGCCGGAGGCCTGGTCACCGCCTCGGCGCTCACTGCCGCCGGCCCGATACTCGGCCAGTCGACAATGGCCGAATCCGCCGTCGATATCACCTGGCTTCCCGCCTGGCAGATTACCCGATTGATTGCCAGACAAGCTGTCACTGCCGAGGAAGTTACGGCGCATTTTCTACAGCGTATCGAAACGCTCGATCCCATCCTCCATGCCTTCAGGACCCTGGATGCCGAAGGCGCCCGACAACAGGCCCGAGCCGCCGACGAAAGGCAACGCAGCGGCAAGCCCCTGGGACCGCTGCACGGCATCCCCATCGCCGTCAAGGAACATACCTCAGTTAAGGGCCTGCCAGTGATCAACGGTCCCGGCACAACGGTCACCGCTACCAGTGACGATATTGCCGTGGAAAGGTTGCGCAAGGCCGGCGCCATCATTTTCGGCACGACCAAATTACCCGGCATGGGCAACACGCCCATGACCGGAGGCAGGGACGCCGACCTCAGCGTCCATCCGCGCAACCCCTGGGCCCCCGACCGGGTGCCGGGCTCCTCCAGCGCCGGCAGCGCCGCCGCGGTGGCCGCGGCCATGGTACCCATCGCACTGGGTTCCGACGGCGGTGGTTCGACGCGTTTACCCGCGGCAATTTCCGGTATCGTGGGTGTGCACACCGCCATGGGCAGAATTCCCTACGCCCATTACGATGACCCCAAAATAATGTTGATGATCACCACCGGCCCCATGACCCGCAATGTCCGGGACGCAGCGATCGTCATGCAGGCCATCGCCGGTCCTGACGGCCGGGATTTCATCGCCCTGGAACAACCCGCGCCCGACTATGTCGGCGCCCTCGGCAAGGGGGTCAGGGACATGCGATTCGCCTGGACCGACAACTTCGGATTCGGCAGCATGTACGCCACCGACCAGACCGCGGACATCGAGGCCGTTACCCGCAAGGCGGCACAGGGATTCAATAAACTGGGGGCAAGCGTCGAGATCACCGATGAGGTCTGGGAGGATTTCTTTATTCCCTTTATCATGATGAATAACGCCTATGACGCAGTGGCCACCGACGGCTCCACACCCTCCCCCCAGGCTCTTAAGCAGGCCAGCGAGACACGACACCGCAACTGGCAACGCTTTAATAAGTTGTTCGAAAGCTACGATGTGCTGCTCAGCCCCTGTGCCGGCCAGCTGGCCTATACCGTGGAGGAATGGGACGCGGCCTGGAACAAAAACGGCGATCAATACCCCCATAACACTTTCGCTCCAACCTATACGGTGTATACCCACATGTTCAACTGGCTGGGGTGGCCCGCGTTGTCGATTCCGTGCGGGTTTATCGACGGCTTGCCCGTGGGCCTTCAACTGGTTACCCGACCCCGGAACGAGGCGGCGCTGTACACCGCCGCCGATGCATTTTTACAGGCGTTTCCGCGCGGCGAACAACCGCCTGTCAGTTGATACGCCACATACCTTGGCAAGCAATCTGCCCGACAGCCGCGGGCGGGGACGGAGCAGGAGGAAACAGCATGGCCCCGAATCGGGATTTCCGGGAAAAGTACGGAAACTGGGCACTCATCTCCGGAGGAGCCCAGGGAATCGGCGCCGCCTATGGCCAACGTCTGGCAGGACTGGGCATGCATTTGGTCCTCCTGGATATCGATGCCGAAAATCTCGAGCAGACCGCTCTCAGGCTGCGTGCCGATCATGCCTCGATCGAGGTGCGCACCATCGCGGTGGACCTGGCCGACGCCTCGGCCCTGAACGCGGCCCTCGACAGCGTGGCGGAACTGGAAATCGGCTTACTGGTGGCCAATGCCGGCATCGGAGCCGTCGGCCCGTGGCTGGAAGTGCCGATCGAGGTAAAAATGAACCAGATCGCCGTCAACTGCACTTCCACACTGATTCTGGCCCACCGACTCAGCCCCCCGATGGTGGCAAGAAAGCGGGGCGGCATCATCGTCATGGCTTCCGGCTCCGCCGAGATGGGTTGCTCCTACATCACCACCTATGCCGCCACCAAGGCCTTCGACCGGGTATTCGCCGAAGGTCTGTGGGCGGAACTGCACCGCCACGGCATCGACGTCACCACCGTGATGCCGGGAGCGGTCAATACCCCCGGCTTTCGCGCCTCACTGCCCAGCGGCAAGGCGCCAACCCGTTTGATGCAGCCCGTGGACCCCTTTGTGGTGGTCGATGCCGCGCTTGACGGCCTGGGCAGGAAAATCAATGTCAGGCCCGGTGCGGGACCCGTGGCCGGCGCGGTCATGGGATTGATCGCGCGATTGATGCCGCGCAAGCGGTTCCTTCTGCTGGGAGACAGGGCCGTGAGGGACATGTACCAACAGTAGCGGCAACGCAATTGCCCGGCCAACATCGACCAACAAAGGTACCAAGGCCATTGTTGATCCTGATAAAAGGCTAAAGGAGACCATCATGCAACCAACTTTTATCCGACGACTGCTGGCCGGCAGCGTCAGTTTGGCCCTGACACTGTCGGCACAAGTCCTGGCCGACGACAAATGCAGCGTCGACACGATCCAGAACTATGCCCCGGCGGACACCCGAATTACCAGCGCCGTTCCCACGAGTGAGCCCGTGGCTCACTGCCGCGTGGAGGGCACGATCACCAGCACCAACCCGGGACCCAACCAGGTCAACTTCCGCCTGCAGCTTCCGGAGGAAAATTGGACCGGCCGCTATTTTTTCATTGGCATGGGCGGCTCCGCGGGCTATGTACCCTCGCGATCCCAGGTGCCGGCGGGCAACCCGCTGCTCGTCGGCTTTGCCGTCGCCGGCACCGATACCGGTCGCCAGGGCCACATGCTCGACTGGGCTTTTCTCGACGACGAGGCCAAGGCACTGGATCACCGCGACAGGGGTGCCCATCTCACCAATGTGGCGGCGCAGCAAATCACCCGGGCCTACTACGGGACCGACGACATGTACCGCTACATGTCGGGCTGCTCCGGCGGAGGGCGCATGAGTACCGAGGCCATTGAGCGCCATCCGGAAGACTTCGACGGCGTGGTGCTCGGGGCCCCCGGCGACTGGACCACCATCCTCTCCTTTATCTACAACGTCCAGCAGATGACCCGGGAACCGGGCTCCTGGCTGTCGCCGGCAAAACTCGCCATGCTCGAGGAAAAGGTCACCGCTCATTGCGATGCGATCGACGGTGTCAAGGACGGCCTGATTCGGGACCCGGACGCCTGCGACTACAATTTTGCCCAACTCCGGTGTCAAGACGGGGATGCCCCGGACTGCCTCACCGGGCCGGAGTTGAAAAGTGTCGAGGCTATTCTCGAAGGCCCCATCGGTCCCGACGGCGATCCCATTCGTCCCGGCTGGCCGATCTCCAACATGACCGCCTGGTCCGGGTTCCTGGGCCCGGTCCCGCCGCCCTGGTCCCCGGAGCCCTCCATGGAAAATATCGCCAAAAGCGCCGGCGGATACGTCATCGCCAACACCATGGCCAAGGCCTATCTGGGGCCCGGTGTCGATGTTCTGGAGGATTTCGACGTCTCCAACCAGGACCATATCGACGCCTGGCGTGCGGGCATGAAACGCACAGGTTTCGGCCTGCCCTTCAAGGCCGACCTGAACCAATACCGGGCCAACGGCGGCAAAGTCATCCTGTGGAACGGCGTCAGCGACCCCTGCTGCCTGGACGCCAAGATGAAGGCGTACTACGACAAGGTTGCCGACAATGCCGGCGGTGCGGATAAAGTGGACAAGTTCGTTAAATACTACCGCATTCCCGGCATGGCACACTGCGGCGGGGGCACGGGGCCCCAGGATGCCCCTGACCAGATGATTCGAGCCATGATCGACTGGGTGGAGAACGACGAGGCACCCGGCAAGATTGTCGCCCACCGGGGGGCCGAGCGGGTCGATTTGTTATTCGCCGATCCGGAAACGGGACAGGTCTCCGGCGTGATGATTCCCCCGCCCAAGGGCGAGCCCCACGACTTTACCCTCTGTCCGCACCCGCAGACGCCCACCTTTGACCAGACAAAGGCAAGTGTCGAAGGCGCGGTTCACGAAGCGGAGAACTGGCGATGCAGCGCGCCCTGAGGCGCAGGCTTGCACTCTCTCCAGGCCAACGTCCCGAAAGAGACCCGAACGACCCAAACGAAACAGACAATAAAACACCCGCGAGAGGAAGAGCATTATGAAATACACCCGTATCACGTCATGCCTGGCGGCGACCATCGTTGCCGCCGCACTTGGCAGTGCCAATTCCCTGGCGGAGCCGGACTGCACCGCTGCCGCCATCCAGAAAATTGCCCCCGGCGACACCGTCATCGACAGCGCCGAAGGCCTGGCCCAGCCGGTTTCCCACTGCCGGATCGACGGCCACATTATCACCAGGAATCCCGGCCCCAACCGGGTCAATTTCCGCCTGCAGCTGCCGGATAAAAACTGGAGCGGACGCTATTATTTTATTGGCCTCGGGGGCTCGGCAGGCTATGTCCCCACCGACTCCCAGATTCCCGCGGGCAACCCCTTGCTTGCAGGCTTTGCGGTGGCCGGTACGGATACCGGCCGCCAGGGCTCCTCGGGGGACTGGAACTTCCTCCGGGAAAGCGAGGCAAAGGCCCTTGACCACAACCACCGGGGCGCCCATGTCACCGCTGTGGCCACCCAGGCGATTACCCGGGCGTACTACGACAGCGACCAACTCTACCGCTACACCTCCGGCTGCTCCGGCGGCGGGCGCATGTCGGTTCAGGCCATCGAAAAATACCCCGGGGATTATGACGGCGTGATCCTCGGCGCCCCCGGCGGACGCAGCAGTGGCAGCATGCTTAAATTTATCCATGCCGCCCAGCAAATGTACCGGGAACCCGGAGCCTGGCTTTCTCCCGCCAAACTCGCCATGGTCGATAAACAGGTCACTGCCGCCTGCGACGGAACCGATGGCGTGCTGGATGCCGTGGTTGCCGATCACCGCCTCTGCGACTTCGACGTGGCCAGTCTCAAATGCCCCGCGGACGACAAGGCCGACTGCCTCACCGAGCCAGAAATCAAGAGCATCAAAGCCATACTCGACGGCCCCCGGGGTCCCGACGGCAAACTGATCGCCCAGCCCATGCAGATCACCAATATGACCATGTGGTCGCAATTCCTGGGCCAGACTCCGCCCCCCTGGTCGACGGAACCCACCCGTGAGAACGCCATGCGCGCTTCCGCCGGTTTTACCATGGCCACCTCCCTGGCCCATGCCTACTTCGGCCCGGACTACGATGTCCTCGACTTCGACTTCGACAACCCGGAAGACCTTAAAAGGTGGTGGGCAGCAGCGGAACGCACCGGCTTCGGCGCACCCTACTCGGCGAACCTGAAGGGATTTTATGAGACCGGTGGAAAAGTCATCCTGTGGAACGGACGCAGCGATTCCTGCTGTGGCGATCTGGAACTCGAAGAGTACTACCATGACGCCGGCCGCAGCCTCGACGAACCCGAAAAGCTGGAGGAATTCGTCCGTCTCTACCAGATTCCCGGTATGGGCCATTGCGGTTCCGGCACCGGCCCCCTGGACGCCCCCGATCAGTTTATCCGCGAGATGATCGACTGGGTGGAGAACGAAACACCGCCCGGCCCCGTGGTCGCCCACCGGGGCACAGAGCGCGCCGATCTGATTTTTGCCGACCCGGACACCGGCCAGGTCTCCGGCGTGGTGATTCCCCCGCCCATGGGCCCGGCCCGCGATTTCCTGCTCTGCTCTTACCCGGAAATTCCCGTATTCAATCCCACCGCGGGAAACACCGGGCAGGCAGTAGCCGACGCCGACAACTGGCATTGCAGGGCACCCTGACGCTCGGAAATCCGTCTGTGGGTATAAGTCCGCTGGCGTGGCCGGAGAATCTCGACTGACGGAATGTACATGAGGGAATCTTTGTAACCTGACCGCGAATACCAGGTTAAACGGGAGCGCCAACGATTAACGGTGGATCTGTACCCAGGCTTGCTCAAGACCGCTATCCGCCGGTTCGAATCTCTGGTCAGTGCAGACTGCTGAAACCGGGAAATCAAACCGGCGGCGGCACCGCCTCGACACGACGCAGTTTCAGCAAGGGCGTATAAAGTACCGGAATCGACATCAGGCCGGCAATCAACAGGAACATAATCCGGTAACTGCCGGTAAGGTCGTACACCCAGCCGGAGAACAGTGGCGATATCGCGGCAGCACAGAGTGCCACAAAACTGACCAGGCCGAACATCCTTGCATAGATTTGGCTGTCGAAGAGTTTGCCGATCAGGGAGCCCCACATGGGCATAAACCCCCCGCCACTGATAGCCACGACGGCCGTCGCCACGGCCAGTCCCGCAAAAGACTCGCTGGCGGCGTATAACACCATACTGCCGATATTAACCAACAGCATACCGGCGAATACCAGCCGGATATCCAGCAAATCGCAAAGCCTGCCGATGATAATACTGAACAGGATACCCACCGCTGAATAGAGGGATATCAGGAGCGCGGCTCTTTCCCGTGCCACCCCGATATCGATGGCAAACAAAGCCAGATTGGAGAGGACCGCGGTATACATGCCCACCATCAGAGCCAGTCCGAAGGACAGCATCCAGAAATTGCGGCTCCACAGAGCAGTACGCACGAGAGCCTTTAGCGCCACTCCCGTACCAGGCACCGGCCGTGTCGGCAAATCGACACGATCGCCATCCGGTGCCAGCCCGCGATCGGCAGGAAATTCAACCACTGTGGCCCGGACCAAAACCGGGATTACCACGGCAATCATCAGACCTATTAGCAGCATGCTCATCCGCCATCCAAGCATGGCGAACATCAGGGCAATAAGCGGTGGAAACAAAAACCCGCCCACCTGGGTACCCAAAGCGGCAATCCCGATTGCCGACCCGCGATAGCGAACAAACCAACGGGACAGAAGAATGGCCGGACAAAGAGAGGTGAGACTGACAATCAGTGCGGGTACCAGCAGCGCGTAGGAACCGACAAAGCCCCATATGCTTGGACTTACACCGATGATTCCATAGCCAGCGCCGGCAACCAGTGCCGAGACACTAAGCACCCGTCGGATGGAAACCTGGTCCATAAGGGATGACAGTTTCGGCGCCAGAAGTCCCGTCAACAGATTGTGGCCCGTTACCGCCAGCATGATCTGGGCACGACTGGCGGCAAATTCCTGTTCCAGGGCATCGGCAATAAGACTGACCACATAAAACGAGGTCCCGCCGCCTATGGCCCCCAACACCAGGCAGACAAGCACGAGCCACCAGCCATAATAGATCGAACGAAGTGCTTTCATGGTCCCCCCCTGGTTTATTATTGCCGCGGATTCGTTTAACGGGCCTCTCTTCCGGTCGAACCCGGACCAAAGCGAACCCTTATAATAACCGGTTCACAAAACCAATCAGGCGCAAAGTTCAACAAGCCCGTTCTTGATGGCCGGCACATCCCGCTCCAGTACCTGGACGGTGTAATGCACTTTTTTATCCTCCACCCACATGTGTGTGCGCAGGGTTTCCCCGGGATACACGGGCACGGTAAAACGCCCGTAAACGGAAGCGATGCGTTCGCTGTCAAAACCGCAGACCTTTTTAAGGACAGCCGTGGCGGCCACGCCCCAGGTGGCCAGGCCGTGGAGAATCGGCCGATCGAAGCCCGCCTTTCCGGCCACGGCGGGATCCGCATGCAGCGGGTTCCAGTCCCCGTTCAGGCGGTAGAGCAACGCCATGGACGCGGGGGTCGGCGTATCAATGTAGGCATCCGGTGCCCGGTCCGGTGTTTTCGGCGGCGACGGCAGGCTCACATCGGGTCCGCCAAAGCCGCCGTCGCCACGGGCCAGCATGGTCTGGATCACGGTACAGAGGGGGCTACCGGAATCCGCGTCCCGCACCTTACGCTCCCAGACAATGGCGGCCCCTTTATCGGCGCCCCGGTCCACCACCTCGGTGATCCGGTGGCTACCGATCACGGTCGCCGCCGGCGGCAGGGACTGATGAAGGATGAGCCGGTGCTCTGCATGAACCACCTTCACCCAGTCGACCCCCGTATCCATGTCACGAAGCCAGAAACCGGGATGAGTCAGAGTGCCGCCGTAGGTGGGCAGGCAGCGCTGGTCCTTTTCAAAAACAAAGGGCAGTTCATCCTCGTCCAGCGGGTCGGACCCCAGGCCCAGGCTCAGGGCGTAGAGAAGGGTATCCCGGCTGGTATAGGTCTGGCGGACGTCGGGGATGTCAAGGTTGATCAGCTTGTCGTAGTCGATCGTCATGCTTACTCCCCGCGGAATTCCGGTGTGCGTTTTTCCAGGAAAGCGGTGACCGCCGCCCGGTGGTCGCGGGTCAGGTAGAGTCCCGGCGAATTGTCCATCTCGTTGCGCAGGGCATCCTCAAAGGTATCGATGCCCCAGGCATAGGCCTGTTTCATGACGGCCAGGGGCAGCGGCGCGCCAGCGGTAAACTCGCCACACACCTCGGCGGCCCGGTCGAGCAGCTTTTCAGGCGCCACCACTTCGTCCACCAGCCCGAGCTCCAGGGCCTCGCCCACCTGCACCTTACGGGCGGAAGCAATAATGCGCTTGGCCTGCCCCAGCCCGACCCGCTGGCGAATGGTCCAGAGCAAACCGAGATCCGGTTGCAGTCCCACCCGGGAAAACGAACAGACGAACTTGGCGTTATCGCTGGCCACCAGATAGTCGGCGGCCAGGGCCAGGGAGAAACCGGCCCCGGCGGCGTAGCCGTCGACGGCGGCGATTACCGGCTTGGCACCGGCGACGATGACCCGGGCGAGTTCGTGGAAGATCCCCATGCGGCGGCGGGATTCGGCGATGCTCCGCTCTTCGGTCATGCCGCTGATATCGCCGCCGGAACAGAAATGGTCGCCGGCACCACACACGATAATGCCGCGACATTGACTATCATTCATGCAGTCCCGAAGCGCATCGCGCAGGGCGATCACCAGGTCCAGGGACATGGCATTGCGCCGTTCGGGTCGGTTGAGGGTCAACAGGGTCAATTCCCCCCTTTGTTCCCGCAGTACCAGTTCAACATCACTCATCATCTTTCTCCCAGGTTTTATAAAAGGGCGCGCAACACCGAAATCAGCGCCACCGGCTGGTCGAGCATCAGGTGGTGGTGACCGTCCGGGATACACACGCGTTTGCCGGGGTTGCCCAGTTCCGCGTGAACACGGTGCGCCATATCGTCCGGAACAACCAGGCTGAGGCTGCCGTAGACCACGTCCACGGGGGTCGTGACGGTGGGCAGCAGGCGGTCCGCCTCCGCCACCGCGAAGGTGGCGGAGGTCATCGCCTGATCGAACTTCCAGGTCCACCCTCCTTTCACCTGGCGCAGTGAGTGCCGGCCCACGTGCCGCACCAGACAATCCAGGGATTCGGGCTGTTCCGGCGCGAGCCTGAAACGTTGAATCCCGGACTCGAAGTCCGGATACAGCCTGGATTTTTTCTGGACCACCGGGTCGTCGGGAATGTCCACGCCCTCGAACAACTGGTGCGTATCCACCACCACCGCGTGGTCGAACAGGTCGGGCCGCCAGGCGCAGGCCTGAAGCAGGCGCCCGCCGCCGAAACTGTGGCCCACCGCCGTCACCGGCCCCAGCCCGAGCTGTTCGATAAGGGCGACAATATCCTCCCGATGACAGTTAGAGGTATATTCCGTGCGATGGTCACTGTCGCCCATGCCGGTAAAATCCAGGGCGTAAACCCGGTACTGCTCCGCCAGGAAAGGGGCCACCATATCCCACCAGTGAGCGTGGGCCCGGAAACCGTGGGCCAGTAAAAGCGGCGGCTTTCCCGGATCATCGCCCCACTGCAGGTAATGGATGCGACCGGCTTCGCTGTTCAGCGTGCCCGGGCGGCCGGGCCGGGACAGGGCCCATTGCCACCAGCCGGGCAACGTGTCCGCGGGCGTGTTTTCGCTCGTCCGGGTCGGCAACGTGACGCCCCCTCAGAATATTTCGAATAGTCCGGCCGCGCCCATGCCACCGCCGGCGCACATGGTCACGACACCGTAACGCGCACCCCGGCGCTTGCCCTCCAGCAACAGGTGGCCGGCCATGCGCGCGCCGGACATGCCGTAGGGGTGGCCGATGGCAATGGCGCCGCCGGAGACGTTGAACTTGTCGTTATCGATGCCCAGCTTGTCCCGACAATAGAGTACCTGGCTGGCGAAGGCCTCGTTGAGCTCCCAGATATCGATATCGTCGACGGTCAGGCC
>DGNJ01000047.1:0-1128 GCA_002388905.1 Cellvibrionales bacterium UBA4495
CAACCCCGCCTCCTACCCGATCTGGCCGGTGTGTGTGCCGGGGTTTTTTGCCGGCGCCGGGCAAGGGCAAGTGATCAATACCCTGTAGCCCTCCGGGTATCACGTCCTGGTAAAGACAATACGGGTATCACGCCGGGCGAAACGCCATTGTCTGTCAACGCAGCGGAACTGGTCGCGATATTCCACAACCATTTCAGGCCGGGTGTCCCGAACCGGAATCTTGTTCTCGCCTGGAGCGTGGTAAACGGTGGTTTGCGACCACCCCGAGGCGCCTTGTTCACCGTTGATATCCACCAGTACGGCGCCGTTGACATGGCGTATCACCCGCGTTTTTTCGAACTCGCCGGCAATGAAGGTCCGAATGGCGTCGATGCCCTCCAGGGGCGGTACTCCTGGACGCTGCCAGATGGCGTCGTCCGTGAATAGCGCAATGAACGCCTGGGTATCGCTGGTATTGACCGCCAGGGCATAGCGGCTGGTCAGGTCAATGCAGGCCTGTCGTATCAAGACGCGGTCCAATGCATTCATAAAGCGCTCCTAATGAAAGTGTTGTTAAAACAGTACGTCAATTAAAAACCTTCGGAAAGCTTGTCGGAACTCCTGGTTTTTGATACAACTAACACATATTCAGTTTTTCCGGCTGTTTGCAGTGCCAAGGGCGTTTTTTCGCGAACAGTGTCATTTTAGAAATAACGATAAGGCAATCCCATGCCCGGCCAATTGTGAACGGGGTTACCGCGTCCCCCGTAATATCATGATCACCAGCCTGAAGGCACGCTTGAGAGTGCCTGTCTCGATTGAAGGTTTCAGTCCAAAAAAACGCAGAACCTGAAGAGTTCGAAAGCAGGAGAAAAGGAATGGGCAAGCTGGAAGGTAAAGTGGCTATCGTAACCGGTGCGGGCCGCGGTATCGGCCGCGCCATATCCCTGGCCTACGCACGGGAGGGAGCGAAAGTGGTGGTGGCCTCCCGGACGCCGTCGACGGTCGACGCGGTGGTCAAGGAGATTACCGGCACCGGGGGCAAGGCCCTGGGCATTCCCTGTGACGTGACCGACCGGGGCCAGGTTTTCGCCATGGTGGACAAGGCCGTCGAGGCTTACGGCACTGTCGACATTCTCGTCAACAATG
>DGNJ01000047.1:1160-20257 GCA_002388905.1 Cellvibrionales bacterium UBA4495
CGTCCAGGAAGTGGACGAGGAAACACTCGAATACACGTTCCGTTCCGCTTTTATGGCCACTCTCTGGGCAATGAAAGCCGCGTATCCCTACCTGAGCAAAAATGGCGGCAAGGTGATCAATTTCGGATCCGCCCAAGCGCAGATCAACCTGGAAGGCGGTGTCGCCTATAACATGACCAAGGAAGCGGTGCGCTCCCTGTCCCGCACGGCCGCCCGGGAATGGGGTCCGCAGAATATCAATGTCAATGTTATCAACCCCATGATTCTTACCGACGCGCTCAGGGAAGCCTATGAAACGGCGCCGGCGGATTTCGATGGGACGATCAGCCAGATTCCCCTCCGTCACTTCGGCGATCCCGACAAAGAACTCGCGCCGGTGGCGGTCTTCCTCGCGAGCAGTGATTCCGACTACATGACGGGGCAGACCTTCCAGGTGGACGGTGGCTTTATTATGCGGGCTTGAAGCGCGCCAATACAGGAGCGGGAGATGAAGGAATTACTACAAAATAAACGGATTCTTGTCGCGGGCGGTGGCTCCGGTATTGGGGAGGCCACCTGCCGCAGAGTGATGGAAGCGGGCGGCCGGGTGGTGGTAGGCGATCTCAATCGGGAGAACGCCGAATCGGTAGCCGCGGCCATCAACGAAGAGGGCGGGCAGGCCCTGGCGGTCCAATTTGATCTGCGGGATGAAACCTCCCTCAAGAAATTCGTCGCCACCGCCGTCGGGGAAATGGGCGGCATAGATGGCCTGGCCAACGTCGCCGCCGATCTTTCGCCGGCCATGATCGAGGCCGACCGGGATCTCCTGGATATGGATCCCGCCATCTGGCTGAGTGCCATGCGCGCCAATGTCATCGGCTTTGCCCTGGCGAGCCGCGAAGCCATTCGCCAGTTTCTCAAGCAGGGAAATGGTGGGGCCATTGTCAATGTGTCGTCGGAAGCGGCCAGTTGCGGCGAGGACACCCGGCCCGCCTATTCGATCACCAAGGCGGGCGTCAATGCCCTTACCCGACATACCGCCCTGCGCTGGGGACCGGATGGTGTACGCTGCAATGCCGTGGCACCGGGAATTACCATGAGCGAAACGGCCGAGGCAATGATGCCGGAGGATTTCAAGCAGCAGTGGCTGAACCTCACCACCATGAAACGATTCGGCCGCCCCCCTGACCAGGCCGCAACCATTGCCTTTCTGCTTTCCGACCATGCTTCCTGGGTTAGTGGTCAGGTCTGGCACGTCAACGGCGGCAGCCATTTCCACGATTGAACTTTCGCGCCCGGAGGCGTTGATGAAAACAAAAGCCCGCGACTTTATCAGCCCTCTGGCGACGGAGGATCAGGCCGAGGCGGAACGCCGGGCCATGACTATCGCCGTGACGGATGAGGTTCTGTCAGCTCGGCAGCCAGCAAGGACGCTGATGACAGAACACCCGCTGGCGAAGCTTTCCGAGGCGCGGGCCCGCATCGATCGGGCACTGGATAAATGGTTGTACCAGTTGATATTGCAGACCATCGGAAGCGACCTTTCCCATCCCCGCTTTATATGGAGCACGAATCTGGCGCGTTATCGATGGTTCGGCCACGAGTTCCCGGGCTCGGGTGCGGCCATCGATTGTCCCGATAACATCTACCGCAATGCCGGGCTCGACGGCGGCATACGGTACGAAGTGACCGGCAAAGTCAACGAACCCCGGCCTTCACAGTTTACCTTTCAGCTTACCCGGCACCCCAAGGGTGACGGCTTTGCAGTCAATGACGACAGCATGCGCGACCTGGGTGCATTGCAGATGCTCACCAGCCGGGAGATGGATATCGCCGACGACGGCCATTTTCGTATCACGCTGGATAACAGCGATGCGGATGGTCGTCGCAACCATATCCGAATGCCAGAGGGTGAACTTTACCTGTTGGTGCGGGACAGCTTGGGTGACTGGCGGCAGATCCCCAACGATCTGGAGATCAGGCGGGTCGGCGGCTCGGCCCTGCCACCACCCCTGAGCGATGCCGATATTGCTTCCCGGGTAGCCGGCTACCTGCCGGGGTTTGTGGATTTCTGGCTGCGCTTCAACGATAACTTCAATGGCAGGCCCGATATCAACACCCTGGTGCCTCCCTACGGGCGAACAGGCGCCTGGGGATATGCCGCCACCTGCCATTTCCGACTGCGGGACGACCAGGCCATTGTTGCCACTGTTGTCGACGGAGGCGCCGATTACTTCGGCGTACAGATGGCGGATACCTGGATGATCGCCCCCTCACCGACTGAACACATCAGCAGTTACAACAAAACCCAGGCGCTCGCCAACCCGGACGGCACTTTCACTTTTATTCTGGCACCCCGGGATCCGGGGCTCGCCAACTGGATCGATACCGCCGGTCTTCATGAAGGCTGGTTGTTTTTTCGCTGGCAGGGTATGCCTGCAGGGGCACCGGACCCGGAAAAACTGCTTCGGAACTTTCAGGTGGTGGACTCAAGCGAGATTGAAAAGGTTGTGCCCGAGACACTACCGGCAATCAGTGCGCAACAGCGACGGGATGAAGTTGCCGGTCGTGCGCAGCACTGGTCGCTCAGGGTGGCTACGCCCTGACCCGGGGCCGGGCGAGGTTATGGGCCACTCGTCATAACCGGTCAGCACAACCTGGTTGCATGCCAGGTCAATAATTCAACGCATAAAAGGTGTGTGGATCATGCTAAAGGATAAAAAGGTTTTACTCACGGGATTGACCGGCAACCTGGGAGGCTCCATCGCAGCGGCGCTGGCGCCGGAGAACGATCTCTGGGGCTATGCCCGGTATAGCCGCCAGGGACAGCGGGAATTCTGGGAGCAGAAAGGGGTGAATACGGTGGTGGGCGATTTTGCCGAGGGGCGCTTTGACGCACTGCCGACGGATTTTGATTACGTGATTCATTGCGCCGCCAATTGCGCTCCCGAGTCCTTTGCCCAGGGCATGCACGACAACCCCCAGGGAACCGCCATGCTCATGGCCCACTGTCGAAACGCCAGGGCTTTCCTGCATATTTCCACCATCGGCGTATACGCCCCGAATCCTGATCCCGAGCATGCCTATGTGGAGACAGACCTGACCGGTGGCTCGGTAATGGGGCTGCATTACGAGGGCACGAAACTCGCCGCGGAGGGCGCGGCCTGGGGCATGTCGAAACATCTCGGGTTGCCCACCACGGTTGCCCGGCTGGGAGTGCAGTACGGCACCTACCACGACGGAGGCATGCTGGGCATTTTTCTTGGCATGATGCTCGCCGGCCAGCCCGTTCCCCTGCCGGAGCACCAGTCGAACATCATCCAGCCCATCAGTGACGACGACGTGGTGCGTTTCGTCGGCCCCCTGCTCGATGCTGCCGATGTACCGCCCACCCTGGTGAACCTGGGCGGCGGCTTAGCCATTGCCACCCAGGAGGTGATGGCGCATTTCGGCAAGCTGGCGGGCGTGGAACCCGATTTTGCCCACGGTGGTTTTGAGTACCCCACCTACCAGTTGGATACGGAAAAACGACGTTCCATCACCGGCCCCTGTCAGGTGCCCATCAAGGAGGGGCTGACCCGGATGTACGAGGTAATGGCGCCAAGATTGAAGGAGAAACAACATGCTCAGTGATAAAAAGATTCTGATTACCGGGGTGACCGGGTCCGTGGCATGGCCCATTGCCCGCTTTCTGGCGGAGCGCAATCAGGTCTTCGGCGCGGCCCGCTTTCAAAGCGATGAGAGCCGGGAGAAAGTGATCTCTGCCAATATCGAGCCCTGCCCCATGGACCTGGAGAAGGCCGATGTTTCCCAGTTGCCGCGGGATGTGGATTATGTCCTGCACTTCGCTTTCATGCGGGGCACCCTGGACGATTTCGATCGGGCCATGACCGTCAACGGAGAGGGCACCGGCCTGGTTTTGCAGCACTGCGCAACGGCCAGGGCCGCCCTGGTGATTTCCTCCCACGCCATCTATGTCCCCAATCCCGACCCCGATTTCGAGCAGCCGGAAACCGGCGAGCTGGGCCGATCCTTCGCACCCTGGGGTCCCACCAGCCCCGTCACGAAAATCGCCGAGGAAGCCGTGGCCAGGTTTTCCGCCCGTGCATTCTCCCTGCCGGTCACCATTGCCCGCCTCAACACGGTGTATGGCAGCCCGGAAAACCTGATCTCCATGCATATCCGCCAGATGCAGGCGGGTGAAGTCGTGAAGGTGCCCAATGACCCCAACAATCATCGCCCCATACACGTCCGCGACATGTGCGAGCAGCTCCCGCCGCTCCTGGAAGCGGCCGGCACGCCGGCCACTATCGTCAACTGGGCCGGGGATGAAGTGGTATCGGCCCAGCAATGGTGCCGGCAGGCCGCGGACATGCTCGGCCTGGAACCGAAAATGGAGGTCATGCATTTGCCCGGCGCCCAGGTATCGCATATAGCGGATGTAGAAAAGCGCCGGTCCATCACCGGACCCTGCCGCGTTAAGTTCGCGGACGGCCTGCGCGAGCTTTGCCAGCACCATCACCAGTCCTGACAAGGGTTACCGGAAAGCCCTTAAAGAGAGTCGTTAATGAGAGCCCATAAGAAGAACTCATAAGGAGAGCCCCATGATGTCACTACAGGTAGAGGAATTACTGGACCAGGCTTGTCAGGTCACGGGCCTTGACGACTTTGGCGATCCCTCATTCAGGGTGGGCCTTGAAAAATTGGTGGATTCCATCAACCGGAATGCCGAGCCCACCGAAGTCGGAAAGGTGGCCATTCCCGGCAGCATTGTCGGCAATCTGATCAACCGCCTCCGGATTGAGGAATGCTATCGGGAGCACCCCGAAATCGATGACCAGGATATTCGCGACCCGGTGTTTATCACCGGCCTGCCGAGGACCGGCAGTACCGCGCTTGGCCATATGCTGGCCCTGGATACCGAAACGCGCTCCCTGCGTGGCTGGGAAGCCGCGGAGCCCTGCCCGCCTCCGGATATCAATGTCCCGGACGACCCCAGGATCGAACGCAATATCCAGCGAGGTCATGAGTTCGAGGCCCTGGTTCCGGGCGTCACCGAGGCCATGCCCCGCAATGCCCATGCGCCGGAAGAATGTTTCTATCTTCTGGACCTGTCCTTTGCCGACGTCGCCTTCAACGGTTTTCACCGTATCCCGGAATATGAGCGCTGGGCCATGACCGAAGGCCTGCCGGAAGTCGACGCCGCCTATCGCTATCATCGCCGTGTCCTGAAGTTGCTTCAATGGAAGACGCCAGCCCGGCGCTGGGTGTTGCGTTCACCGGTGCACAGCGCTTATATGGGCGCCTTGCTGAAATCCTATCCCGATGCCCGTTTTGTGGTTACCCACCGGGATCCCGTCAAGGTGCTTCCGTCCATCTGCTCCCTGATTTACCAGGTGAGGGAAGCATTTCTCAAAAACCCGGGGCCCAGGGAGCTGGGGGCCGGGCAGATGGATCAGTGGCAGGAAGCCATGCGTCGGCTGATACGGAACCGGGACAGTCTTGGGGAGGAGCGGTTTTTCGATCTTTACCACCGGGAGCAGGTGGCGAATCCCGAGCCGGGTTTACGGCGCCTGTACGACTGGCTCGGATGGGAATTCAGTGAGCAGTTTCATACCAGACTGGAACAATGGCGCGCGGAGAACCCCAAGGGCACCCATAAGTCCGATCTGGCGGATTTTGGCCTTGAAGCGGATGAAATAAAGGATCGCTTTGCTTTCTACACGGACAGATTCGGGGAGCGGATGTGATGTCCGACGCCACCGCAAGAGCCGTCTGGAAAGATCGGCTGGCCGGCAAGGTTATCGCCCTGGCCGGGGGTGCCGGCGGTATCGGTTCCGCAACGGCACGCCGCCTGGCCGGGGAGGGAGCCCGGGTAGTCATTGGCGATATCAATATCGATGAAGCCCAAACGCTTTGTGCCGGGATAAAGGATTCGGGCGGCACGGCCCTGGCCACCCGTCTCGATATCGGCGACCCCGATTCCGTCCAGGCGCTGGTGGAGCTTGCCGTCACCACATTCGGCAAACTGGACGGCCTTCACGCCAATGCAGCGGACCTGTCTATCCAGGACAGAGACCTCAATGTCCTCGAAATCGACCTGGATATCTGGGATCACATCCTCCACGTGGATCTCACCGGTTACCTGTATTGCACCCGCTTCGCGCTGCCCCACCTCCTCGCCAACGGCGGCGGTGCCCTGGTGTATACCAGTTCCGAGGCCGCGTTCCATGGCGAGGATGTGCGGGTGGCCTATGCGGCGGCAAAGGCCGGGGTCAATGCCCTGATGCGCCATGTGGCCCGGGGGTGGGGGAAGCGGGGCGTTCGCGCCAACTCGATTGCGCCGGGCCTGGTGATGTCACCCACGGTGGCGGCTCTGCCGGCGGACTTTCGCCAGCAAATTCTGGAAAACACCTGCAGTACCAGGCTTGGCGATACCGACGATATTGCCGCCATGGTGGCCCACCTGATGTCCGAGGATGGCGCCTGGATTCAGGGGCAGGTTTTCTCCGTCAACGGCGGCACCATGCTGCGCTGAGCCGCGCGCTCGCCGTCCATGTTGCCCAACCCTTTCCCGATGTAACGGAAGAAACGAGCGTTATGAAAATCAACTTTACCGTACCCAACTGCATGCATATCGAGGCCATGACCCAGCCCTGGGAACATGCCCTTACCGGCAAGGATGTCATAGAATCGGTCCGTCTTGCCGACGAACTGGGCTTTCACAAGGCCCTTCTGGGAGAGCACTTCATTGTGCCCGACCCTTACGCAAAATTCTCCGGTGGACACTATTTCAGTAGCGCGGTCGCCCTGGCCGCGTTCGCCGGCCAGACGTCCCGCATCAAACTGGGCTCCTCCCTCACCATCCTGCCGTTGCAGAACCCCGTGGTTCAGGCCAAGAACTGGGCGACCCTCGACTGGATGAGCGACGGGCGCGCCGTTCCCATGTTCGGGGTGGGGTGGATGACGGAGGAATTCACCATCCTTAACGTGCCCTTCGAAAAGCGTGGCGCCGCCAGCGAGGAATATATCCGTGCCATGATCGAGCTTTGGCACGGCGGCGCTCCCAGCTTTCACGGCGAGTTCGTTACCTTCGATAATGCCGTGTTCGAGCCGAAGCCGGTGCAGGATCCCATGCCCATCTGGTTTGGCGGCGATGCCGAGCCCGTACTGAAACGCATTGCCCGCTACGGGGACGGCTGGCAACCCTTCCAGCTTTCCCCCGAGAAATTCCGTGAAAAACTCGACTTTATCCAATCCCGGCCCGATTACCATGGCCGGAAACTGGATGTCTTTCTGCCCCAGGAAATGCTCAATGTCACGGCCAATCACGAGACCCGGGGGGATGACCGGGGTGTCGGACACTGGGACGCGGCCAGGAGTATCGACCAGTGTCGGTGGCTGGCCGGGCTGGGGGTCACGGAAACCAGCATTCCGGTCCCGCCGGTCGCGGATTTCGAGGCTTACAAGGACAGGATGCGCTGGGTTGCCGCCGAGATAATTCCGGCCGTGGCCGCTATCTGAATGGTGTGCCTGTGCCCGTGGATGATAATCCGGGGCGACAGGTGCCGTGAACAACCAAGCGAGGAATCTGTATGACAAACACAGCGGAAGAATGGACAGGGCATTGGCGGTGGCGGTCGGATACGGCGGTGTTCACCAACCCGCATCACGAGAATGTCTGGAGGGAGCAGACCCAGGAGGTAAGGGTCGAGGGGCAGGCCCTGTTCATGAAAACCCGGCAGGTCTTTATGGATGGTTCGGTCCGGAGTTGGACCTGGGATGGAGCCTTCGATGGCCAGCCACGGCCCATTATCTGGGACGATGACGGCAGCACCATGGCCACCATCGCTTTTGTGCTCGTGGATAACGGCCTGGCGGGGGATGTTTATCGCTCGGCGGACGGTGCTTTTACCGGCGCCGAATACCTGACCATCGAGGAAGACCGTGTCCGTGTCTGGGGGTCGTCGACCAGTGAGGGCAGGCAGTATACCTATTTCGAGGAATGGGAGCGGGACAACCAGGCGACCGGCCGGAACCGATCGTGATAGCGACGATAGCGGAATAACTGACAAAGACTACCGGGGGATATGAGTATGGATCTGGGAATTGCGGGCAAGGTGGCGATCGTGACCGGGGGCTCCCACGGCATCGGTCGCGCCATTTCGGAAGAGCTGGGCCGCAACGGCTGCAAGGTTGTGGTCGCGGCCCGGGGACAGGAGCAGATGGATGACACAGTTGAAGCCATCGAATCCGTGGGTGGAAAAGCCGCTTCGGTATCGGTGGATTTGCTCGACTTCGACAGTTACCCGCGCATGATCGAGGCGGCGAAATCCGCTTTCGGCGTTCCGGAAATCGGCATTTATTCCCCGGTGGGGCCTCCGCCCGGTGCGTTTGGTTTTACGGACGAGGATTTCGACAAGTCGTTTGCCGCCGTGGTCAAGGGTTTTGCCAACTTCGCCAGAGCCATTGTGCCCGGCATGAAGGAGAAGCAATGGGGGCGGCTGATTACCATCAGCTCCGGGATATCCAAGCAACCGGCGCGGCGCTCGATCCTGCATTTCGATTACGCCCTGGCGAATGTCAATCGACCCGCGGCACTGGGGCTCAACCGGACCCTGGCGGATGAACTGGGCCCTCATGGCATTACTGTCAACAGTATTCCGCCGGGCTTTATCGAGACCGGTGAGAATTACCGGGCTTTTCTTGAG
The DNA here is from genome assembly GCA_002388905.1 of Cellvibrionales bacterium UBA4495. GTDB lineage: Bacteria > Pseudomonadota > Gammaproteobacteria > Pseudomonadales > Porticoccaceae > DGNJ01. The sequence continues at coordinate 9,851 of DGNJ01000047.1, forward strand.
GAGTGTGCCAGGCGCGACGGATTGACCTATGAGGAGTTCATGGAAAAGGAGCGCCTGCGCATTCCCCTCCAGCGGTTCGGCAAACCGGAAGAGTTGTCCGGCCTGTGTGCCTTCCTCTGCTCGAAACAGGCGGGCTATATCACCGGCCAGTGCATCGTCGTCGACGGTGGCCTTATTGACATGTATTTCTGAAGGAGGATAAGAAAATGGCCAGATTGAAAAACAAGGTGGCAATCGTAACCGGCGCCGGCCGCGGTATCGGACGTGCCATCGCCAGGTGTTTTGCAGGGGAGGGCGCCAGTGTGGCGGTGGTGTCCCGGACGGAAAAGAATATCCGGACAACGGTGGATGAGATCACTGCCGCCGGCGGAGCGGCCATCGGCATCCCTTGCGACGTTACCGTCGAGGAACAGATCGGCGAGGCCATGAAACAAGTCATCGACGCCTACGGTACAGTGGACATCCTGGTCAACAATGCCATGGATATTTCCACCAACATGGGTTCGGTACTGGATGCCAGCACGGACAATATTATCGACCAGGTAAGGGGCGGACCCATCGCCCATATGTTGTTTATGCGCGCCTGCTATCCCTACATGAAGGGGCGGGGCGGTAGGATCATCAATTTTGCTTCCAGCGTGGGTCTTATAGGCCAGCCCGGTTATGTACCCTACGCGGTCGCCAAGGAGGGCGTCAGGGCGCTGACCCGTATAGCTGCCCGGGAGTGGGGCAAGGACAATATCACCGTCAACAATATCTGCCCCATCGCCATCACCGATGCCTTCGACAGCGCCATCGAAGAAACCGGCTGGGAGCCGGGGGATATGTTTCCGGTGCCCCGTATGGGCGATGTGGACAAGGATATCGCCCCGGTCGCACTCTTCCTGGCCAGCGACGACTCCGCTTATATGACGGGCTACAGCCTCATGGCCGATGGCGGCTTTATGATGGATACGGCCCGCTAAGCTTTCTTGGCCACGGGTGATTATCGAAGTTGGGGAGCCAGCCAATAGTGGATCCGGAGAATATCGCGGTCGACATGGTGGTCGTCGGTTCCGGCAGCGCCGGGATGGCGACCGCCATTGTCGCCGCCAGGGAGGGGCTGGATGTTCTGCTGCTGGAAAAGACACCGTTCTTTGGCGGTGCCACGGCGTGGTCGGGGGGCGGCTGCTGGGTACCCGATAACCACATCATGCGCTCCGCAGGGATGCAAGACAGCGCTGAGGATGCGGGAACCTACATCAGGGAAGTGGTGGGCCAGGCACTGGACGAAACCCTGTGGCAGCAGTTCCTGGAAAACAGTGCAGAGATGCTCCGCTACTTCGAGAACAACACGCACGTACATTTCGACCTGAAAGGGACGCTCCCCGACTATTTTCCCGAGTTGCCCGGCGGCAGTCGGGCCGGCCGCCTGGTGACCCCCGTGGAATACGATGGCCGGCGCCTGGGAGACTGGTTCGCCAGGCTTCGCCCGCCTCTTCCCGAGTTCAATGCCCCCGGCGGCATGATGGTGGACCTGGCGGATGGAGTCCACCTGATGAATGCCGGCCACAGCTGGCGTTCTCTTTCTCGCAGTCTCGGGCTGGTTAGCCGTTACCTGGGTGACCGCTTGCGCGGTTACCCGCGAGGCATGCGTCTGACCATGGGCAACGCCCTGGCGGCCAGATTGCTTCATTCCGCACTGGATGCGGGGGTCACTCTCTGGCACAACAGTTCGGCCCTGGATCTAATAAAAAATAACGACCGGGTCGCCGGTGTGGAGATCGACCGGGAGGGGCGGAAAATGGCAATTACAGCCCGGCGCGGCGTCGTGCTTGCCAGCGGCGGTTTTTCCTCCGATCCCGAGATGCGTCGGCGCCATATCCCGTACGCCGAGTATCACCAGTCCCTGATGCCCGAGGGCAACACCGGCGACGGCATCAGGATGGCGCTTGGCGTGGGTGGAACAATGCACCAAAGCAATCCTGCCAATGCGGTGTGGAACATTATCTCCCTCCACCATCGGCCGGATGGCAGTGTCCGTAAATTTCCCCATCTCTTCCTCGATAAGCCCATGCCTGGCTGCATTGCCGTCAACGACAGCGGGGAGCGCTTTGGCAACGAGGCCTCCCTGGTTTTTACCGAGGCCATGCACCGGACCGGGTCGGTTCCCGCGTGGCTGATATGCGATGGCCGTTTTATTCGCAGGCACGGCCTGGGTCTTGTCTATCCCGGTGGCTGGGGACGGCGGCGCCTGGTTCGTGACGGTTACCTGATCAACGGGGAGTCCCTGGCAACTCTGGCCCAAAAAATGGCGGTCCCTGGTAACGCGCTGGAGGAAACGGTGGCCCGGTTCAACCGGCACGCCGCCGAGGGCAAGGATCCGGATTTTGGGCGGGGGGATTCGGCCTTTGACCGTGCCGCCGGGGACGCTGCCCACAAGCCCAACCCCTCTCTGGGGCCCATCGAAAAAGCGCCGTTCTATGCAGTCCGGGTCTATCCCGGCGATGCCACCACGACCCTGGGCCTGAAAGTGGATAAATACGGGCGGGTAATGAGCCGTGACAATGGGGCCATAGCCGGCTTATACGCCGCGGGCCTGGACATGAATTCCCTGTGGGCGGGGCTGCCGCCGGCTGGCGGGAGCAATCACTCCCTGAACCTGACCATGGGCTATCTGATTGGCCGGCACCTGGCAGGAAATGAGAGCGCCTGATTCCGGTGGGTGGCCGGCGAACCGAAGGATTGCCCTATTCCTATGCCAGGGCGTCAGCCAGCCACTCCCACGACTCCGGTCCCAGGTGGTGAGCCGTGGCAAAGAGCACCTCGTCGACACCGGCGTCCTCGAAGCGCTTCACCGAGTCCCTGATGGCGCCGGGGGTGGTGAGGGCATCCGGCGCCATGGCCCAGCGGCGCATCTCCTCGGTGTAACCGTAGAACTCCGCCATTCCCTGCTCGTAAATTTCCCGGGCGTTGGGTCCCAGGGAGAAGAATGTGCTCGCGATCAGCCGGGGTTTCCCCGCCCGGCCGCTTTCGTCCCACGCCTTCTTTATAATCCGGTACCGTTCTTCGTGCAGCCTTGGATCGGGCGAGAAATCGAAACTGTGGAAACCATCGGCGATGCGCCCGGCCCTGCGCAGGGCCGGTTCCGAAAAGCCACCGATGATAATCGGTGGTCTGCCCCGGGGTGGTTGGGGCGCGACCGGCTCCGTACCGGGGTAGGGCGGCTCGCCGGACCAGACACGGCGCATGATTGCGATCTGTTCCTCCGTACGGATTCCCCGGGTGTGCCAGTCGGCACCGGTGACATCGAAATCCGGTTTCCGGGAACCCACGCCGACACCCAGCACCAACCGACCGTTACTGAGAATATCCAGACTCGCCGCCCGTTTGGCGAGGACAACGGGGTCGTGTACGGGCAAGACCAGCACACCGGTCATCAGGCGCACTCGCTGCGTCATGCCGGCGAGGACGGACAGCGCGGTTAGGGCTTCGTGGTCGTCGAAACAGAGGCGTTCCCCCACGTTGATGCAGGAAAACGCGCTGTTCTCCGCGACGTTGGCGAACCCGGCCAGTTCGTCGGCCTGATAATTACGCATGGGGAGTGCGACGGCGATGTCCATATTTGCGTTCCTTAGGATTATCTTGTCATCCTGCTTTAAAAGCTGACACAATGTCAATAATTGCGATGACGATAGCACCAGCGGGTATGGGTTGTAAGAGTGCCGTCGGAAAATTTGTTGAAAGAGGTCCCTGAGAGAGGTTCCTGAAAGAGGAGAAACAAATGGGCAAAAATTGTCTGATTACCGGAGCAACCGACGGCATCGGGCTCGAAGCGGCGAAAGCCATGGCCGAAAAAGGCTACGATATTTACCTCCACGGTCGTAATGCCGAAAAAGGTCGCCGGGCGGTGGAGCAGGTGCAGGCCGTCGGCGGGGGAAACAAAGTGGAATTTGTCCAGGCGGACTTCGCCTCCCTGGATGACGTTCAGCGGCTGGCGGAGGATCTCAACGCCCGCCTGGACAAGCTGGATGTCCTTATCAATAACGCCGGGCGGGCATCGGCATCGAGTATTGAGTACTCCCGCGACGGTTACGAAATGACCTTCGCGGTCAATCACCTGGCCCACTTCCTGTTGACCAACCGGTTGCTCGAAAAGCTAAAGCAAGCCCCCGGCGCCCGGATTGTCAACGTTTCTTCCATCGGCCACAAATTCGCGCCTTTCGATATCGACGACCTGATGTCGGAAAACACCAGGCCATCCAATGCCTATTTCCGGGCCAAATTTGCCAATATCCTGTTCAGCAACGAATTTGCCCGCCGTCTCGAGGGCACCGGTGTCACCTCCAATGCATTGCACCCGGGTACCATTCGCTCGAATTTCGGCAAGGAGTCCCTGGCGACAAGGATCTTTTACACCGTGGCCAAACCCTTCCTTAAAAGCCCGGAAAAAGGTGCCCGGAACCTGGTGTATCTCGCCACCTCTGCGGAGGTGGAGGGCGAGACCGGCGGCTACTACGCAAACTGTAAGCCCGCGACGCCGGCGCCGGAAACCAATGATCCCGTACTGGCGGGTCAGCTCTGGGAAAAGAGCGAGGCGCTTGTCAGAAAGGCGGGGTATTCCTTAACCTAAAAATGCCCCGGGCCCGATAATCGAGGGCATTTCGCCGGTGCCCGTAACCAAATAAATATGGATATCTATTTGGTTGCCGGGTTAATAAGAACTCCACACCAAAGGCAGATTGCGCGGCTGGATAATAATGCCCGCCTGGGATTCGATGGGTACCCCCTCCTTGAGACGGAATTCCGGAAGCGTTTTCAGTATCTCTTCCAGGGCAATACGCAGTTCCCGCCTCGCCAGGTGAACACCCAGGCAATGGTGCGGGCCCGTTGCAAAGGATACGTGTTTCGGGTTTCTGTCCAGAATCACTTCGTGAGGGTTCTCGAAAGCCTCGCCATCACGCCCAGCCAGTGTCGTGATCATGGCGACCTGGTCTCCTTCCCTGATAGTAGTGCCACACAATTGTGTCTCTTTCTTGCAGGTCCGGTAGGTGGTCACGGCGGCAAAGGCACGCATCAACTCTTCCACCGCCATGCGGATTTTATCCGGGTTTTCCCGGAGTTCCCGCTGCTGTTGGGGATGATTGGCCAGATGACGCATGAAATTATTGATGTGGGCCGTCACCGTATCCAGGCCGCCGATAAAGAAATTGAAGGCATAACCCAGCAACTCCTCGTCGTTCATTTTACGGCCGTTGACATCCGCCCTGATGGCAAAGCTGATCAGGTCGTCCCCCGGCTCGGCCTTGCGTTCCTCGATGACCTGGCGCAAGTAGTTTGCCGCCTCGCGGACACCGTATTGCACTTTGGCGATATCGCCATTGCTCTGAATAATCGAGTTCGCCCAGCGCTGGAAGTCGGGCATGCGTTCTTTGGGCAGCCCGACCAGGTCGAGGAATACACCGACAGGGAAAGGGAAGCTGAATTCCTGAATGAACTCGCACTCGTTCCGGTCCGCCATGCCCTCCAGGCATTCCCGTGCCGCGTCCCTTACCACGTCTTCCATTTTGGCCATGGCACCGGGAGAGAAAATGGGGTTGAGCAGTTGCCGGTAAAACGTGTGTTCCGGTGGATCCTGTTCGGCGGGAATCAACTGCCAGTGTTCACCTACCACCTTTGCCAGGGATGAAAACCCCTTGTTGGAGAAGTGCTCGGTATCGTCGTAGACGTTGCGGATATCCTGGTGACGGCGCAGGATCCAGGCATGGCCCCCATCGGGACGCATATGGGGGACAAAAGCGATATCCGGTCCTTCGCAGGCGTCGGGAATGATTCTGGCGTAGGGATCCTCGGTGGTGATGGTGGATCCGATCAGGGGAAATTCCCGCTCGATAAGATTTTCGGGTACATGATCCGGAATGGGATCGTTGTGGGCCAGGTTCATGGTATTACTCCTCCTGAAATCAATAAAATTTCACTGGACGGAAAGTCGTTGGGCGGTTCCGGCTATTTCGCCTCCAGATCGAGTGTGCCGTCCCATCGATAACTTTACGGAGTGCGAGTTGGCACCCCTGTGCGGGACATGCTGTGAATACTTCCCTCTAAGCTCGACGGCCGTTTCCCGGCGGGCGAAGGTCCCGCACAGGGCCGCCAACTCACCGGCATACCACTACAAAGCTATTTGTGGGATATGACACTAGGTATTGGCCTGCTCTTCAGCGTAGCGCTTTTTGGCGGCCTGGATTCCGCGGGATACGGCAGTTGCATTCCCCCATCCCGCATAGAATGCCAGGTGAAGAACGGCTTCCTCCAACTGGTCCTCATCCAGTTCCTTGTTGCGCAATGCCCCCAGCACCTGGACTTCGATCAGGTCCTCGCGACCGAGCATTGCCGTGGCACCGATGACCAGAAGGCGCCGGTCCCGGATGGAAAGGTGAGGCCGGCTCCAGATCTCCGCGAACTGATGGCGGATGGTCTCGCTGATAAAGGGCACTTCCGAACCCGGGCGCGCCATTTCCGAAACACCGGGTCCGTAAACCCGGTCCATCATTTCCAGTCCGCGTGAAAGCAGTTCGTCCTTATTTCGTTTCTGTTTTTGTTTTTCGTCAGTCATGGATTTACCTCGAAAATGCCGTTCAAAAGGGCAATATTACCCGGCGTCGTGCAGCTGTTTCGCCAGTTTGCCCCAGCCTTCCTCGTAGGCGCAGTTTGCCGCCGTTTCAAAAATGAGGCTGGTAAATTTCCAGCCATCTGCCGTGCGCCTATAGGTGTCATGGTACAACCCCAGCACCCAGCGGGCACTGCTGTCCGGGAGGTTGGCGGTGACAATGGCATGCCAGTGCCCGCTGGCCTCGTCGCCATCGATCTCGATCAGGGGGTTGGTCACATAATGAATGATAAAGGGCATGACCTGGAACTCTCCGAACAGGCGCTTTATGTCCTCGGTGCCCCGGGCGTAACCGATATCGGGGCGGCCGTCCCAGATGCCGTCCGCGGTAAAAAGCCTGGCGACCTCCTCGGGGTATTGGTGAGTCGGGCCCTTCCAGCCCCCGTCGTTGAGGTTGACGTAGGTGGCCTTGAGCTTGACGATGGCTTCCCGGTCCTCGACCACCCGAAGGCGTTTTTCCAGGTCATCCAGCCGCCGTTCGTTCGTATTTGTCATTGCCGTATCCCCTTTCAAAAGCGGCGGCCAATTCCCCGGCGGCCTTCGGCCGCCCGGAGTTTCCCGTGCCTGTTGACGCACAAGTTGCCGGGTCAGCTCCGGGATTTGGGCAGGCCCAACCCGAATTCGGCCACCAGGCTGCGCATAATCTCGCTGGTACCCCCGTAAATCGTCGTGCCGATGGATTGACGGTAGCCCAGCTCTATCTGGCCGGCGCCGTGTTCGCCTTCGAAAAGGGAGTAGGGCGCCGCCAGGTCCATCAGTTCAACTGCATCCTGCTGATAGCACTCGGTGGTAAAAAGTTTCGAAACCGGGCCGAAATGACTGCGGTTGGCCACCTTGTAATAGGAAGCCCAAAGGGACCGGTAGCAGAGAATTCTGGCGATGGCATGGTGCGCCGCCACCCTGGCAAGCCGCATCCGGATTGCCGGCTCTTCAATGACTGCGCGGCCATTGCGCCGGGTCTCGTGGGCCCAGGTCACCGCGTTCTGGAACATGGTCTGGTACCAGAGCCGGTATTGATCGGCTCCGCCATGCTCCATTTCCATGGCGTGCAGCATGACCTTGAGGCCCCCATCCACCTCGCCGAGGCGATATTTATCGGGGACCCGAACGTCTTCCAGATAGGTGATATTGGTGCGTTCGTCCTGGAGGGTATGCACCGGTTGAATCTCGATACCCGGCAGGTTCATGGGAACGATAAAAATGGTCATGCCCTTATGTTTGGGCACATCCGGATTGGTCCGGGTCAGCAGGAAAATATAATCCGCCAGGTTGCCCGCCGTGGTGAAAATTTTCTGGCCGCTGATGATCCAGTCGTCGCCATCGCGCACGGCCCGGGTTTTCGCTGCGTAAATGTCGGAACCGCTGGCGGGCTCCGAAAAACCGAGACAGGCCAGCGCCTCGCCACGGGCGAATTGGCCCAGAATCTCGTTCTTGACCTCGGGCCGGGCAAACTCCATGACCCCGAACGCCACCTGGTTGGTGATCGGGCCCGTGATGCGTTCCCAGCCATACTCTTCGAACACTTCGTTAAGCGCCGCCATTTCGAATGGCGTGGCTCCGCGGCCGCCAAATTCCTCGGGCCAGTGGGGATAACGCAAGCCGGCCTCACAGAGTTTCCTGGAGAACGCCTCGTCGTAACCGGCCACCGAGTGGTGGGCTTTCTCCCGCAATTCGGGGGTCAGGTTGGTCTCGAAGAAATCGCGGACTTCCCCGGCCATCTGTTCCGCGCGTTCGCCCAGGCCGAAATCCACTTCGATTTCGCCAACCTCGGGCAGTGGAACGGAGGTGTCGGTCCACAGGCGGTCGCCGGCCTGCTGGAGGGCATTCCGGGGATCGCCCGCCAACAGCGACCAGGCCTTGGCGCGGCGATAGTAGAGTTGAATATCGTATTCGAGTGAAACACCGTAACCGCCGAAGGTATGCAGGGCGCGGCTTGTGGCCCGGGGCGTGGTGTTGGCGGCCCACCAGTAAGCGAGGGAAACGGCGCCGCCCGCATCCGGTTGCTTACTGTCGATGGCCCAGAGGCTGTACCAGACCAGCAACTGCAGGCCCTCCATGTCCGCGAGGGAATCGGCAAGGGGGTGGGCGATGCCCTGGTAGGCGCCGATCAGGCGCCCGAACTGCTGTCGCTCGGAGGCGTAGTCGGCCGCCATGTCCAGGGCCTTGCGGCCGAGGCCGGCCAGGGCCGCGGCGGTAAGCAGTCTCCACTCCTCAAGGGTTGCAAGAAAGCCGTCCCGTGCCGCCTTGCCCTCGGCCAAAACCGTGCGCCGGCCTTCGGCACCGTCGCCGGCCAGGACACAAAGCCGATGGCCGGCGGCGCCCATGTTGGCGGCGACCGGTCCCGCGAGGCCCTCGATCAGGACAACGCTGTCGCCTTCCAGGGCCAGTATGCCTTCCGCTACGGCGGCCCAGGGCACAAGTACGGGGTCGCTGCCGGTGATCTCAACCGGCAGCAACGTCAGTAAGGTGCCGGACAGGGCCTTGTCGCACCACTTCCGGGCTTCGTCGCTGTCGGTTGCGAGCAGGCTGAGCACGCGATTTGCTGTAATGGCTTCGCACAGGGGGATGGGTGCGACCGTGCGACCGAATTCCTCGGCGACCAGCACCGCATCCATCAGGGACATGCCCAGACCGCCGCACTCCTCGGTGGCGCGCATGGCGTGAAAGCCCATTTCCACCACCTGGGTCCACAGCGACATGTCGATACCGTTGTTGTTTTCCGCATCGCGCACCCGCTCGGGGGTGACCTCTGTGCCGAACAGGCGGGAAACGGTGTCCCTGAGCATAAGCTGATCGTCGTTGAGATTGAGTTTCATCCAGTCGTCTCTCAGTTCTGGTCTTTTGGAGGAGGCCGGTTACCCGGCGTATTGCCTGCGCAACTCGACTTTATTGATCTTGCCGGTTACCAGCTTGGGCAGGGCATCGACAATGATGACTTTCTTGGGCTTCTTGTAGCTGGCTATCAACTGACGGGTGTGCTCGATAATCTCCGGTCCGCTGGCACGCTGACCGTCTTTCAGGGTAATGATCGCGCAGACATTCTCGCCCCACTTGGGGTCGGGAAGCCCGATCACCGCGCATTCGGATACCGCCGGATGCTGGATGATGGCTTCCTCCACTTCCCGGGAATAAATGTTCTCCCCACCGGAAATAATCATGTCCTTTTTGCGGTCCACCAGATAGAGGAAACCATCCTCGTCGATGCGACCCATGTCGCCGGTGTGGACCCAGCCGTCGCGCAGTGTTGCCATCGTCGCCGGGCTGTTGTTCCAGTAACCCCGGAACATGGCGTTACTGCGGGCAACGATTTCGCCGGCCACGCCCGTGGGGCATTCGTTACCTTCATCATCCAGTATTTTTGCCTCCAGGTTGGGGTAGGGCTGGCCCACCGACGTCAACTGCCGGCGTTCGGCCTCGGTGCCGTTGGGCTTGTGCTGCATCGGCGACAGGCAGAACATGCAGATCTCCGTTTGCCCGAACAGGTTGACGAAGCCACAGCCGTCGAAGACATCGATGGCCCGGCGCAACACCGTCGAGGGCATGGGCGCGGCCGAATAGAGAATGGTGCGGACACTCGACATGTCCGCTTCGTCGATACCCGGGCTGTCCAGCAGCATCTGGACCATGGTGGGTGCCAGCAGCAGCACCGTGAGCTTTTCCCGCTCGATTCCCTCGATGATCTCCCGCGGCTCGAACTGGCGATAGAGATAAGCCGTGCCGCCCGGTACGTGCTGAGAGAGGCTGAGAATCAACCCGCCGAT
>DGNJ01000065.1:0-15478 GCA_002388905.1 Cellvibrionales bacterium UBA4495
TGCGCGTGGTGCACAGCGAGGCCCATTTGTTGAAAGCGGTTTCCATTACCCAGTCCGAGGCGCAATCGGCGTTCGGCGACGCCACGGTCTATATGGAGAAATATCTGGAAAACCCCCGACACGTGGAAGTCCAGGTGCTGGCCGACGGTCAGGGCAACGCCATCCACCTTGGCGACCGGGACTGCTCCCTGCAGCGCCGCCACCAGAAGGTACTCGAGGAGGCGCCGGCTCCCGGCATTCCCCAGGCGGCCCGTGAAAAAGTCTTCGAGGCCTGTGTCAATGCCTGCATCGACATTGGCTACCGGGGCGCGGGCACGTTCGAGTTTCTGTATGAGGACGGCAACTACTATTTCATCGAAATGAACACCCGGGTCCAGGTGGAACACCCGGTTACGGAAATGATTACCGGCGTCGACATCGTCAAGGAGCAACTGTTGATTGCCAGCGGCCTGCCCCTGAGCTTCAAGCAGGAAGACATCCTGTTTCGAGGCCACGCTTTCGAGTGCCGCATCAATGCCGAGGATTCGAAAACCTTTATGCCCAGCCCGGGCAGGGTTACCAATTACCACCCGCCGGGGGGCAATGGGGTCCGGGTCGATTCGCACCTTTACTCCGGCTATACGGTACCGCCTTACTATGACTCCCTGGTGGCCAAGATCATCACCTACGGCAAGGACAGGCCCGCCTCTCTGGCGAGGATGGGCAATGCCCTGGACGAACTGATCATCGAGGGCATCAAGACCAATACCGACCTGCAGCGGGAACTGGTCACCGACGCCGGTTTCAAACAGGGATGTGTGAACATTCACTACCTGGAAAAGCGGCTTGGACTATAGCCTGCAGCGCAGATAATGCCCTGGGTTCAGCTTCACCTGACCAGCGATCGCGACACGGCGCCGGTGCTGGAGGACCGCCTCCTGGCCTGCGGCGCTCTGTCGGTCACCCTGGCGGACAGTGAGGACGAGCCCATTCTGGAGCCCGGGGTCGGCGAAACACCCCTGTGGCAATCCGTCAGAATCACAGGCCTTTTCGAAGCGGATATCGACCGGCGGACCGTGACCTCCGCTATTGCCGATATTGCCGGGACCCGCGCCGCGGATCCGGTCTGGGAAACCCTGGCCGACCGGCCATGGGAGAGGACCTGGATGGACGACTTCGCACCCATCCGCTGCGGTGATCGCCTCTGGATATGTCCCAGCTGGCAGTCGCCACCCGATCCGGGGGCCGTCAACCTGGTTCTCGACCCGGGCCTGGCCTTCGGTTCCGGCACTCACGCCACCACCTTTCTGTGCCTGCAGTGGCTGGACGGCCAGGACCTGGCCGGCAAGACCGTCATTGATTATGGCTGTGGCTCCGGCATTCTCGGCATCGGCGCCCTGCTGCTGGGCGCCGACCGGGTGATCGCTGTGGACAATGATCCCCAGGCGCTGCTCGCGACGCGGGACAACCTGCATCGCAACGGTCTGGACACCGACAGGCTGACCGCCTGGCTCCCCGACCAGATGCCCACGGCAACGGTGGATATCCTGGTGGCCAACATCCTCGCCGGCCCCCTCATTGAACTGTCGGCCCTATTAGAGGGCAGGCTGAAGGCTGGCGGTCGGCTCTGCCTGTCGGGTATCACCGGGGAACAGACGGAGGCGGTCGTCGGCGCTTATCCGGGCATTCACTTCGATTCGCCGGTATGCAGGGACGAATGGACACGACTGACCGGAGTCAAGACAGGAACCTGAGACGAGCCAGCACCCGCCGCGGCAAAACCAGCCGGCAGCATCGTACCGGTCTTGCTGCCATCGTAGAATAAGACCGGATGCGGCCACAAAAAGGAGTCAGCCCCATGACGGAAAGGGTCACCCGCTGCCCCAGTTGCCAGGTCGCCTTCCGGGTCTCCGGCACCCAGCTCAGGGCCGCGAACGGGAAAGTTCGCTGCGGGGCCTGTTTCCGGATTTTCGACGCCCCGGAGAACTTCACCGACGTACCCTCCCTGGGCCCGAAAGCCGCACTCCGGGTGCGGGATGACCAGAGCCACGCCCCCGCAACCGGCCTGGCGGGAGACAATTTTGCCGATGCAGGCTTTCCCGCTATTGCCCTGTTCGGAACCGACGACTCCGAGGACGACGACTGGGCGGAGCAAGTCGCCCCCCCGACAGCCGCCCCACCCCCTGAGCGCCCCTCAATTGCGCCCGAATCGGCCGATGCCGGCGAAGATTATATCATCGGCGCCGGTCCTCTGGACCCGGAAGCCTTCTCGGCACCACCAGCGGCGAAGGTGCCAGCAGAGCCTCTCCGCCTGCCCACGGAGGGCACCCTTGCCGAGGAAACTGGTCACTCCGGGAAAACAACAGCACAGGAGCCGTCCGAAACGAAGGCCGCGGGCATAGGAGAATTGCCCGAAACCGTAAATGCACCGGCAGATATCCTGCCACTGACGCCCGCCGGGGAACTCCCCGAAGAGGCCCCGCCTGCGCCAGGGAACCGCCGCCGGCAATGGCGCTGGTTAGCGGTGGCCGCCTCGGCACTGCTGCTTCTGGGGTTTCAGTGGGTCTATTTCAATATCGGCCGGCTGGCCATGGATCCGGACTATCGAACCGCCCTGTCAGTATTTTGTCGAGCTACCGGCTGCACGTTGCCACCGCTTGCGGACAGGACTCAGATCGATGCCACCCAGCTCGCGGTGCGCAGCCACCCGGAACGACGCGGGGCGTTATTGGTGGACGCCACCCTGGTCAACCGCGCCGACTTCGATCAACCCTTCCCGCCTCTGACCCTGACTTTCCGGGATCTGCAGGGGCGAATGGTGGCAAGGCGTACCTTTGCACCCGAAGAATACCTGCGGGGTGAAGCGCAAGGCGTCAAATCCATGCCCCGGGGACAACCGGTAAAGCTGGAACTGGAGATCGTCGATCCCGGCGAAGAGGCAACCTCCTATGCGCTTACGCTGGACTGATCACTTCCCACAACCACCCGTTTTCGGCTTCCGGATGACCAAAGCCTCCCCTGGGGGGACCGGTGGCCTTTTTTAGCGGCGCCGGGGAAGGTATTATACCCGCCCTTTCCCTCTGACAAACGCGGCGGCAACACGAGGCGCACCCTTGTACCGGATCGGCCATCACGTCATCGATAAGCAGACCATCCTGGCTCCCATGGCGGGGGTTACCGACCTGCCCTTCCGGCAACTCTGCCGCCGCTACGGTGCCGGCCTGACCGTATCGGAAATGGTCACCGCCGACACCCGCCTCTGGCATTCGAGCAAATCCCGGTCACGACTGCCTCACCTGGGGGAGCCGGGACCGCGGATGATCCAGATCGCCGGCGGCGATCCGGCCATGCTCGCCGGGGCCGCCCGGCAAAATGTCGAGCTGGGTGCCCAGATCATCGACATCAATATGGGCTGTCCCGCCAAGAAAGTCTGCCGCAAGGCAGCCGGCTCGGCCCTGCTGCGCGACGAGAATTTAGTGACCGAGATCCTCAGGGCCGTTGTCGCAGCCGTGAACGTCCCCGTCACCCTGAAAATCCGCACCGGCTGGGATCCCGAGCACCGCAACGGCGTCGCTATCGCCCGCATTGCCGAGGATTGCGGCATTGCCGCCCTGGCAGTGCACGGCCGCACCCGGGCCTGCCGTTTCGAGGGTCGGGCAGAACACGATACTGTCGCCGGCATTGTCGATGCCGTTTCCATCCCGGTGTTTGCCAACGGCGATATCACGGATCACGTCCAGGCCCGGCAGGTGCTGGAATACACCGGAGCGGCAGCGGTGATGATAGGGCGTGCGGCCCAGGGCGCGCCCTGGATATTCCGCGAAATCAATCAATACCTGGAAACCGGAGAGCCGCCGGCGCCGGTCGATCGCGCCGAGAAAGCCGAGACGCTGCTGAGTCACCTGGGAGCCCTGCATCGCTTCTACGGCGAACGGCGCGGGGTACGCATCGCCCGAAAGCATGTGGGCTGGTACCTGGATACCCTGCCCGGCGGCGCCGATCTGCGCCGCGCCTTCAATCGCCTCGACGAACCCGGCTGCCAATATCGAATGCTCAGGGATTACTTCCATCATACGACAGAGAATCGGGAACAAGCCGCATGACCGCCGCCAATAAATTCACATTAAAGGCCGATGCCGACCTCCCCGAAGAACCACTGCCCTACCGCCAGCACTCCCTTCGGGAGCATGTACAGACGGCCCTGGAGCACTATTTCGCCCAACTCGACGGCCAGCCCGCCACCGACCTGTACCAGATGGTCCTCCAGGAAGTGGAATCACCGCTGCTCGAGGCCGTCATGGACTACACCAGCCGCAACCAGAGCAAGGCGGCGGAAATGCTGGGGCTCAACCGGGGCACACTGCGCAAGAAACTGAAACAGTACGACCTGATTTAACGTTAACCGACCATCGGACACCGACTGCCCATGACTGACAACCTCGCACCCGTGCGCCGCGCTCTTATCAGCGTCTCCGACAAGACCGGCATCGTGGAATTTGCCCGTGCCCTGACGGACCTGGCCGTGGAAATCCTGTCCACCGGCGGCACCTTCCGCCTGCTCCGGGAGAACGGCATCCCCGCCGTGGAAGTTTCCGACTACACCGGGTTTCCGGAAATGATGGACGGCCGCGTCAAGACCCTGCACCCGAAAGTACACGGCGGCATCCTGGGTCGGCGTGGCACGGACGATGCGGTCATGAAGGAGCACGATATCCGGCCCATCGACATGGTGGTCGTCAACCTCTACCCCTTCGAGGCCACCGTGGCCGACACGGACTGCGACCTTCCCAGGGCCATCGAGAATATCGATATCGGCGGGCCCACCATGGTGCGCTCCGCAGCCAAGAACCATAGAGACGTGGCCATTGTCGTCGATACCGCCGACTACCAGCCGATCCTCGATGAACTCAAGGTCAACGACGGCCGGCTTGCCTACGAGACCCGCTACCGGCTCATGGTAAGGGCCTTCGAACACACCGCCCGCTACGATGGCATGATCGCCAATCACTTTGGCGCCCGCCCCTTCAACTTTGAACCGGGCAACCAGCAGCGCGATTTTTCCGACACGCTCAATCTGCAATTGAGCAAAAAGCAGGAAATGCGCTACGGCGAAAACCCTCACCAGAAAGCCGCCTTCTACGTCGAGGAAGCGGGCCCCGGGGCCTGCATCGCCTCTGCCCGGCAATTGCAGGGCAAGGCGCTGTCCTACAACAATATCGCCGACACCGATGCCGCCCTGGAAACGGTCAAGCTCTTCAACGAGCCCGCCTGCGTCATCGTCAANNAGCACGCCAACCCCTGCGGCGTTGCCGTGGCCGCCGATATCGGTACTGCCTACGACACCGCCTTCGCGACAGACCCGGAATCCGCTTTCGGCGGGATTATCGCCTTCAACCGGGAGCTGGACGGCGAGACCGCCCGGACTATCTGCGAGCGACAGTTCGTGGAAGTGATCATCGNNATCGCCTTTAACCGGGAACTGGACGCGGCCACCGCCAAGGCGATCGTCGATCGCCAGTTCGTGGAAGTGATCATCGCCCCCAGCGTCAGCGATGCCGCCGTAACGGCGGTGAAGGCCAAGAAAAACGTGCGCCTGCTGGCCTGCGGCCAGTGGGGCGATCAGCCCGCCGGCGGTCTCGACTACAAGCGGGTCAACGGCGGCCTCCTGGTCCAGGACCGGGATACCCGCATGGTCAGCGCCGAAGACCTCAAGGTGGTCACCAAACGCACGCCCACGGAACAGGAATTCCGCGACCTGCTGTTCACCTGGAAAGTCGCCAAAATGGTCAAGTCAAACGCGATCGTCTACGGCAAGGACCAGCGCACCATCGGCGTGGGGGCCGGCCAGATGAGCCGGGTGAATTCCGCCCGTATTGCCGCCATCAAGGCCGAGCACGCGGGTTTGTCGGTAAAGGAGGCGGTGATGGCTTCAGATGCCTTCTTCCCCTTCCGCGACGGCATCGACAACGCCGCGGCCGTTGGCATCAGTTGTGTTATCCAGCCGGGCGGCTCCATCCGGGACGAGGAAGTCATCGCCGCCGCCGACGAACACGGCATGGCCATGGTCTTCACCGGCATGCGCCACTTCCGGCACTGATACCGCCGGCAGTCAAAAGCCCGGCATTTACCGGGCTTTTCATTGTCCGATGACTTTGTCCGCCGCCCTCCGCGCCGCCTGCAAATCACGCGCACACGCAAGCCGGTGCAGGAACCGCTTTTTGGCGAGGGGATGCGCGAGTCTTTTTTGCTACAATCACCTACTTTTAAAAATACCCCAACAATTTAAGTGACCATGAATTTATTAATCATCGGCTCGGGCGGCCGCGAACACGCCCTCGCCTGGAAGGCGGCGCAGAGCCCGGATGCCGATACAGTTTTCGTCGCTCCCGGGAACGCCGGCACGGCCCTGGAGCCCGGTGTCCAGAATGTTGTCGTCGACATCACCGATTTCAGGGCCCTGGCGGACTTCGCCAAGGTCAACCATGTGGGCCTAACCATCGTGGGTCCGGAACAGCCGCTGGTGGATGGTCTGGTGGATTATTTTACCAACGAAGGCCTGGCCATCTTCGGACCCACCCGGCAGGCGGCCCAACTGGAAGGGTCCAAAGCGTTCAGCAAGGACTTCCTCTCCCGCCACAATATTCCCACCGCCGCCTACGGGAGCTTTACCACGGTGGACGCGGCCCTGGACTTCATCCGGGATATGGGTGCACCCATCGTGGTCAAGGCCGACGGCCTTGCCGCCGGCAAGGGGGTCATCGTGGCCCACAGCGAGGAGGAGGCTGAAGACGCCGTGCGTGACATGCTGGCGGGCAATGCCTTCGGGGAAGCCGGCAACCGGGTGGTGATCGAGGAGTTTCTGGAGGGCGAAGAGGCCAGTTTTATCGTCATGGTCGACGGTGAACACATCCTGCCCATGGCCACCTCCCAGGACCACAAGCGCATCGGCGACGGCGACACCGGGCCCAATACCGGCGGCATGGGCGCCTACTCACCGGCACCCGTGGTCACCCGGAGCGTTCACGGACGCATCATGGAACAGGTGATCGAACCCACGGTTCGCGGTATGGCCGAGGAGGGCGCGCCTTACACCGGCTTTCTCTATGCCGGCCTGATGATTATGCCGGACGGCAGTCCCCGGGTTATTGAATTCAACTGCCGGTTCGGCGACCCGGAGACCCAGCCGATCCTGATGCGTCTGCGTTCCGACCTGGTGGCGCTGTGCCTCGCCGCCGTGGAGGGCAGGCTCGATGGCATTACTGCCGACTGGGATACCCGCGCCGCCCTGGGCGTTGTTCTGGCAGCCGATGGCTACCCGGGAACTTACAACAAGGGCGACGTCATCCACGGACTGCCGGGAATCGGCACCGATGACGAAAAAGTTTTTCATGCCGGCACCCGTCTCGACAGTGAGGGCAGGGTGCTGACCAATGGTGGCCGGGTGCTCTGTGCAGTGGGCCTGGGCGATACCGTCAGCGAGGCTCAACAGCGCGCCTACCATCTGGCCAGCAACATTCGGTGGAAAGGCGCCTACCACCGCAGCGATATTGGCTACCGGGCAGTGGAAAGGGAGCACACCCAGGTGGACGAATAGAAGCCGGGTGGGCCCGCAGACAATGCCCACAAAAAAACCGGCCCTGGCAGGGCCGGTTTTTTTGGGCCACAAGTGGCCGTCAATTACATGCGTTCGTAGAGAACGGCCAGCCCCTGGCCACCGCCGATGCACAGGGTGGACACGGCGTAGCGGCCGCCGATTCGCTGCAACTCGTGGAGGCCCTTGACGGAAATGATAGCGCCGGTAGCGCCCACGGGATGGCCCAGGGAAATACCGGAACCGTTGGGATTAACCTTGTCCATGGGCAGGTCCAGGTCGCGGCATACCGCCAGGGCCTGGGCAGCGAAGGCTTCATTCACTTCCCAGACATCCACGTCGGCGACGCTCAGACCGGTTTTTTCCATCAACTGCTTGACGGCGGGAATCGGTCCGATGCCCATGTACTTGGGATCGACCCCGGAGAAGGCATAGCCCACCAGCTTCGCCATGGGTTTCAGCCCCCTCTGCTCGGCAAGGCTTTTTTCCATCATGACCAGGGCCGCGGCACCGTCGTTGATACCGGAAGCATTGCCCGCGGTCACCGTCCCCTCCTTTTTGAAGGCGGCCCGCAGCTTGACCATGTCTTCGACCTTGGCGCCATAGCGCACATGCTCGTCACGATCAAAAACCACGGTTCCCTTGCGGGTCTTGACCTCCACCGGTACGATCTGCCCGGCAAAACGGTTTTCGGTGATTGCCCGCTCAGCACGGTTATGACTCTCGGCGGCAAGGATATCCTGATCTTCCCGGCTGATTTGCCATTTTTCGGCAATGTTTTCCGCCGTTACACCCATGTGATAATCGTTCATGGGGCAGGTCAATGTCCCGGTCATGGCATCGATCATGGCGCCGTCACCCATGCGCTGGCCAAAGCGCGCGGTGGGCAGCCAGTAGGGCGCCCGGCTCATGGATTCGGCGCCGCCGGCCACCACGGTATCGGCATCGCCGAGCAGCACCAATTGAGCGGCACTGATAATGGCCTGCAGACCGGAACCGCACAGACGGTTGACGGTCAGGGAGGGAGTGCTCTCCGGCAGGCCGCCCTTGAGTGCCGCGACCCGGCTCATGTACATGTCCCGGCGGTCCGAGTGAATGACGTTGCCGATGACGCAGTGACCGACATCACCCGCCTCGATGTTGGCACGCTTGACGGCTTCGGCGATGGTCAGGCCCGCCAGGTCCGTGGGCGGCATGTCCTTGAGGCCACCGCCGAAATCCCCCACGGCGGTACGCACGCCGCTCAGGACTACAACTTCTCTATCACCCATCCTTAACCTCCTCACAATGGCAACTGGGGAGAGCCCTTGAATATCCCCGACAACGGGCGACGGGGCACGGCTCCGATTGATTTAAGTGGAAAAGCCGGAGGAACCCCGGGCTTCTGACTTGCCGCCTATTATGCCATGTTCGGGACATCTTGTCCGGGTGGCGCGGAGTTAGCCGCGCCCATGGGGCTAGACAGCGGCGATTCCCCGCTCGCGCGCCCAGTTGCGCAACGAGCCAAGTTTTTCAGCCATCACCCGGGACAGAGGGGTCGTGGCGGCAATTTCCTCGAGGACGGTTCCGGTGTCCGGTGACTCTTCCCGCGAACGGCCGGCATAGAAACTCGCCACAACCACTTGCTCGATCTCGGCGCCACTGAAACCGACTGCAGCTTCGGCCAGGGCATCGAGATCAAACCCCTCCGGTGGCAGGGATCGTCTGGCCAGATGAATGGCGAAAATCTGCTGCCGGGTGTCAAAATCCGGTAAATCCACAAAAAAAATCTCGTCGAAGCGACCCTTGCGCACCAGCTCCGGCGGCAACCGGGAGATATCGTTGGCGGTCGCCACCATGAAAACCCGGGATCGCCGCTCCGCCATCCAGGTAAGCAGCGCCCCGAGCACCCGGCGGGAAAGGCCCGAATCCCCGTCCCCGGGCGCGAGCCCCTTCTCAATCTCGTCCAGCCAGAGGACACAGGGTGCCATGCGATCCGCCAGCGCCAATGCGTCGCGCAGATTGCGTTCGGTCTCGCCGTGATACTTGTTGTAGAGGGCCCCGGTGTCGAGCCGCAAAAGCGGCAACTGCCAGAGACCCGCCACCGCCCGTGCGGCAAGGCTCTTCCCGCCACCCTGCACGCCGAGCAAAAGCGCTCCCCGGGGAATATCCCCGGTATCCCCGGGACCATCCCCGATGAAGGCATCGCGCCGGCGCTCCAGCCACTGCCTTAAGTTGGCCATGCCGGCCACCTCCGCGAACGCCGCGGTGTCGTGCTCGTAATGAAGAACGCCATCCATGTCCATAAGCCGGAATTTGGCGCGGTTGATAGCGGGGAGGTCGCTATGGGTGATCGCACCATCGTCGACAATGGCCCTGCGCGCGAGACGGCGAACCTCGCCCCGGCCCAGTCCCCGGAGGTTGTTCGCCAGCGCTTTGAGTGCTTCCGGATCGGCCTTGACCCTGACACCGTCGTTGCGGCTGGCCCAGAGTCGTGCCTCCTCCCGCACCAGGTCGAGGATTTCCTTCCGGGATGGCAGGGGAATGGCAAAGCTGGCCGCAAAGCGCACCAGCTCCGGCGGCAACCGGAGTCGTTGGCTGACGAACACCAGGGTGAGGGCGCCATTGTCGTTGCGCAGGGCGATATCCTTCAGCAGCCGGATGTTTTCCGGGTAGTCAGCAATCCAGGGATGAAAGTCACAAAGCATATAAAGGCCCGCCCGCGGCCGCTCCTTGAGGTGGCGCAGCACCTCCTCGGGCCGGGAGAGCCGGGCCTCTTTCTCCACCTGGAGGCCAAAACGCGCGGCGTCCAGGCCGTCCGTGACCGTCCAACGGTACAGGGGGATATCCCGCTCCCGGGCCACCCGCTGGAGCAAGTCCAGAGCCCGGTTCTCGTCGTGGGTCTCCATGACCACCAGGGGTATGCGGGAATCGATAATAACGCCGAGGTCGTGGGCATCCTGCATGACTTCACTCTCTGTCACTGATGGGGTAACGCTGCCGTCGTGGCTTCCGGAAATTTTAGCTACAATATGGCTTTACAGCACTGATCCGAGTCACGCCATGGAAGAAAGACAGCTCAGCTTTCTCGACCGCCTGATTAGCGGTGCCGACCGCACCCTGCGCACACTGGCGGGCGACGCCTCACCGCCAAGGCGACAATCACCCGCCCCGGCGAATGCCNNGACGACCTCAGCGACGAGCAAAGACGCCACGCCGCCGGACTCATGCGGGTCAACCACAGTGGCGAAGTCTGCGCACAGGCCCTTTACCAGGGGCAGGCACTGACCGCTCGCCTGCCGGAAGTGCGCCGCGAAATGGAAGCCGCCGCCGACGAGGAGATGGATCACCTGGCCTGGTGCGAGGCGCGCCTTCGGGAACTGGACGACCATCCCAGCTACCTCAATCCCCTATGGTATGGTCTCTCTTTCGGTCTGGGCGCGACGGCGGGTGCCATTAGCGACCGGCTAAGCCTGGGTTTTGTCGCCGCCACTGAGCAACAAGTGTGCAAGCACCTGGACAGCCACCTGGCTCGGCTACCTGAACAGGACACCGCCAGCAGGGCGGTGGTGGCGCAAATGCTGGAAGACGAGGCGCGGCACGCCCACACCGCCCTGGATGCCGGCGGTATTCCTTTTCCGGCGCCCGTACGCGGCCTGATGTCACTGGTTTCCCGGGTGATGACCGAAACCAGCTACCGGCTCTGAGAACAGCTGACCACGGCGCTGGGTGTTGCGCACCCGCTCCACCACGTCCAGCAACTTGTCCTTGAACCAGATATGCATTGGCGATTTGAGCGTGCGCCGGTGCTGGGTCAGTACAACCGGAATAAAGCGCTCTGCTTCCAGTTCCGGCGGGTAGGGCTTGCGCACGATCTCGTAGAAAGCCGTTTCCATCTTGAGATCGTCCACCGTGCTCAGCATCAGGCAATCACTGTTGTTTAATGCGTTCAGGGCGGTCATCAGCTGATCGGTCACCAGGGCCTTGTGCCGTTTTCGCCCCATGGCCGCCAGGGTTTTGTCGAAACGGCTCTCGGCATCCGGCGATACCCGCTCGGTGAGAAGCAGGAAGTACTGGATAAAGGGATACTCCAGCATTCTGTCCAGTGTCAGCTCATCATCAGCCAGCGGGTGGCCCTTACGCATCCATACCGCCGGGGAAAAACCCCCGAGGCGGGTGCTGACATAATCCTCGGAAAGCTTCCTCTCCACCCCAAGGACAAAGTCCAATTGCCCCCGTTCCATTTCTTCCTCGCTATCCTCGAGACCGCTTGACACCGCCAGAGAGAGATTCGGAGCCTCCCCGCTGAGTTCCCAGGTGAGGGTGGGCGCCAGTTGCACGGCGATAAATTCCGGAGTGGCCAGATGGATGGTGCCGGCATCAGTCTTGGGGTCAAACTCCCCGCCCTCGATAATTTCAGATAACTCACCGAGCACATCCGGCAGCCGGGCTTCCAGTTCCAGGGCGCGGGGGGTGGGCACCAGCCGGCGACCGCTGCGAATGAAAAGGGGGTCGTCGAATAAACCCCGCAGCCTTTGCAGCGTCTTGCTCATGGCCGGCTGGGTGATAAAAAGCCGCTCGGCGGCCCGGGTGACATTCTGTTCTTCGAAAAGAACCTGCAGGGCCACCAGCAGATTGAGATCGACGCGGGAAAGAGACGCAATGGGCATGGAATAAATCTAATTCATGATTCGCATAAAAATAATACATTTAAATTATAAACAGGTAATGGCTATAGTGCCACTATCGAATTCATTGAGACGCAAGGAGGAGGCCTCATGGTAATCACGGCACTGACCTATACGATTCTCGCTGTCTCCGCCCTGCTCGGCTCGGCCATCGCCTGGGACGACCTGAAACGCGCCCTGAAATCCAAGGCCCGTCACGGCTAGCCGACCAACCACTTTCCTACCCCCCTGGAAAATCTTCGGGAGCCACCTTGGCTCCCTTTTTTTTGCGCAAATTTTTAGGCAAACCGCCCAACCACTGAAACCGAACACCTTGTGGTTATCGACGGTACATTCATTTGCCGGCGGCCATTCATTTCCTGATCCTGCTGAGCGGGATCGAACGTCCGTATTTCGCCGCCTTCCTTTTCACCCGATGAAAGCGCCCGTCGGACATCTTTATATTACTTTCAGTTATCGAAATCATCACTCCAATACATTTGGATTATTGGTCTTCCGCACCTATTTAATAAAGGGAAACAATCAGTCCGAGGAGACCGTTATGTTGATATCATCGCTTATTTACTGGATTCTGGGGATTACCGGCCTGCTGGGTTCGGCCATCGCCTGGGACGACCTGGCACCGGCACGCCGGCAGGCGCGGGAAAACGACGAAACCGACAATATCGAAGGGCAGGCTTCCCACTAAATCCGCCGAGGGCATCAGTCGCCGGTCTGCCGTATTTCGCAGGAATGGCTGATCGCCACTCCGGCACGCCCCAGCATGATGGATGCCGAGCAATACTTTTCCGCAGAAAGGGCGACTGCCCGTTTGACAATATTTTCCTTGAGGTTTCGGCCGGTGACAATGAAATGAAGGTTAATACGGGTAAAGACCGCGGGCACCGCGTCGCTGCGTTCCGCTTCCAGACGGGTTTCGCACTTATCCACCGCCTGCCGGCTTTTCTTGAGGATGTCCACCACATCGAAACTCGAGCAGCCGCCCATACCCAGCAACATCATTTCCATGGGCCGTACACCCAGATTTCTGCCGCCGTGTTCCGGAGGACCGTCCATGACGACGGTATGCCCGCTGCCGGACTCGCCCAGGAACATCGCATCGCCCACCCATTTCACTGTTGCCTGCATAAACTCCCCCAACAATGCCAAAAAGATCAAGAAAGCATAGAGAAACGCCCTGTTAACCTTTGACCAAGCTTGATTTTTTCGCCTGTCTGTTGCTAACTATCAGCACTTCGGTCGACATAAAAAGAACGCCGCATCATACTAGGATCCATCCTGTCAGGGAAACTGGAGAATAAAATTGGCGCTCACACCTATTACACCGCACATCCCCCGGGTGGAAGAGTTCCTCACCCACTGCCATCGGCGCCGCTATCCCGCCAAAAGCACCATTATTTACGCGGGCGATACCGGAGATATTCTCTACTACATCATCAAGGGCTCGGTTACCGTCATCATTGAAGACGACGATGGCCGCGAGATGATCGTGGCCTACCTGAACCCCGGCGATTTTTTCGGGGAGATGGGCATTTTCGGCCACGACGACCGGAGCGCCTGGATCCGCGCCAAGACGGAATGTGAAGTCGGGGAAATCAGTTATGCCAAGTTCATGGAACTGACGGAAACCAATCCGGATTTCCTTTTTGCGCTGGCCAAGCAGATGGCAAACCGCCTGCGCGACACTACCCGAAAGGTGGGCGACCTTGCCTTTCTGGACGTCACCGGCCGGGTGGCGCGCACCCTGCTCGAGCTCACCAAGCAGCCGGATGCCATGACCCATCCGGACGGCATGCAGATCAAGATCACGCGTCAGGAAATTGGCCGCATCGTGAATTGCTCAAGGGAAATGGCCGGACGCGTTCTCAAGACCCTGGAAGAGCAGGATCTGATCAGCGTCTCGGGCAAGACGATCGTGGTTCACGGAACCCGCTAAGGTCTTTATT
Source organism: Cellvibrionales bacterium UBA4495 (assembly GCA_002388905.1). Lineage (GTDB taxonomy): Bacteria > Pseudomonadota > Gammaproteobacteria > Pseudomonadales > Porticoccaceae > DGNJ01. The sequence goes on from DGNJ01000065.1 coordinate 14,184, forward strand.
ACCAGGCAAAATTCAATTCTGAATTTTCCTGGAAACCCCCCGATATCCAGAGCAGAAGCGCTTGCGACCGGCAACCCCGGGGCTGGCGCTGACAAGCTCGCGTCGTGAAGGGCTAAGAAGGAATCAAGATTACGGCCCAGGTGAACAACACCAGGCCAATGCTGATCAGCACCGTGGCGGAGCCGATGTCTTTGGCGATGCGCGACAACTCGTGGTAATCCTCGCTCACCCGGTCCACCACTTTCTCGATGGCTGTGTTGATCAATTCCATCAGGATTACCAGCACCAGGGAACCCACCAGCAACACTTTTTCCACGTCCGTGGAACCGAGCCAGAAACCCAGCGGCGCCATCACCACGAAAGCTGCCACTTCCATGCGCACCGCTTCTTCGCTTTTGAAAGCTGAACGCATACCGGCCGCGGAATATTTGCTGGCTGCAATCAACCGGGCAATGCCCTTCTTGGTGGGCGGGGGCACACGGGTTTCTGCGTCATTGTTGTCCAGACTGTCGCTGTCTTCGGCTTTATACATAATCAGCAAAAATTTCCTGTAGTTTCTCACCTGGCTGTGGTGCGCGCATGAAGGATTCGCCCACCAGAAACCCGTATATACCATGCTCAACCATGGTTTTCACATCGGCGGCGGTGTTGATGCCGCTCTCGGTGATCACCAGTTTCTCTTCCGGAACCTCCAGAGCCAGGTCCAGCGTGGTCTGCAGGCTGGTCTCGAAGGTATGCAGATTGCGGTTATTGATGCCGATCAGATCGGCCTCAAGCTGCAGTGCGCGGTCCAGTTCCTTGCCATCGTGCACTTCAACCAGTATATCGATCTCGATTTCATTTGCATAAGCGGCCAGTTCACGTAACTGCTCCTGCCCCAGGGCCGCCACGATCAGCAGAATACAATCGGCGCCAAGAGCTTTCGATTCAGCCACCTGGTAGGGATCTATCATGAAATCCTTGCGAATCACCGGCAGCTCACAGGCATCGCGGCCCGCCACCAGGTACTCGTCAGCGCCCTGGAAATAATCCCTGTCGGTCAGGATGGAAAGACAGGTGGCACCATGGGCCGCATAGTCCCGGGCGTGGGTGGCCGGATCGAAATCGGCCCGGATCAGGCCCTTGGAAGGCGAGGCCTTTTTGATTTCCGCAATAATGGCAGCCTTGCCCCGGGCAACTTGCTGGGTCAGGGCCGCGGCAAAACCCCGCTGACTGCTGACATCGGGAAAACGTGATTCCAGCTCGACCTGGGAGACCCGCCTTTGGGCGCTCGCCACCTCGGTTTTCTTGTGGGC
>DGNJ01000065.1:15557-16587 GCA_002388905.1 Cellvibrionales bacterium UBA4495
AATTTCCTGGGCCCGGGCCACACCGGCGGCCAGATCAGCTTCCAGGTCGGCGGCATAAATGGCCGCACCGGCATTGAGGGCAACGATGTCCGCCGCGGCCTGATTTTCATAGCACAGGGCCTGTTTCAACATGACCAGTGAACTGGCCGCGTCTTCCACTTGCAGCATCTGGTAATTCTCATAGTTGCTGATGCCAAAATCTTCCGGGCTTACCGAATAATTGCTGATTTGGCCATCCTTCAATTCATGAATCAGGGTCTTGCCCGACAGACTGATTTCATCCAGGCCATCCTCGGCGGCAACGATGAGTACGTGCTCACTACCCATATCCCTGAGCACTTCAATCAGAATGGGNNCCTGCTTGCTGGCCCCGGCCGGATTGGTCAGCGGGCCAAGCAGATTGAAAATGCTGCGCACGCCGATTTCCTTGCGCGCCGTAATCACATGCTTCATGGCGCTGTGATGGGCCGGGGCAAACATGAATCCAACTCCGATTTCATCAATGGCCTGTCCCACCTGCTCAGGGCTCATGGTCAGGCTTACACCAGCAGCCTCCAGCACGTCGGCGCTGCCGCTGGCGCTGGTCATCTTGCGGTTGCCGTGCTTCGCCACGTGGGCGCCCGCCGCCGCCGTGACGNNTCGGCGCTGCCACTTTTGGAAGAGGCGCCGCGATTGCCATGCTTGGCAACCCTGGCGCCGGCAGCGGCCGCCACGAAGGCGCTGGCCGTGGACACATTGAATTTATTGGATCCGCTGCCACCGGTGCCGCAGGTATCCACCAGATGATCGTGGTTCTTAACCGCCACCTTGGTGGACAGCTCGCGCATGACGGTGGCACCCCCGAGCACTTCATCGGCCTGCACACCTTTCATCTGCAAGCTCACCAGAAAGGCGCCATTCTGGGCGTCGGTGGTTTGTCCGGACATAATGTCGCGCATTACGGTGATCATCTCATCCCGGCTCAGGTTGTTACCGGCCATACATTGTTTGATTGCGGTTGTAATATCCATAAGACGCTCTTGTCCTGCCC
>DGNJ01000065.1:16633-16820 GCA_002388905.1 Cellvibrionales bacterium UBA4495
CTGCAGAAAATTCTTCAAAAGCTGATGACCGTGTTCACTGAGAATGGATTCCGGATGAAACTGCACCCCCTCGATGGCGTGCTGGCGATGCCGTACGGCCACGTGGTGTTGTCGCTGCCCTACGTCGTCGCGGCGATTTTCGTGGCGGTGTACGCGTGTGCCCGGGTCCTGTCGCACGCACTGCCCG
>DGNJ01000067.1 GCA_002388905.1 Cellvibrionales bacterium UBA4495
AATTACAGAAACGCCCGGTCAGAAATTAATCCACCCGGAGCCGGCTAAAACCCGCGGTCGGCAACAAGCCGGTCAGGCAGCGCCTTCTTCCGTTTTTTCCCGCCCCTGCTCCGCCAGCAGCAGGCGACGATCCACCACGACCGCCGTCTGGCGGGGCACGATGGCGTGTCCCCTGGCCTCAAGGTGCGCCCTGGTCAGGGCACCGCCGAAAAGCAGGATCAGCGACGAATAGTAGACCCAGAGCAATATCAGCACCACCGAGCCGGCGGCGCCGTAGGCCGAGGCGGTGGCGGTGTAGGCCAGGTAGGCGGCGATGCCGTAGCGCCCGAGCGAAAACAGCAAGGCGGTTGCCATGGCGGCAGGGATGACATCGCGCCAGGACAGCACCACATCGGGGAGAACCTTGAAAATGGTGGCGAAGAGAAGCCCGATCATCGCCAGGGACAGGAGGAATTCGCCGCCACTGAGCAGGAATTCCACGGCCGGCAGAAAGTTTGCTGTGAAATTAAGCACGGCCTGGAGGGCGACGCCAAGCAGCAGGGAGACCAGCAAAACAAAGCCGATGGCGACGACCACCATCAGGGAGAAGAAACGGTTCTTCACGAAAATCAGCAGGCTGCTGCGGCTGGGCTTGGCGGTAACGCCCCAGAGGACATTGAGGGAGTGCTGCATCTGGGCAAATACGGTAGTGGCGCCGATCATCAGGGCCCCGAAACCGATGACCGAGGGCAGTATGCCCGATTCCTCGATACGGGACTGGGAGACGGCCTTTTCCACCACCTCCGCCGCTTCCCTGCCCATGACATCCTGGAACTGTGACACGATCTGGCCCTGAGCCGCCTGCTCACCGAGAACAATACCTATCACCGTCACTGCGATAATCACGGTCGGCGCCAGGGAAAAGAGCGTATAGAAAGCCAGTGAACCGGCGTAACTGAAAGCGTTGACTTCCAGCCAGAGTTTTACGGCGTTGCGGACAATCCGCCACCAGTAGCGAAAATCGGGCACGCTGGTACCTCGGTTGCTGTTCTTTTATTAACCCGACGACAATTCATGTCGGATTAACAGTAAGTGTAACCAATACCCCCGTATTATTCATTTTCCGGCACAACGTTCACTGTCGAAAGCCCCGATTCGCCGAAGACGACGGTAACCAGCATCGGCCGGCAGCAGACGTGACAATCCTCCACGTAGGTCTGCTCGGCCACGGAATCGTCCAGCAGGAGCGTCATAGGCTCCCCACAGAAGGGGCAATCCACGGGCTGTTCATGCAGATCCATAAGCGTTTCCTGCAGGTTTCACGGTTCTTAAGGGACGGCTTGCCCAGGCCATTGCTACTAAAAGCCTCATGGTGGTGGAATTTTTTTCACTGTCGGCGAGTCCGACCTCGGCGACAAGCTCATAGGGATGTATTCACGGCGTGTGCCGAAAATTCCACCGGCATGAGGCCCATCGGACTGATCATGCTGTTCGGTTGTTGTTCTTGCCAGGCCGGCGCCCCACGCCACTATTATCCCGGCAATAGTTAATACCGTATTAACAACAGGACCTGTGGCTACCCCAGGAATACCCGGGCATTGCGGAACAGGCGCATCCAGCCACTGTATTCCCCCCAGGCGTCCGGGCTCTCGTCATCCGGGTGCCAGGAGTTGGTCACCGTCCGGAAAACCCGTTCCGGGTGAGGCATCATGATAGTCGCCCGGCCATCCTCGCTGGTGATACCGGTAATACCCTGGGGCGAGCCGTTGGGATTGGCGGGATACTGATCGGTCACCGACAGCTTGTTGTCAATAAAGCGCAATGCCGTCGTCCCGCTTTTCTCCAAAGCCTTAAGCGCCCGGGCATCGGCTACCTCGACACGGCCCTCGCCATGGGCCACGGCAATGGGCAAATGGGAGCCGGCCATGCCCGCGAGCAGGACCGAGGGGGTTTCCTCGACCCTGACCAGAGAGGTACGGGCCTCGAACTGCTCCGAAAGGTTGCGGACAAACCGGGGCCAATGGCCGGCACCGGGGATCAGGCTCTTGAGGGTGGAAAGCATCTGGCAACCGTTACAGACACCCAGGGAGAAGGTATCACCGCGATGAAAAAACGCCTCGAACTCATCACGTGCGCGGCTATTGAAGAGAATGGTCTTGGCCCACCCCTCCCCGGCACCGAGAACGTCGCCGTAGGAAAACCCGCCGCAGGCCACCAGCCCCTGGAAACTCTTCAGTGAGACATCCCCTGAGAGGATGTCGCTCATGTGGACGTCGACGCTTTCTAGGCCCGCCAGATGGAAAGCGGCTGCCATTTCCACCTGGCTGTTGACGCCCTGTTCCCGGAGAATCGCCACCCGCGGACGGCTACCGATGACCGCGACACCTTCCTCGTCTTCCAGGTGCAACTCGGCGCTGCGGCCCGGGTCCTCCACAGGCCGCTTTGACCCGCTCTTGACGGTGTAGGGCGCGCTGACATCCTCTTTGGGGTCGAAGGTGAATTTCGCGCTCAGTCCGGGATCGTCGGCGCGGATGGTCTCGAACTCCTGGTCGGCACAATCGGGGTTATCCCGCAACGCCTGGAGCCGATAGCTGGTTTCGCTCCACAACTGCTGGAGGCGGGTCCGGCTTTCCTTGTAGAAGGTTTTCCCGCCCAGGGCAAAAGTCAGGCGATTGTCGCCGGCAGGGGCGCCGATGACGGTAACCATGTCGGCCATACCCGCCAGGTGGAAACGGCGCAGGACCGCCTGCCTGTCCCGGCGGGGAATCTGGATCACGGCGCCCAGTTCTTCGCTGAACAGCGCCGCCAGGGCGTCGTCACCGAGCCCGTCCAGTTCCACCTTGATGCCGGTCCGCCCGGCAAAGGCCATCTCCGCCAGCGTGGCCAGGAGGCCCCCGTCGCTGCGGTCATGGTAGGCAAGGAGTTCGCCCTTGCGCCTGGACTCCTGAATCACCGCAAAGAAATGCTGTACCAGTGCGGGCATGTCCAGGTCGGGAGGTGTGCTCCCCAGTTCCCCGTAGACCTGGGCCAGGATGGACCCGCCCAGACGGTTGCGCGCGACCCCGAGGTCGATCAACAACAGATCGGTGTCGCCCCGGTCGGTGCGCAGCTGCGGTGTCAGGGTATTGCGTGCGTCCGTGACGGGGGCGAAAGCACTGACGATCAGGGACAGGGGCGCGGTGACGGCCCGGTCGTCGTCACCGTCGCGCCAGGCCGTGCGCATGGACATGGAGTCCTTGCCCACCGGGATGGTGATCCCCAGGCGCGGACAGAGGTCCATGGCCACCGCCTCGACGGTCCGGAACAGCTTCTCGTCCTCGCCCTGATGACCGGCGGCACACATCCAGTTGGCGGAGAGCTTGACGTCGCCCAGGGTTTCGATGGCGGCCGCGGCGATGTTGGTGATGGCCTCGCCGATGGCCATGCGCCCCGCGGCGGGGCCGTCAAGCAGGGCCAGGGGCGTGCGCTCACCCATGGCCATGGCCTCGCCGGCATAGCTGTCGTGGGCAATGGTGGTCACCGCACAATCGGCCACGGGAACCTGCCAGGGGCCGACCATCTGGTCCCGGGCCACCAGCCCGGTAATACTGCGGTCGCCGATGGTAATGAGGAAATGCTTGCCGGCCACGGCCGGATGCTGCAACACCCTCTCCACGGCTTCGTGTACGTCGATGTTACTTGTGCCGAACGGCCGCACCCTTGGGTAATGCTTGCGGGCGTCCCGGTGCATTTTGGGTGGTTTGCCGAACAGGACCGACATGGGCAGGTCCACGGGCCGGACGTCGAGCACCGTATCGTTCACCACCAGGCTGTGCTCTTCGGTGGAATTGCCCACCACGGCATAGGGACAGCGTTCGCGCTGACAAATGGCCTCAAACGTCTCCAGGTCGCCGGGGCGCACCGCCATGACATAGCGTTCCTGGGCTTCGTTGCACCAGATTTCCCGGGGCGACATGCCCGGCTCGTCGCTGGGCACCTTGCGCAGGTCGAATTCGCCTCCGCAGCCACCGTCCTTGACCAGTTCGGGAAAGGCATTGGAAAGGCCGCCGGCGCCAACGTCGTGAATAAAAGCGATGGGATTGGTCTCGCCGCGCTGCCAGCACTGGTCGATCACTTCCTGGCAGCGGCGCTGGATTTCGGGGTTCTGGCGCTGCACGGAGGCGAAATCCAGGTCCTCCCTGCTGCTGCCCGAAGCCATGGACGAAGCGGCACCGCCACCGAGGCCGATGAGCATGGCGGGGCCGCCCAGTACGATGAGGCTGCATCCGGGCTCGAAGGTGTCCTTGTCGATATGATCCTCGCGAATATTGCCGTAGCCGCCCGCGATCATGATCGGTTTGTGATAGCCGCGCCGTTCACCGTCGAAATCCATCTCGAAGCTGCGGAAGTAACCACACAGGTTGGGCCGGCCGAATTCGTTATTGAAGGCGGCGGCCCCGATGGGCCCATCCAGCATAATATCCAGCGCGGAGGCAATCCGGTCGGGCTTGCCGTAATCGCTTTCCCAGGGCTGTCCATAGCCCGGAATCCGGAGGTTGGACACGGAAAAGCCCGCCAGCCCGGCTTTCGGTTTGGAACCGCGACCCACGGCACCTTCGTCGCGGATTTCGCCGCCGGCACCGGTGCCGGCGCCGGGAAAGGGCGCGATGGCGGTGGGATGGTTGTGGGTCTCCACCTTCATCAGGATATGGATGGGCTCGGCGTTGAAATCGTAACAACGGGAGTCCGGGTCCGGGTAGAAGCGTCCGGCCTCATGGCCGCGAATCACCGCGGCGTTGTCGGAATAGGCGGAGAGGACATTCTCCCCGCCAAGGGCGTGGGTGTTGCGGATCATGTCGAACAGCGACAGGGTCTGGTCGGCGCCGTCCAGCGTCCAGGACGCATTGAAGATCTTGTGGCGGCAGTGCTCCGAGTTCGCCTGGGCGAACATCATCAGTTCCACGTCCGTGGGGTTGCGGCCCAGATCGGTGAAACTCGCCACCAGGTAATCGATCTCGTCCTCCGCCAGCGCCAGCCCCAGGGAAACATTGGCCGCGACCATCGCATCGCGGCCCCGGTTCGCCAGGTCCACGGTCTCCAGGGGCCGCGGCTCGTGGTGGCTGAACAACCGGGCGGCGTCGTCGAGCCGGCTGAAGGTCGTCTCCACCATCCGGTCGTGGAACAGGTGCAGCACTTTCTCCCTTTTCGCCGCGCTCAGGGGCACATCACCATGGAGGTAATAGGCAACGCCCCGCTCCAGTCGACGCACCTTGCTCAGCCCCGCATTATGGGCGATATCCGTGGCCTTGCTGGACCAGGGCGACACCGTACCCGGCCGCGGTGTCACCAGCACCAGTGTACCGTCCTGGGCTTCCTGGTCGCCTCGGGGGCCGTAGGTGAGCAGTGCTTCCAGCACCCGGTTCTCGTCCGCCGTCAACTCGCCGTCGATTTCGGCAAAATGGGTGTACTCGGAATACAGCGAGTGAATCTCGGGAATAACGGCCTGCAGTGAAGCCAGGAGCTTTTGCTTGCGGAAGGAGGACAGTGCCGGAGCGCCGCGCAGTATCAGCATGAAAATCTCTCGTCTGCCGGTGGTGAAGAGCGCGGTATTGTACTGGAATTAGGTGCTGCAGGGCAGCACCAGTTTGCCGTGCTCCGGCACTGTCCGGGCACACTCCGGGAGCAGTCCCGGCGTCGGGACATACGACGGCGCAGGTCGCTAACAATGGCTTGCCAACACCCGAAAAGGCGACGGGCGAGAGAGCCCGACATTGCCCCGCCAGCGTGCACAAGCCGGAACGACCGGCTATTGATCCCGAGGAGGTGTCACTCTACGCTAACCGCTCCGACCATCGGCTGTATCGATGAAACTGAAGTGGTTGAAAATAAAGCGGACCCTGCGCAGAAGTATTCTGGCCGCCCTGGTTCTCATCCTCGCCCTGACGCTGAGCACAAGCCGGCAGTCCACGGATCTGGAAGCCATCCTCGCCCGCGGCGAGTTGCGCATGGTGACCCGTCCGGGACCGATTACCTATTACCAGGACGCCAAGGGCAAAAGCGGGCTGGATTACCTGCTGGCACGGGATTTCGCCAGGCGCCTGGGCGTTGACCTCAAAGTCACCACCACCGCCAGCCTCGCCAAGCTGTTCAACATGCTGGGAGGCCCCAACGCCGACCTGGGCGCCGCCAGCCTCACGCTTACCGAGGAGCGTCGCCGGCGATACCGGTTCTCCCGCCCCTACGCCGATGTCGTGCAGACCGTCATCTACCGACGGG
>DGNJ01000068.1:0-142 GCA_002388905.1 Cellvibrionales bacterium UBA4495
AGGTGATGAACATTATCGGCGACATCGACGGTCGCACCTGCCTGCTTATCGACGACATCATCGATACCGCAGGGACCCTGTGCAACGCCGCCAATGCCCTCAAGGACCGGGGTGCCAAGCAGGTGGTGGCCTACTGTACCCA
>DGNJ01000068.1:161-1815 GCA_002388905.1 Cellvibrionales bacterium UBA4495
CTCGCGCCTGGACAAGCTGGTGGTGACCAACAGCATTCCCTTGAGCGAGGCGGCCCGGCAGTGCGATCGTATTCGCCAGCTGAGCCTGGGCAAAATGCTGGCCGAGGCGGTGCGCCGGGTCAGCAACGAAGAATCCATTAGCGCCATGTTCCTGTAGGTAAAAGGTACGGGCGCGGGATAGAACGTCCGCAAGGACACAACATTAACTTCCGTCATTGGTTCTGGTCGCGGATTGTGGCGGAAATAGTTTAGGAGTCTGGCTATGGTCGATTTCGTACTGAATGCCAAGGCCCGGGAAGACAAGGGGAAAGGTGCGAGCCGCCGCCTGCGTCGCCTGGCCAGTGAAGTGCCCGCCATCGTTTACGGCGGCAAGAAAAAACCCCAGCCCCTGGCGCTGGATCACGACAGCCTCTACAACTCCCTGGAGAATGAGGCCTTCTTCAGCCACATCATCACCCTGAATGTGGGCGACAAAAGCGAGCAGGTCATCGTCAAGGATGTCCAGCGCCACCCGTCGCGGCTGAAACTGCTGCACGTCGACTTCATGCGCGTGAGCAAGACCCAGAAGCTGCAGACCAAGGTGCCGATACACTTTCTCAACGAAGATACCAGCAAAGGCGTCAAGCAACAGGGCGGCATCGTTTCCCACGCCATCACGGAACTGGAAATCCAGTGCCTGCCGGGAGACCTGCCGGAATACCTGGAAGTGGACATGGCCGAGGTGGAACTGGGCGACACCCTGCACATTTCCGACATCCCCCTGCCCAAAGGCGTGGAGAGCGTCGACCTTCTGCACGGTGAAGAGTACGACCACCCGCTGGTAGCCATTATCAAACCGCGCTCCGCGGCTGCCGAGGCGGAAGAGGAAGAAGAAGCAGCCGCTGCCGCCGAGGAATCGGAAACCGCAGCCAAGGCCAAAGAAGAACCCAAGGAAGAGCCCGGCGACGAGGAATAGATTCTTCGTCCCGGCCGAAGCACGGCCCCGACATTGGACACACCGGTAAAACTGATCGTCGGCCTGGGAAACCCGGGCCCCGCCTATCACCGGACCCGTCACAATGCCGGGGCCGACTTCGTTTCTGCGCTCGCGGAAACCAGCGGCACCCCGCTGAAGGAAGAAAAGAAATTCTTCGGCTTCACGGGCAAGCTTCTTGTCGGGGGCCGGGACGTGCGTCTGCTGATTCCCGCCACCTACATGAACCGCAGCGGCCAATCCGTGGCGGCACTGGCCAACTTCTTCCAGGTTGACCCGGCAGCTATACTCGTAGCCCACGATGACCTGGACCTGCCCCCCGGCACCGCCCGCCTCAAGATCGGCGGCGGCCACGGTGGCCACAATGGTCTGCGTCACATTATCCAGAGCCTGGGCAACGAGCGGGGATTTGCCCGGTTGCGCCTGGGCATCGGCCACCCGGGCAAGGGCGACGACGTGGTGGACTACGTCCTGCGCAAGGCCGCGCCAACGGAACAGTCAGCCATTGACGACAGCATCCGGGAGGCCATGGTGGTACTGCCGGAACTCGTCGCCGGCCGTTGGAACGACGCCATGAAGAAACTGCACACGCGGGCAACGTCCGGGACCTGAGCGCCCGGCCCGGCAACACAACTCGAGGCACAGCTATGGGATTCAAATGCGGTATCGTGGGCCTGCCCA
>DGNJ01000068.1:1845-19282 GCA_002388905.1 Cellvibrionales bacterium UBA4495
ACTTCCCGTTCTGCACCATTGAACCCAATACCGGTATCGTGCCCGTCCCTGACCATCGCCAGAACAGAATCGCCGATATCGTCAAACCCGAGAAGGTCATGCCCACCACCATGGAATTCGTGGATATCGCCGGCCTGGTGGCCGGTGCCTCCAAGGGCGAGGGGCTGGGCAACAAGTTCCTGGCCAATATCCGCGAAACCGATGCCGTCGCCCAGGTGGTTCGCTGCTTCGACGACGAAAACGTGGTGCACGTGGAGGGCCGGGTGCGGCCCACCGCCGATATCGAAGTGATCAACACCGAGCTTGCCCTGGCCGACCTGGAGACCTGCGAAAAGGCGCTCAACCGTTATGCCCGCCAGGCCAAGGGCCAGGACAAGCACGCCATCGCCATGGTCGCCCTGCTCGAGGGAAAGGTCCTGCCGCACCTGAACGAAGCCCAGCCGCTACGCAGTGCCGGCCTCGACGACGACGAAAAAAAACAACTGCGGGAACTCTCCCTCCTGACCCTCAAGCCAACGCTTTATGTGGCCAATGTCAACGAGGACGGCTTCGAGAACAACCCCTATCTGGAGCAGGTTCGGGAAGTGGCGGCAACGGAGGGCGCCGAGGTGGTGGCCATCTGCAACAAACTGGAATCCGAGATCGCCGAGCTGGACGACGAAGACAAGCTCGACTTCCTCCACGAAATGGGCCTGGAAGAGCCCGGACTCAACCGCCTGATTCGCACCGGCTATAAGCTGCTCGGCCTGCACACATTCTTTACCGCGGGGCCCAAGGAGGTGCGGGCCTGGACCATTCCCGTGGGGGCCACCGCCCCCCAGGCCGCCGGCAAGATCCACACCGATTTCGAGAAAGGGTTTATTCGCGCCGAAGTGGTCGGTTACGAGGACTTCATCGCCTGCAACGGCGAACAGGGCGCCAAGGATGCCGGCAAATGGCGGCTGGAAGGCAAGGATTACGTGGTCCAGGACGGCGACGTCATCCACTTCCGGTTTAATGTGTAGCCTGCTCCATCATGGAGTAGACTGGAGGCCATGACACCTCAACCCCAGTCACATTTCTATTACTCCGCCCGCCTGCGCCTGCACTACAGCCACTGGCCCGCTCCCGGCAAGCCACCGCTGTTGCTGATCCATGGCGGCGAGGACCACAACCGCAACTGGGACCGGGTGGTTGCGCGATTGCACCCGCACTTCGACATCGTCGCTCCCGACCTTAGAGGCCACGGCGAGTCGGAATGGGTCAATAGCGGCACCTATACCATAACCGCGTTCGTGCTGGATATCGCCAACCTTATCGAGCACCTGGGCTGGCACCATATCCGCATACTGTCCCACTCTTTGGGGGGCGCCATCGCGCTCAAGTACGCCGGCGCCTTCCCGGAAAAAGTCTCCCGCCTGATCGCCATCGAGGGGGTGGGCCCCTCCCCCAAGCAGGAAGCCGAACGTGCCAGCCGTGACACCGGCGACATCTTCCGGGAATGGATTGCCGGCACGCAGGTTTCCGCCCGGCGCCAGCCGGTGCAATATCCCAGCCTGGAAGACGCCACCGCACGCATGAAGAAAAAGAACGACCACCTGGACGCGGCCCTGGCCGAACACCTCACCCGACACAGCAGCCGGCGGCTGGAAGACGGCTCCTACACCTGGAAGCACGACCCCATGTTGCGTCCTCACTCGGCCTTCGACATGACCCCGGAAGAGAGCCGCAGCCTCTGGCGCCGGACCACCTGCCCGGTGCTGCTGGTGCGTGGCGAGGACAGCTGGGCCGCCGACCCGGGCAAAGACGGCCGGGCCGGGCATTTCCAGGATGCCACTATCGTCAACATCCCCGACGCCGGCCACTGGGTCCACCATGACCAGCTCGACGCCTTTATGGCTATCGCCACACCTTTTCTGAAGGACGAGACCCCGTCTGAAACTTGACAGCGAAGGGCAAAATCGTGAAAATTCGCCGCCCTGAATACGGGAATGTGGCTACGTAGCTCAGCTGGTTAGAGCACAGCATTCATAATGCTGGGGTCGGTGGTTCAAGTCCACCCGTAGCTACCATATAAATCAAAGAATTAGCGGAAAGTGCCGCTAAGTTTTTTTGTGTTCAGTATATTTGGTACACAGCTTGGTATACATCTAATCAATAACCGATGAATCTCCTAATTCACTGGACACCACTAGGACCACAAGCCAACCTGCTTGCAATTCACAGCTGATAGCTGACCTCCCAGTAATCGCGCTACCTCAAATTGCAACATCCCCCGATTTGATTAAAGATTCCAGTCCATCACGCCATAAGCTGTGTACCGGGTATCTAATCTCGTCGCACTTTAAGAATCCCAAAACCACGGAAACTGGCTTACCATGGCAACTGTCCCAGGGGCTAATCCTTCTCACTCATTGCCGGCCTTAAGATGAGGCACAGGATGTTAGCTGCTCTCCCTTGCAGACAACTATCCGGTGTTTTGACTTTCTCCGCCAAACCGCCCGTCAAAACCTCCGGCACGGAAACACCAGCGAAGCCTTGCCACAAAGGCCTGCCTATAGCCTGTTCGAAGTAGAGGCTATGGCCACTAGCAATATCGATGAACACCCAAACTTAGTTATGTGGGCTTTTTGGGAGTCTTTACCCGAGCCGCACAAGTCAGCAGGCACCACCTGCCGATCCTCCACTTTAGCGGCGATATGTTCCACCGCCCTCCGGCAAAACAGCGACCTACGCAGCTATCTGGAGATCCCGTGCTGCGACACCAACCAACTACTTCAGGGAAAGCCCCACTCTACCAATCGCTCGCGCCACCTAGGATACACCGCGCTACATCTCGTCCACTTACCAGCCATATAAACTGGTTAATCAGGCAATCAGGCCTTTTCTCGCCTCTTCTCTTGGCTTACACAGGGTCAACTCCAATCGCAGCTCGATGGCGTGAGTGCCGTGCTCATCGCTTGGCGATGATCCAGACGGCGTGAACGATGCCGGGAATATAGCCAAGCAGCGTGAGCAGAATGTTGATCCAGAAATGTTTGCCAATGCCTTCCTGCAGGAAGACGCCGAGCGGCGGCAGAATAATCGCTATGATGATGCGCAACAGGTCCAATGGTCGTACTCCTTCGCACGATGGGGGATGTCGTTCGGGCGCCGACGCGCGGTCGCTCGCGAACGACTCGAATACCCCGTATGTTAACCCATCAAGCGCGAAGGTTCCGTGCCATGCCCCACACACGACCCGCGGCCGGCCCGGCAGAGGGAGGAAACCACTTTTTGACATGCGGTGTAGCGAACAGACTACCGTACCCGGCCGGAGTAGATTCTAAGTACACGACTGGCCGCAGGGACTATCCTCCGTGCCCCAGTCCGAATTCAACCATCGCATAGGAATTATATTATGAATCACGATAATCGAGAGACCGTACGTCAAGGCAATACATCCAGCAAACCGACTACGGGTGCGCTCCTGCTGGGCTCCAGTTCCCTGGTCGGAAATGAAGTCGTCAATAGAGCCCACGAGAGTGTTGGTGACATCAAAGAATTCATGCTGGATACCACCAGTGGCAAAATTGAATACGCCGTGCTCAGCTTCGGGTCGTTTTTGGGTATGGGCGAGAAATTGTTTGCAGTCCCGTTCCGGGCCTTGACTCTGGATACCGAGAATAAATGTTTCATTCTGGACGTGGATAAGCAGCGTCTCAAGGAGGCACCGGGATTCGACCGGGATCATTGGCCGGACATGGCCGATCAAATCTGGGCGCGAAGCGTTCACCATTACTACGGAACGGAATATCAGCCTGACACAGCTTCGCATTAATCATTGTTCGCGGGAAACGGTGGCATTCACGACGTGTGAGTGCTACCTCCGCCGTATGTCGGCAGTACCCTCGAACCCTGCATCGATGCGTTTACCGTGGCGTTGCATCATGGCTTCCAGCACGCCGGTCGGCTCGATGGTTGCCGCTTATGCGTCGGCCAATACCGGGGCGACGCCGCGCTCCATACCGCTGGTTATTGCTGATAACGTTACCCAGAACGCATTGTCTGCGTTTATCGGGGCTTTTATTTTCGGTCTTGTTTCCCTGATAGCCGTTCAAATCGATATGTTTGGCTCCGCGGGGCTGTTTGCAATATTCGTGGTCACTCTTCTCCTGTTCGCCATTGTCATTATTACTTTCGTTCGCTGGGCCGACAGAATCGCCCGGCTGGGCCGGGCGGTCAATTCGATTGAACAAGTGGAAAAGGCAACCGGTAACGCACTGAATCGCCGCCGCCATGCGCCCGCACTAGGCGCTTTGCCGGTTTCCCCGTGGCAGGCCGTGGATAAGGGCGTCGCGGTATGTTCTTCGACGGTCGGTTATATCCAGCATGTCGATGAGGTGCGATCGTCGTGAGAGGGCAGTTATTCAAGATATGGGATCGCATTCGATCGAGTTTCTGGTTCCTTCCGACGGTCATGGCCGTGGTGGCCGTGGCGTTGGCCTTCGTGAGCATCGCCGTGGACAAGCCGATGACGGAGTGGCTATCGCTTAAACTGGGTTGGACGTTCACCGGCGGAGCGGACGGGGTTAGCGCCGTGATGGGGGTCGTCGCCGGATCGATGATCACCATCGCCGGCGTAGTTTTCTCGATGACATTGGTCACGCTTTCACTCGCCTCGGCCCAGCTGGGGCCCCGTCTGCTGCGCAATTTCATGCGTGATTCCACCACACAGGTGGTCCTCGGCACGTTCATCGCCACGTTCCTGTACTGCCTGATCGTTCTTCGCACGATCCGCCGTGGCGGGGAGGTCACTTTCGTCCCGCACCTGTCGGTCAGCCTCGGTGTTCTACTTGCGGTGGTGAGCGTGGGGGTGTTCATCTATTTCATCCATCACGTGTCTGTATCCATCCAGGCCAATGAGATCGCCGCGCGGATTGGCGCGGAATTAAACGAAGGGATCAACCGTCTGTTCCCGGAACAGATTGGACGGGGAGCGTCAGAGATCCCGGTGGGGCCGCCCGACCCTGGCTTCCTCGAGGTGTTCGATCGGGAGGCGCGGCCGATCGGCGCGTACGCGGACGGCTATCTCCAGTTCATCGACGCGCAGGCCTTGTTTGAGATCGCCGAGGAGGAGGACCTGATCGTTCGACTGGAGCAAAGGCCCGGAAACTATGTCGTCGCCAGTTGTCCGCTGGTGCTGATCTGGCCAGGCAGCCGAGTGACCAACCGACTCACGGAACGACTGCATCCCCTCTTTGTCCTGGCCCACCAGCGGACTTCCGGCCAGGACCTCGAGTTCGGGGTGAATCAGTTGGTGGAGATTGCGGTCCGGGCTCTCTCCCCGGGGACGAACGACCCGTTCACGGCGATCACGTGTGTCGACCGCCTGGGGTCCGCGTTATGTCGTCTGGCTTCACGAGACATGCCGTCACCTTATCGCCATGACTGCCAGAATCAGCTCCGGGTGATTGCGTCGGCCGATACATTCCCGGCGTTTGTGAATGCAGCATTCAACCAGATTCGGCAATATGGCCGCTCCAGCGCCGCGGTAACCATTCGTTTGCTGGAAACAATTGCCGTGGTCGTAAAATTCACACATCGGCCAGAGGACCGCGCCACGCTCCTGCGGCACGCTGAAATGATTACCCGGGGAGCCGCCGAGAGCCTGCACGAGGACCAAGACCGCCGGTCGGTGGAAGAGCGTTGCCAGGCGGTGAGGATGTTGTGCAGCGAGCCGGCTTAGTCTCGCCGCTAGCCCGAAAGTGCTTCAGTTGTCTGAATTTTCGCATCGAGATCGGTCGAGTTGCGCGTACCTACTACATTCGGCACGCTCATGGGGCTGGCCCTGCTCGCGAGCGTAAGCGTTGTGATAGTAGTGTCGGAGCGAACATGCGGCCCATACCGGGCGTTTAGGCGTCTATAGCGGCAAGAAGTAGCCCGGTTTTGACGGCGATCCACCCAGGACCAGCGGGTCTAAAATGGAGTCAAATTCATGAATGAGTCAGCCAACCGGAAGTCAGCAGCGGCCTCCACAGTCAGGGCTCCACAGGTACGGATCCCAATGGGCGTTCGATACAAAGCATGGTTTGCGGCGGTGATACTTGCGAATCTTGCCACCCTCGCCTTCGCCCAATCATCATGCCCCGGAATTCACGTGAAAATTCTGGACATTGAGAATAGCACCGGGACTGTGGCCTGTGCGCTTTTCGAATCGCCAGTGGGCTTCCCTACTGAATTTTTGGGCTCCGCAAGCAATATAATGATAATTAAAATTCGAGATACGCGGGCCCGTTGCAATTTTTTGGATGTCCCCCCGGGAACATATGCGTTGGCCGTCATTCATGATGAAAATATGAACGGCAAGCTTGACGCTAACTTTCTAGGGGTCCCCACGGAGGGCTACGGCTTTTCAAGCGGCGCAGAAGCTTCGATGAGTGCGCCTTCGTTCGAGGACGCCAGCTTTTCTTACGATGGGGGAGATTTGGATCTGACGCTTGAATTGAATTACTGAAAGAGCAGAGAGTTTTGTGAAGGCAAGGTACTCTGAAGTGGTTGAATAGATGTGATGTTCATTGATTATGCAGCCTTCACCATCGAGTGGGAGTAAGTACCATTTCTTGTGACTATTCGTTGGCTGCTAACGGGCGACGCCGGGCATCGCGGAAGCTTATCAGCCGGCGCTGGCCCTCGTCCCAGAGTGCCAGGCTTACGGATCGCAGGCTTTGCCGTAGGGTCAAGCGGCCAGTATCGCGAAGTTCGGGATGGTCCCGAAGCGCCTCGGGCAGACGGTATGAGGGGATACCGCTGCATAAATGATGCACGTGGTGTACGCCGATGTTGGCGCTGAACCAGCGCAGCACGGCCGGCAGGTCGTAGTGGGAGCTGCCATACAACGCCGCTTGGTCGAATTTCCAATCCTTGGCATGCTCCCAGTAGGTGTCCTCGAACTGATGCTGGACATAAAACAACCAGACACCAATGGATGCGGCCATTAGAGTAATCGGCAGTTGCACCAGCAGAAACGTCCCCAGCCCAACCGACCAGGCCATAGTAGCGACGAGCACGGCTATGGCGATATTGGTGGCTTGGGTGCTCAGCCACGGCATCCATCCCGAGTGCATGAACCCAAGGGGCATGCGATAGTCCAGCAGGAACAGGTAGGTCGGGCCCAGGCCGAATAGCACGAGGGGATGCCGGTACAAGCGATAGCGCAACCGTTGTCCGCGCGGCAGGCTCTGGTATTCGCGCAGGGTCAGGGTGTCGATTTCGCCGATGCGAGGGCGGTCCAGGTTCCCGGAACTGGCATGGTGCCGGGCATGGGTATAGCCCCAAAAATCGTGGGGCGTAAGGGTTAGCACGCCAATGGTCCGCCCGGTCCAGTCATTAGCCCGCCGGGAATGAAAAAAGGAACGATGGGCACAATCGTGTTGGATCATGAAGAGGCGCACGAGGAAGGCTGCAGCCGGTACAGTGAGCACCAGGCCGTACCAATGTCCCGCGCTGACGGCGGCCCATGCCAAGGCCCACAGGAGGAAAAATGGAATGGCAGTGAGCGCAAGCTCAAGAATGCCGCGCGCACGGTCGGGGGTAGGGTAGCGGTTCAGCGCCCGCTTCAGACGGGTCGAGTCGGCGTTGAAGTCCGTACTTGCGGTCATGTTAGGTCTCCTCTGACGGGAAAATCGTGGTTACCGGTTGCTCGGATTGACCGCGACGTGCAGTCGAGCCAGCGGGTGCCGTTTGTTTCCGCGTGCTGGGGCAGAGTGTTCTGGAGAGTATCGATATCCCCGATATTGTATTTTGAACCCTCGCGTCGGAACTGTATGTACGGTGTCGCACCCTCGACGCTACGAGTGGGCGATCGCCCATTTTCGGTGGAAACCATTGCCTTTGTGAGCGCCCGCCGGGCTCACCGTGCATTCTGATCAGGCACATTCTCAGACTGGCACGACAGAAACGATCAGCCACTCCTGACCGGCATCCACCGCCGTGGCGATAACTCTCCGGCAAAACCCTTACGAATCAGAATAAGTGGAGTTTCTGGCTGTTAAAAACTATACGAGCTAGACTTTACTATCGAGCACACCCTTTGCTGGCTGCGATCATCGTGGCGATCAACCAACAGTTGTTTTCTTGCTCCCATGAGCCAGGAATAACTAGGCGGCCTCAAAAAAAGAGTACGAGTTATTTGCCAGGCCAGGAACCTGATTTATGACACTGTCCCTCTACGAAGCCTCAGTTCCGATTTTACAGCCGGGCCTGATTAACCTTGAAAATATTCTTAAGAAAGGGTTAAGGCATTGTCGGGATCACAATATCGACGAATCTATTCTGACTGGTTACCGCCTTTATCCTGATATGTATACCCTCGACAAACAGGCTCAAACCGCCGTCGATATGGTAAAAATCCTGGCGACCCATTTAGCCGGTATGGATCCCCCGCAAATCAAGGACAGGAAACCAACCTTTGAAGCCTTGCTGGCCAGGGTGGATGCTGTCCGGCAACTACTGGCCAAAATCGATGCAGAGCAGATCAATGCCAGTAGCTCCAGGCCCACGTGCTTTGAACTTAATAATTACGAGCTGACATTCCCCTCCGGCGAAAGCTGTCTGCAAAAGTTTATCCTGCCCAATTTCTATTTCCATAGCAGCATGGTTTACGCCATCCTTCGCCATAATGGCGTGAAGCTGAGCAAGATCGATTTTCTTGGTAATTTTTGTGATGCAATTACGCCCCTGTCGCATTCTTCCTGAGTTGCCTGGCAGAATCACTGCGCATCAGTTGGCGACCTGGTGATCTGTCACGCGGAATTCACGAGGGATACTTGAAATATATAACGATATCAAAAGGTTAAAGCCAGAAATTGCTGGCCATTCGGCGGGAGCGCTCCCAAGTATTTTCAGCCTTCGGATCGGCTGGCAGGCGCCAACGACCGGGAACCGCCGGTTTCAAGGCCGGGGCAGATCAACGCCTGATTGCTTCGGGGCAGCACCAGAAGCAGCCAACCACCTGTTCATGAGTCTTTTCGGCTTCCTTCAGGGCCTCTTTCCAATCGTCGTGCTCTCCCAATTCCTGCGGGGCATTCGAACCGCACAGGCTTTTGCAGGAAGCGGAGTGGATAACATGCATTCCATTACAAAGCGGGTCTTTATCGATAAAGTATGTCGAAACCATAAAAACGCCCCGGTTGCTGGATTACTACCATTGACAACCAAATAGCTGATTAGTTTTGGGTTTACCGTAGTTTTGCCTCTTTTTTTATAGCAGGAACCCAAGGGGCAGGTCTGTGATCGGGCTCAGTGGCTGTTACAGTCGGCATGTCATGGCCGATCCTATGGCTTTCCCTCCGGCCGCACACAGCCTGCAAGGGGAGGCATTCGTTGGTGTTGTTAGCTGTACCCAACAGCGCATATCATAGGGAGTTGCAGCGCCATTATTGGCGTATAACCCGGACCAGGGCGGGCTTCGTATCAATGCCGGGTAAATTCGCGGGACGAACTCGAGGAGCAGGACTTCCGCAAACCTGGCTCATAAAAGACAGAAGGCTTATAAAACTCCATGAGAGAATCGAGATTCGCCAAAGTCCCTGTCAGCGAACTACGGCTGGGCATGTATATTGTCGAGCTGGATCGTCCCTGGCTGGAGACGCCGTTTCTTATTCAGGGTTTCGTCCTGAAGAGAACGGAAGACCTGGAAATCATCAGGGACATCTGCAATCACGTCTATATCGATACCCAGCGAAGCGTC
This sequence comes from Cellvibrionales bacterium UBA4495, assembly GCA_002388905.1. Lineage (GTDB taxonomy): Bacteria > Pseudomonadota > Gammaproteobacteria > Pseudomonadales > Porticoccaceae > DGNJ01. The sequence goes on from DGNJ01000068.1 coordinate 11,555, forward strand.
AAATACGGCAAAATGCCTGCCGATTATTCCCGACCCAAGGCGAAGACAAATGCGCTGACACAGGAAAAACTCCAGGAGTTGTTTTCGACCAGGATCAGGAAATACTCGGACAGCAACAGTTTCGACGATGAAGTGGTCGGCGCCCAGAAAGTCTACGCCGACTACGAGGAACTGGTCGCGAATCTCTACGACGGCTTCAAGATCAACCAGAGCGTCAACCTTTCCAGTGTCAAGGGTACGGTAAACGGGATCGTCGAAAGCGTGATCCGCAATCCCGATGCCTGCATGCTGCTCGCCAAACTCAAGCGCAAAGGGGATTACAACTACAATCACGCCATCGGCTCATCCATATGGGCAGCCTCTTTGGGCCGGCAGCTCGGCCTGCCAAAGCCCAATATCATCAGCATGGCGACCGGCGCCCTGCTGATCGACGTGGGGAAATTGCATCTCTCCGACCGCCTGCTGAACAAAATTACGCCCCTTAGCCGCGAGGAATACGCACTGGTTAAGACACATGTCCAGCACGGCGTGGAAATGATCGCAAAGTCGCGGGAAAACGATCCGGTGGTGCTTCAAATGGTTAAACACCATCACGAGCGCCATAACGGTGCCGGCTACCCCGACGGCCTCAAAGGCAGCGATATCCCGATCTACGGCCGCATAGCGGGCCTCGTCGACTGCTACGACGCCCTCATCAGCGACAAGCCCTACAGGATCGGCCTGCCGCCCAGCGAAGCGGTCAAGGAACTTTACAAGGTCCGGGATATCGATTTTCAATCAGCCCTGATCGAGGAGTTCATTCAGTCAATCGGCATATACCCCGCCGGCTCCCTGGTGGAGCTGACATCCGGCGAGGTGGGCATAGTCGTTTCCGAGCACAGGCGCCGGAGACTGCGACCAAAACTCCTCATTATCCTCGATGCCGAAAAGACACCGCTGGACCACAAAAAATACCTGGATCTTTTTGAAACAAAGGAAGACCAATCCGGGAACCTTCTCGAGATAAAACGAAGCGTCACCGCCGGCGAGTACGGTATCGACCTGGATAATATTCTTATATAACCTGAGACCATACGAGAAAAGCCATGCTACCGGGAAGCGATACCAACTGGCACCTTTTTTTCCAGCGGCTTTCGGAGGAAATCGAATCAGCCAAAGACAGTAAAAAACGCATCGCGGTTTTTGTCGTCGACATAGTCTTTTTCCATATTTATAACATCAAATTCGGGTTTGAACGGGGTGAGGAAATCGTTGCCGACACGATCAACAGGCTTGACGAAAACCTCAACAGGGTCCAGGCCATCGAAAGACTCAGCCCCCACCAGATCGGCATTGTCATCAGCGATGTGGCGGTTCCGGAGCTTTTGCACCTCGGCGCCGAAAAGATCATCGACTCTCTGGCGAATCCGCTGGTGATCGGGGATGACGAAATCCCGGTCGACGTGGCGGTCGGCGTTGCGTTGTATCCGGACCACGGACACAAGGCAGAGAATCTGCTGGGCGGCGCGTTCGCATCCCTGGAATCCGCCAGGCGGCAGAATACCGGTTATGGCATCGCATCTACTTCCGGCAATCATGACGGTTCCGACTCCTGGGAGCTGGAAAACGACTTGAAGCAGGCGCTGGAGGAAGACCGGCTGCTTCTCAACTACCAACCCAAAGTCGATCTTTCAACCGGGAACACATTCTCTTTCGAGGCGCTGATGCGCTGGAAGCATATCAATGATGAATACGTGTCGCCGGCCAGCTTTATCCCCCTGGCCGAAACCTCTTACCTTATTTACGATCTCACCGAGTGGTGCATTAACACGGCGCTTCGCGAAATGGCCGAACCGCTCCAAAACAATGGGGATTTGTCCGTGGCAATCAATTTGTCCGCAAATATTATTTACGACCCGTCGATAATCACGACAGTAAAGTCGGCACTGGAAATCTGGGGTGTCAACCCCGAGCAACTGATTCTCGAAGTCACCGAGAGCGCGCTGATGAAGAATCAGGAGCTGTGCTTCAGGAACCTACAGCTTTTGCGTGATACCGGCGCGAAAATATCAATTGACGATTTTGGTACGGGTTATTCGTCGCTGGCATACTTCAAGACCATACCCGCCGATGAACTCAAGATCGACCAATCCTTTATTCGCTCCATGGCGAGCAATAGCGATGATTCCAAGATCGTTGACTCGATCATTAACCTCTCCCATAAATTCGGGCTGAAGGTGGTTGCCGAAGGCGTGGAGGACGTGGAAACGCTGAACCTGGTCTCCGACATGGGGTGCGACGCGGCCCAGGGCTACTATATTTCCAGGCCACTGGACTTCACGCTGTTCGAGGAATGGCTCGCCAATAAGTAACTCATTGCTGAAGTACCGATCGCGCTGGCGGATCACGCGTCAATCGCCTGCATAGAATCAGTGGTAATCGTTACTTTCCCCCAACTGCTCCCGCACACGCTGAATCAGGTCCGATTTGCGATAGGGCTTGTTGAGCACGGCCGTTTCGGCGGGCAGGCGGCCGCGCTTGGCGATGGCTTCCAGCGCATAACCCGATGTCAGGAGGATTTTTATATCCGGCTGGATTCTTTCGGCGCGCTCGGCCAGTTCCCAGCCATTGATATCCCCCGGCATAACAATGTCGGTAAAAAGCAGGTCATAGGGGCCGTCTTCCCCCAGCCGGTTGAGAGCCTCGTGACCATCCACTGCCGTGCCCACTCTATAGCCCAGAGATTCGAGGGAAGCGATGGCAAAGGCGCGAACGAAAGGGTCATCCTCAGCCACCAGAATCCGGAATCCGCTGGATTCGGGAAGTTCTTCCGTTTCCTGTTCGGTTGCCGATGTGGACTTTCCTTTGGCGGCGGGCAGATACAATCTCACGGTGGTGCCCAGTCCGGGTTCACTGTAGATGGTCACATGCCCGCCCGACTGTTTGACGAACCCATAAACCATGCTGAGTCCCAGGCCGCTGCCCTTGCCCACCTCCTTGGTGGTGAAAAACGGCTCGAACACATGTTCGATCGTTTCCCTCGGCATTCCTTCGCCATCGTCGGTGACCGTCAGCATCACATAGTCGCCGGGCCGTACTTCCGGGTGCATGTAGTGATAGTTATCCTCCAGGGGCAGGTTACCCGCGGCAATGGTCAGTGAACCGCCCGCCGGCATCGCGTCCTGGGCGTTAAGGCCCAGATTCAGGATGGAGGCCTCAAGTTGGGCGGGGTCGACCACCACCGGCCAGAGATCGTCCGCAGGCTCCGTGCGCAACCCGATGTCGGCGCGCAGCGTACGCCGCAACAGCGCTTCCATGTCGGCAATCAACTTACGGCAGTCAGTCTCCACCGGCTGCAGGGTCTGACGGCGGCTGAAGGCGAGCAGACGCTGGGTGAGATCCGCGCCCCGTTCCCCCGCCCGGAGCATCATATCCACCGTTTCGCGAAGGTCGGGACGCGCTTTCAGTGATTCGCTCAAGCGTTCGGCATTGCCGATAATCACCGTCAACAGATTATTGAAGTCGTGGGCGATACCGCCGGCGAGCTGACCCACGGTCTCCATTTTCTGGGCCTGGATCAGCTGCTCTTCGGTTCGCTTCCGCTCGGAGATATCATGGATAATGCCCACGAAACCGGGACCGTCCTCCTGGCTGATTTCACCCACGGAAAGTTCCATCGGGAAGGTGGAACCATCCTTGCGGCGCCCTTCCACCTCGCGACCTATGCCGATAATCCTCGCCTCGCCGGTTTCGTGATAACGCCTGAGGTAATCGTCGTGCTCCCGGCGGTAGGGCTCGGGCATCAGTAAACGGACATTCTGCCCTATGACTTCGTCCGCATGGTAGCCGAAAAGGCGCTCGCAGGCCGGATTGAACATCTGCACGGTGCCGATATTGTCGATCAGGATCACGCCATCCACCGCCGTGTCCACCACCGCACGGAGGCGGCCTGCCGCCTCCCGCGCCTCCTGCTCCTGGCGCTTGAGCCGACTCAGGTCGTGAACGATTCCCACAAAAACCGAACTGCCGTTCTCGAGCTTTTCGCCCACAGACAAATGCATGGGAAATACCGATCCGTCCTTGCGCCGCCCCTGCACTTCCCGGCCAATGCCGATAATGCGCGGCACGCCGGTTTGCCTGTAGCGCTTCAGGTACTGATCGTGCTCTGACCGGTAGGGCTCGGGCATCAGCATGCTGACATTCTGACCGAGCATCTCATCGGCCCCGTAGCCGAACAATCGCTCGCAGGCCGGATTGACCCTGAGGACAGCGCCCTCCTCATTGATCAGAATCATCCCGTCCACCGCCGTATCCACCAGGGTCTGCAGGCGGGCAGCATCATCGATATTGTTCATTTTTTACTGTTACCGGCAATGACTTGATGTCCGATGATCAGTCTAGTTCGCCGTTTTGCCCCCTTCAATATATCCAAAACCCGGCAACCCCGTTCTGAGAACCAGCCGACCGCCGGCCTTGCCGGTTGGTTTGAAAAGCACCGGTGGCTATTTGCCGGTCGCTTTCTCGGACGGGTAATAGGATATATAGGAGGGTCCCGCGTAGGCCTCGAGTTCGTACTGGTCCTGGAGAAAGGCCACCAGGTCGCTCAGTTGCGCCACAGTCAGGATTTCGTTGTAGTTGCGCATTTCGGACACACCCTCCTTCGAATACGGCGCGGTCCGATAATATCGGGATATTTTGTGGGAGGGATTGATCACGGAAGTGACCAGTTCGCCGTAGGTCGAGATTCGCGTGGTTTTCCCGCCTATGGTCACCGTCATCAGCGGCTCGACACGGGTTCGCAAATCCTCGCGTCCGGCAACCTGGTGGCAGTCGTTGCAGTGCAACCGGACGAATGCCTCCTCGCCGGCCTGCGGATCGCCTTCGGGGAGCACCAGGCCGCGCCCGGATTTGGGGTCCTGACCACAGCCGGCCATAAACAGACCCGCCAGGCAAAGCAACACGGCCCCATGGATTGCAGTTCGATAAGCCATTTAAGTGTCTCCCGCCAGAATAGTTTGACACAGCACCCGCGCTTTTTTTGCCGTTCGGGTCAGCATAAACCCAATTAATGGACCGTACCACGGGCAGGACGAGACACCCGGGCAATACCGGATGACAGATTTTCCGATGCCAGCCGCATCCGCATCCGCTCAGTGCCGCGATGCCGCAGACCCCGGCACCCAGAGAAAATTATCCGGATCCAGGATCGATTCCCCCTGCCAGCGGTAGGCACAGAGGATACCGTGACTCTGGTAGCTTTGCCCCCGGGTCGCGGCGATACTGTAATCCAGACAGGCAATATGGGGAGTCAGCGGCGCCGGCGTACCGCTAAGCCAGTAATGCCCCACGAACAGGGGTTTGTCGCCGGCGTATTCCGGGACAATATCCTCGACAATGGGCTCGTGGGGTATGGATTCGATCACCTCCGGTGGCACGATCGCCAGGTCCCGGTAGGTAATGCCCTCAGCGTCCCACCACTGGATACGGACATTGCGGCGAAAATGCCCGTCGGCATCCGCGAACTCGCTATCGGCGGGGAGCCGCACTTCCGGTCCCTTAAGGATATTTTCCACGGCCTCATTGCTTTTTGTTCCCTTGCGGTGCAGCTCCGGCCAGGCTTTCGGCAGAACGCGACCGCCGGCATCGAGGCAGCCCGCCAGGTTGTCCAGGTGGCCAGGGTGCCAACAGGCGTGAACCACCCGCAACCCGTCCAGATCAAGGTACAGGGGCAGTGTCTTGAACCAGTCGATTATTTCCCGGTGGCGGCGGGAGTTTTCACCCACCTGATCGAGAAACTCCCGGTGCTGGCGCCTGTTCTTTTCACTGCGCGGCCGCAGAGTCTGCCCGGGGTTGTCCGGATGCGGGGTATCCCAGCCCACGGCATTGAATTCATGGTTACCCATCACCGCCAGCGCCTGACCGGCTTCCACCATGGTCCGGGCAATGCGAACGGTTTCCACCTGTTCGGGTCCCCGATCGATAAAATCACCGAGAAAAATCACTTTGCGTCCGGGGTGTCGCCAGATGCCGTCACGCTCGACGTAGCCGAGCTTGTTGAGCAGCATTTTTAACGGTGTGGCATAACCGTGGATGTCGCCAATCAAATCGTACATGAGGCCCTGCTGTGCTCCCGGACTGACAAAAAGCTATCGCGCCTGATTACTCCCTTCGGCAAAACCGGGAAAGCGCTCGCGGGCGTGATGGGTATGGCAGGCCGCGCAGGCCTCAACCATGTCGGCAAACAGGGCCCGCTGTCTGGCGCTATTGCCGTTGCGGGCCGCCTCCGCGAGGCGGGCGCTCAGCTGGTGAAACGCCCGATCCCGCTCGATAAAGCGCTCGGGCACCGCTCGCATCAATGCCTGCCTGTCCTTCTCTGTCATTTGTTGCTCCAGGATAAAACTGTCGTGGATGGCCTGGGCGTTGCTTGCCACAACGGCGTGCTGTCCGCGCACCAGGCCGTCCAGTATGTTCCGGGTGGCGCCGAGAATGGCGTTCATTTCCTGGATCAGCAGGCCGCGAACCCGGGGCGGCAGGTTACTGCCGACGTTGTCTTTGCCCGATGGATTCTCTCCGGCCATGGCTGCGGCCAACAGCATCAGGAAGAGCGGAATTGCGGCAAACTGCAGGGGTTTCATGGGCGCGTCTCCTGATCTTGAAATCGTTCCGTACCTGCCATCAGTGTAATACCACCGCGCCCGCCCTGCCGCGCCAGAAATCCGTCTGTGATCGTTTAGACAGCTTTAGGAAAGAGACGCCGGCTAACGACGATTACAGGTGCTGCCCCACCATCGGTGTGCAGGACCGCGAGAAATGGCCACCTACAACAGACTACTTCATGGACGATCAACAGGAACAACAATATTAAAGCCTCGCCACCATGAGGCTTGATCAAGACCTTAGCAACACCCTTTCCCGAGGGGGGGCCATACACTATTTCAGGTCTCTCCAGCAGAAACGCCGGCTGCCGGCAACCGCTACAATGTATGCTAGCGGCTCGACCGGATCCATCAACAGGCAAAAAGGGGGGGAATGTGATGGCAGACAATGGCAATCGGGAAATGTGGCGGGACGCCGCCCTGGAAATCGACTGGTTCAAGCACCCGAATACCATCCTGGACGATAGCAATCCGCCCCTCTATCGCTGGTACAGCGATGGCCAGTGCAACACCTGCTACAACAGCCTGGACCGCCATGTGAACGCCGGGCGCGGCGACCAGACAGCCCTGATTTATGATAGTCCGGTCACCGATACGGTCATGCATATCAGCTATGCAGAACTACTGGACCGTGTGTCAAGGTTCGCCGGCGCGCTTCAGGCTTTGGGGCTGGCCAAAGGAGACCGGGTGGTTATCTATATGCCCATGGTGCCGGAGGCGGCCATCGCCATGCAGGCCTGCGCCCGTCTCGGTGCCATTCATTCGGTGGTTTTCGGTGGCTTCGCCGCCCACGAACTGGCGTCCCGCATCGACGACTGCCGGCCCAAACTGGTGATTTCCGCCTCCTGCGGCATAGAGCCCTCCCACGAAGTCCCCTACAAGCCGATGCTGGACGAAGCCATTGAGCAGGCAGAGCATAAGCCGGAAAAATGCGTCGTCTTGCAGCGGCCCTGGCACAGGGCCGAACTGGTGCCCGGCCGGGACCTGGACTGGGAAGAGGTGGAAGGATCCGGCACACCCAGCGAGTGCGTGCCCGTGGCAGCCACCGACCCCCTCTATATACTCTACACTTCCGGCACCACCGGCCAGCCCA
>DGNJ01000068.1:19296-41018 GCA_002388905.1 Cellvibrionales bacterium UBA4495
TGGTGGCCATGAACTGGAGCATGGGCAACGTCTATGGCATCGATCCCGGCGACGTTTTCTGGGCGGCCTCTGATATCGGCTGGGTAGTGGGCCACGCCTACATCGTCTATGGCCCGTTAATCCGTGGCGCCACGGCCATCATGTTCGAAGGTAAACCCGTGGGCACGCCCGACGCTGCCACCTACTGGCGGCTCATCGAGCGCCACCGGGTCAAGACGATGTTCACCGCACCCACGGCAATCCGGGCAATCAAGCAGCAGGACCCGGGCGGGAAGCTGCTCAAAGACCACGACCTTTCCAGCCTCCAGGTGCTCTTCCTGGCCGGCGAGCGCGCCGACCCGGACACCATCCACTGGGCCGAGGAACATGTGGGCACCCCGGTGATAGATCACTGGTGGCAGACCGAACTGGGCTGGCCGGCGGTGGCCAACTGCGCCGGCCTGGGACTGGTGCCGGTCAAGTACGGTTCCTCCGGAAAGCCCGTCCCCGGCTTCGATATTGTCGTCCTCGACAAACAAGGCAGGGAGCGTCCGCCGGAAACCATGGGAGACCTCGCCATACGGCTACCTTTGCCGCCGGGCACCCTGCCCACCCTGTGGAATAACGACCAGGGGTTTATCGACAAATACCTGAAAAAATACCCCGGCTATTACAACACCGGGGACGCCGGCTTTATCGACAGGGAAGGTTATGTCTTCATCATGAGTCGCACCGACGACGTCATCAATGTCGCCGGCCACCGGCTGTCTACCGGACAGATGGAAGAAGCCGTCAGCGCCCATCCGGATGTTGCCGAATGCGCGGTTTTCGGCGTTAACGACCCGGTCAAGGGTCAGGTGCCCGTGGGCCTTCTGGTGCTCAATGCCGGCGTCGACCGGGCTGACCAGGATGTCGAGCGGGAGGTGATCGAGTTGGTGCGCCGGGAAATCGGACCGGTGGCATTTTTCAAACGGGCTCACGTGGTTAAACGGCTGCCCAAGACGCGCTCCGGGAAGATTCTCCGGGGAATCATGCAAAAGCTGGCCAACGGCGAGGAGTTCAAGATGCCAGCCACCATAGACGACCCGGCCATTATCGATGAGTTGGACGAGCGCATTGGCGGGATCGCGTCCAACCGGCGCGACTAAAAGCGAGCCCTGTGGCCCTCATTACTGCTACCGAATAGCCGTGACCGGTAGACGGGCATCAATCGCCGGTACCGCCCAGTATGGCCTTGGTTTCCAGGAACTCTTCAAGCCCGAATACACCCCATTCGCGACCGTTGCCGGATTGCTTATAGCCCCCAAAGGGGGCAGCGTTGTCCGGCGGCGCGCCGTTGATATGTATCATTCCCGCCCGGATTTTCCGGGCCACCTGCCGGGCGTGCTCGATATCGTCCGACCAGACATAGCCCGACAATCCATAGGGCGTGTCGTTGGCAATACGTATTCCCTCTTGCTCGTCGTTGTAGGGAATCAGGCAGAGGACGGGACCGAAGATTTCCTCCCGGGCGATGGTCATGTCGTTGTCGACGTCGGCAAAAACCGCGGGTGAGACGAAATAACCCCGATCGAAACCCTGCGCCCGTTCCGGCGACCCGCATACAAGGCGGGCACCCTCGTCGACCCCCGCGCGGATCATGCTCCGGACCTTGTCGAACTGGGCGTCGCTGGAAAGAGGCCCCATGACCGTGGCTTCCAGGGCGGGATCCCCCGGGACAATGGCCTCGGCCGTCTCCCTGGCGATGGCTACCGCCTCTTCGTACACGGCAGCCGGCACCAGCATCCGCGAAGGCGCATTACAGCTCTGGCCGGTGTTGACCATCATTGAACGCACCCCCCCGGACACCGCTGTCTCCAGGTCGGCGTCGGCGAGAATTATGTTGGCGGATTTGCCGCCCAGTTCCTGGGTGACACGTTTTATGGTGTCCGCCGCGGCGTGGGCCACCCGGGCACCGGCGCGGACCGAACCGGTAACGGAAACCAAATCCACGTCCCCGTGGGCGGCCATGGCTTCTCCAACTGTGGGTCCGTCGCCGTTAACCAGGTTGAAAACACCGCGGGGAAGGCCCGCCTCGTGGAGGATTTCCGCAAACAGCCGGGCACTCAGGGGCGCGTTCTCGCTGGGCTTGAGCACCATGGTACAGCCCGCCGCCAGGGCCGGCGCCACCTTGCAGGCAATCTGGTTCATGGGCCAGTTCCAGGGCGTAATCAGCGCACAGACCCCCACCGGTTCCCGGCGTATAAGATTGCCCGAGAGGGTTGTCTCCAAGGGGAAACCGGCAAGCACGTCGCGCATCCGGCGAAAATGGCCCAGGCCCGCGCTCGCCTGGGCTTTTCGGCTCAGGGTGATGGGCGCACCCATTTCCAGGGTAATGGCCTGGGCCATGTCCTCGAGCCGGGCTTCGTAGATTTCGGCGATACGATCAAGCCAGGCCAGGCGCTCCTCCCGGCTGGTTTCGCTGAAACCGGCAAAGGCCCTCCGGGCCGCGGCCACGGCACGATCCACGTCCGCCGCATCACCGAGCCGGATAGTGGCAACAGGTTCTTCGGTGGCCGGGTTTATTACCTGATGGGACTGCCCCGCTTCCGGTTGCACCCAGCGACCGTCGATATAGAAGTGCTCCCGCGATTCCATGATCATTCTCCCCACCGGCAAAAAGCCACCGGCCTGTTGTGGATTGATGAACACCCTGTATATAGCACCGGCAATCGCCACCGAAAAGCCGATTCCGATGAGCCGCCATCCCATGGTGCCGTGGACAACGGCGTGGCCGGTGGATACATTGTCCGGAAAAAGGGGGTTCCTTGATTTACGACTACATTATTGTCGGCGGCGGCACCGCCGGCTGCGTACTTGCCAACCGGCTCTCCTCCGACCCGAACGTCAGCGTGCTCCTCGTCGAAGCCGGTGGCAAGGATGATTATTTCTGGATAAACATCCCTGTGGGCTACCTCTATACCATCGGCAATCCCCGCACCGACTGGTGTTATCGCACCGAACCGGAACCCGGTCTCAATGGCCGCACTCTGGGCTATGCCCGGGGCAAGGTGCTGGGGGGCTGTTCGTCAATCAACGCCATGATCTACATGCGTGGACAGCGCAGCGATTACGATCATTGGGCGGAACTGGGCAACCGGGGCTGGTCCTGGGAGGATGTGCTGCCGGTATTCAAACGCTCCGAGGACTACCAGCACGGCGCCGATGCCTGGCACGGCAGCGGCGGCGAGTTGCGCGTCGAGGAGCGCCGGGTGAGTTGGGAAATACTGGATGCCTGGCGGGACGCGGCCGAGCAGTGCGGCATTCCCAAGATCGACGAGTTCAACCGCGGAGACAATTTCGGCAACGCCTATTTCCAGATGAACCAGCGCCGGGGTATGCGCTGGAGTGCCACCAGGGCCTTTTTGCGGCCGGTGCAGCATCGTCCCAATCTCAGGGTAATGACGGATACATTGGTCGAGCGCCTTCAACTGGAACGCACGGCCGATGGAACCCGTGCCAGTGGTATCGTGGTCGGTCCGGTGTCGGCGGGCTCTGCCAGCAGGCGTGGGCCGGCCAGCGGCACTATCATCGGCGCGCGCCGGGAAGTGATCCTTGCCGCCGGCGCCATCGGCTCACCCCAGATTCTCCTGGTTTCGGGGATAGGGCCCGGCCCATTGCTGCGCGACCTGGGAATTGGCGTGGTCCGGGACCTGCCGGGCGTGGGAGAAAATCTGCAAGACCACTTGCAGATACGCATGGTCTACAAGGTTGCCAACACCCGGACTCTCAATCGACTTGCCAATTCATTGTCCGGCAAGGCGGCCATGGCTTTGGAATATCTGTTGCGGCGCACCGGCCCACTGACCATGCCGCCCTCGCAACTGGGCGCGTTCGCCAGAAGCGCCCCGGACCGGACCTCCGCCAACCTGGAATGGCATGTCCAGCCCCTGTCCCTGGACAGTTTCGGCGAGCCCCTGCACCGGTTTGATGCCATTACCCCGTCGGTATGCAATCTGCAGCCCGAAAGCCGGGGCTCAGTCCATATCCGGAGCCCCGACCCTCGCAGGCACCCGGCAATCGCGCCCCGTTACCTTAGCACCGAGGACGATCGGCGGGTGGCCCTCGCCGGCATGACGATGACGCGCCGTATCATGGCGGCGCCGGCCCTGGCGTCCTACGAACCCCGGGAGTGGCTGCCGGGTAGTGAAGTAGTGGATGATGGCGACCTGCTGGCTGCCGCGGGCGACCTGGGCACCACCATCTTCCATCCCGTGGGCACCTGCAAGATGGGTCGGGACGAATCGGCGGTGGTGGACGACAGGCTCGCAGTACGGGGAATCCTGGGGCTGCGCGTGGTGGATGCCTCGATTATGCCGCGCATCACCTCAGGCAACACTAATGCGCCTACCGTGATGATCGCCGAGAAGGGCGCGGACTTCATCCTCGCGGACCGCTGAGGGCATCGTCAATGGCGATTGAAAAGTGTTCGCAACCGGCGTTTGAGCCGGGGAAATTCCGGCCTGTGGGCAAGCCCCAGGCAGAGACCGCAGAGGTAACCCCCGGCGCCGAGGGTAACGAGACCAATCAAGATAAGCTTGGCGAGCAGTAACCCTGTGTCTATTGTCATGTTCCATCCTTGGCAAACTAGGCCTGGCAGCTAGCGGCTGGCTTGACGCCGTGACGCGGCACCCGCGTCCGTGCGCGTTGCAGAAATCAATCGTTTAGCGCTGAGGGGCGCTAATATCCTGTTTATAAGGGCGTTGGCAGGCTGTAAGGGGCCATGCGGAAAGCCTTTTCACCACAACCCACGTCGCCACACGTTCCGTTGCCGGGTCGGAAAATCCGGAAGAGCAACAGCCTGCCCTGCTACCGGGTTTTCCCGCCTGACATAACAGAGATTTTCAGTATTCTTCGCCGTAATCACCGGCGGCAAACCGGTACTTGCCACCGGCCAGCTCCGAACGCAGCCGCTCAAAATGGATCAATCTTGAGCCGCCCACCAGCACCGTCGGTATCGCTCTGGTGGTAACCCATGATCGCACGGTTTTTTCCTCCTTGCCAATAAGGTCGGCAAACTTTGCCTGGGACATCACGGGCGGCGGGGCCAGCGAGCAGCCTCTTTCATCAATCTCCATTTGTGGTGGCACTCCCGGTCAAATAGAATCCAGTCAAATAGGATCAAATAGTGCCCACTTACCGGTGTGGTCATATATGACTATACCGGTAGTTTTTACGATGTCAACCGGCGTCACCGCATGATAGGAAAGCGAATTCGCGAACTGCGCGAATACCTGGGCAAGGGGCGACAGGCCTTCGCCAACGAACTGGGGATTCCCAAGCAGACCCTGATCAATGTCGAGACCCGGAGCGGCAATTTCCGTGTCGACATTGCCCAGAAGGTTTGTCAGCGCTATCCCCGCTATGCCCTCTGGCTGATGACCGGCGACCTGGTCGATGATCGCCAGGAAGTACCGCTGCGCTATGGCGCACGCACAACACCCGGTCTCCAGTCCGTTGCCGAACCTTCACCCGATAAACCCTGAAAACCGACACCCTACGCCGGCTTTTTTCGATTCCGGTCAACCTCAAACCGCATCGTGCGTTCTAATAAGGAAGGTTCCACGGAGTATTGCTCATGGCCGCGAAAGCCGGACTGTCCTGCCTTTTCTTCATTCTCACCACCGCCTGTGCTTCCGGAACAGCGGGCCCGAGCTCGGGCATTATCATCGATTCCAAAGGCGTAGACAGGGTCCAGTACCGCATCGATCTGGCCGATTGCCAGCAATATGCCCAACAGGTAGCCATCGGGCGTAGAACCGTCACCAATGCCGCCGGGGGTGCCGCGATTGGTGGCGTACTGGGCGCCGTGGTGGGCGACAGCGATACGGCAAAAAAGGGCGCAGGGGTCGGGGCCGTCACCGGTGGCGTGCGGGGCGCCGCCTCAGCAGCACGGGAACGTCGACAGGTTGTCAGGAACTGCCTTCTTGGAAGGGGCTACCGTGTTCTTAACTGAAAACACTTTTGAGGCACATCGTTAAGGCCTGATCGAAGCGCCTGGCCTCGAGTTCCAGGTCGGCAAATCCGGGAATCTCGCTGCCGGCGATATTATCGGTCGCCATTAGGACTACCTGGTCCCGGGTCAGGGGCGGATTGGGCAATGGCCGCAGCAGGGCGGCAATCAGCTTCCAGAACACAAATGGAACGGGCATCAGGGGCCGCCTGACGCCCAGTTCCTTCATCACCGCGGTCACGGCCTCCCGGTAAGTGAGTACCTGGCCGCCGCCCAGCTCATAGACCCGGCCGGTGCTGTCGGGCCGGTGCAGCGCAACATTGACCGCCTCCGCCACATCCTCCACAAACGCCGGCTGCAGACGGGTCTGGCCACGGCCGAACAGGGGCACCGCCGGCAACCGGGCAATCTTCACCAGGTTGCTAACGAAAGCATCCCCGGGGCCGAAAAGGACGGACGGCCTGAGCACGGTGGCACCGGCAAAAGCCTCCCGCACAGCCTGCTCGCCCTGTGCCCGGGCGCGCACGTAAGCGGACGGGGACTGCGGATCGACACCAATACCCGAAATATGCACCAGGCGATCGACACCCTGTTCCCGGGCGCACTCGGCGATGGCGGCGGCGCCCCTGACGTGGACATCCTCGAACCGCAGTTTGCGGCTCTGCACATAGAGGGACACGGCATTGACAGCGGCTGCCGCCCCTTCCAGGGCCCGGGCCACCTCCGGGCGCCGGCGGATATCCACGGCGACCCGTTCACTGCGGTCGCGGGGGATACCGGAAAGGAGGACGCGGTTGGGCTGGCGTGCCGCCAGGCGGACGATCCAGCCCTCTTCCACCAGTGCCTGGCAGATCTCCCGCCCCAGAAACCCGGTAGCGCCAAATACGGTGACCACGGGACTTTTCAAACTGACTCCATTGACGGCCATGCCTGAAAGATAGCACTTAGCCGGTGACCAGATGGCCGACGGGCAGCTTCTCGCCGCGCGCCGTCCTGAGCAGCTTGCCGCTCACCGGCAACTGGCCCTCATGATATTTTGCCAGATTGGTTTCCAGGGTTTTCAGGTTGTAACCGTAATTGACCATCATCCCGCAGGCACTCCGGAGACCGTTGGCTGAACGATCGCCCATGAAATTGATTCGGTGGATGGAAGCGCCGTTGCGCAGGTGGAACCGGGTCACCGGGTTGACGGGCCGGCCCCGCTGGAGGGTGGTCAGGTACTCGAGGCATTTGCGGTGCATAAAGGCCTCGAGGGTGGGCAGCCAGTCCGATTCCTCGCCACCGGCCACCCTCTCGAGGACCGAAAAGAGCGCATCCGCGGCAAAGGGAAGATTGTCCAGTTCCCCGTCTTCCAGGTTCTTTTCAAGCCACAGCCTGAACCCCGGAACCGGCGACAGGGTCACGAAGGTCTTCAGGTCGGGCAATTCCGAGCGCAGTTGCTTGACCGCTTCCTTGATGATGTACTCCCCGAAACTGATGCCCCGGAGGCCCCGCTGCGGACTGGTCACTGAATAAAACACCGCCGTGTCCGCCTCGGCGGCGGCCAGGGGCGGCGCCTGGACGTCCAGAAGCGACTGAATGTTTGTGGCTATGCCTGTGGTCAGTGCCACGTGGAGGATCGCGAGCGGTTCGCCGGGCATGCGCGGGTGAAACACCGTATAACAACGCCGGTCCCGGTCCAGCCGGTTCTTTAGATCCTCCCAGGAGACGATCGAGTGGATAGCCTCGTAATC
This sequence comes from Cellvibrionales bacterium UBA4495, assembly GCA_002388905.1. GTDB lineage: Bacteria > Pseudomonadota > Gammaproteobacteria > Pseudomonadales > Porticoccaceae > DGNJ01. The sequence goes on from DGNJ01000068.1 coordinate 27,001, forward strand.
CATGAGTTTCTCGAGGAGGCTCGCCGAGGAGGACCAGGTGATCCGCTCGATATCCAGAAAGCCCTGATCGAACCAGAGCCGGAACAGGCCGCGCATATCGGCGTCCAGGGGCCGGAGCCCCTCGTCTTCCCGAATGAAGGCGAGAAGTTCCTCGCGCATATCCACCAGAAACTTCATGCCGTCGGGCAGACTGGTAAACCGGGTCAGCAGGTCCACGCGCCGGGGGCGCAACGCCTCCCGCAGTGAAGCCGCGGCGCTGTCGACACCGGCGCCCTGCTCCCCGGCCTGGCGATAGACCTCGATGGCGGCGTCGACCTTTTCCATGACCGGCCCGAACTCGTCGACAAGCAGCGCCAGTATCCGCTTTCTCTCCGGTGCTTCGGCAACGGCATAGGCGGCGCCTATTTCCGCCGCCCGCTTGCGGGCGTCCATCTCCCCCCGGGGAGCCTCGACACAGGCCTCGATCTCCCGGCGCAGGCGCGCCTGGCTCCAGGCCTTGCCGTCGTTGCGGGAGCGGCCCGACACGTCGAACAGATACTCGCGGACGCTGTCCTTCCAGCGCGACAGCTTCTGGTTTACCGATGTCATTGACTCTGACTCCCTGTTTGGTTGACCGGTCCTATCGACTTCATTGAACCGGCGGTGTCTTTGCTATGTTAAAGGGTGATTCCGCCTCTTTAAGCATAGGTCCTGTCGCCCGCGTTTTTCAGGGCCCGAGCGGCGACCGCCAACGCCACGGCTCACCGACACCGAAGGGGGATCCATGTCCACCGCTGAACTGAACTTGCCCGATCTGGCGGCCATCCGGGCCGCCCGCAGCCGGATCGCCAGCCGTGTCCCGGCAACGCCCACGGTCGCCGCCCACGACCTGGGGGAGAGCCTGGGACAGCCCCTTTATCTCAAGGCGGAAAACCTCCAGGTGACCGGCAGCTTCAAAGCCCGGGGCGCAACCAACTGGCTCCGGATGACCGACCCCGCACAACGGCGCCGTGGCCTGATTACGGTGTCCGCCGGTAACCATGCGCTGGCACTGGCCTGGGCGGCCCGGCACGAGAATATCCCGGTCACGGTGGTGATGCCGAAAGGCTCCAGCCCCGCCAAGATAGAAGGCACCCGGCGCTTCGGCGCCGAGGTCATCGTCCGTGGCGACATCAGGGAAGCCGTGGCCCATTGCCACCGCCTGCGCGAGAGCCGGGGCCTGAGCCTGGTCCACCCCTACGACGACCCGATGGTCATGGCCGGCCAGGGAACCGTCGGCCTGGAAATCCTGGAGCAGGTGCCAAACGTCGAGCGCATCCTGTGCCCGGTGGGGGGCGGCGGCCTGATTTCCGGGATCGGCCTGGCGGTCAAGGCCCTCAAACCCGACGTCACCCTGATCGGCATCGAGCCCGACGGTGCCGCCACGCTCGGCAACGCCTGGGCCCACAACGACCCCGGCGCCGCCCTGCCGGCCGTCAACACCATCGCCGCCAGCCTGGCCCCGGTGACCGCGGGCCGGTACACCTACGCCGCCAGCCGGCGGGTGGTGGATGCCATGGTGACAGTCCCGGACAGCGCCATTGTCGAGGCGACCCGCCTGCTGCTGACCCGGGGCCGGCTCTACGGGGAAACCGGCGCCACCGTGGCCATCGCGGCATTGCTCTCGGGAGCGGTGCCAGTAGTCCCGGAAATCACCACGTTGGCGGTGATCACCGGCGGCAACATGGATATCAGCCAGTGCTGCGACCTGCTAGTGTCCTGAGTAAGAGGCTTCCGGCGGGGGCGGCAGCTTCTCCACAATGCGTATTGCCAGGCGCCCGAGCAGATCACTGTAGGCCCGGACCAGGGCCTCCGTGTCTGCGCCCGCGTTCGCCGTATAGCGGGAAAACGTGTCGTGCCCGCTGTGCACCAGCCGGTCCCCGGGGATATCCTCCAGCACCCAGTTCACCTCCAGGACCGCCTCGCCGCTGGCGGTGGCGTTGAGATCCAGGACGTCGACGCGCAGGGCAAGGTCCGGCTGGGTGCGACGTGTCCAGGGGAAGTTGCGCACGTCGGCACCGGTGAGCAGGCCCAGGTTCTGGACCAGCACCCGCTGTACGGCTTCGTCCAGGGGTTCCGCCCAGCGGTGGCCATCGTGCATGCGGATCGTGGCGCCGTTGTGGGTGGCAATACGGGTACGGTCCAGGAAGGGCGAGACACGCACCGGACCCACCCCCAGGGCCAGGTGCGGGTATCGGCTGGCGGTTTCCCCGGTAGCCGCGGTGAGCAGATAGTAGTCCGGCTCCGGGCTGCGCCCTCCGCCGATGCAGCCGCCCAGCAGGAGGACCAGCAGAACCATTCCGGCCACCGGCGTCGCCGGCCTCCTGCTGCGCGCCGTAACCCCCGGGTACGCACGCGGCAAAAGCGGCAACGGACTGTCGTGCACAAGCTTCATGGATTACTCCTCGTCGGGCCTGCCGTAGATCAGGGACTGGGGCTGTCGCTCCAGCATCTCCGTCAGTCGCCGCAACTGGTTGGCGGCACTGTCGACACTCCTGGCCGCGTCGTTGACCCGGTGCAACACCGGCGAATCCGACGAGGTCAGGAAGGCAGCGTTGGCGGCGGATTCCTCCAGCTTTCGCGAACTCCGGGACAGGGCTGCCAGTGTGGCATCCAGTGACTCGAGTACGGCCGGCAGCTCCCGGTTGGCCCTGTCCAGGAATGTGTTGGCGTTGTCGGCCAGGCGCCCGTAACGCTCCCCGAACTGTTCGCCCTGCTCCCTGAGCGTCCTGGCCGCCGCCTCCAGGGCCGCGAGGCTCCCGCGCAGATCGCCGGCCAGGTTCTGCAGGTCGGGATCGTTGATAAGACGGTTGGCGCCGGCGAGCACCTCCTGGAGATCCTGGCCCAGCCGGGTGATATTGATGTCCTCCAGGTCCCGGGTCAGTTGCTGCAGATCGGTGGGCGTAGTGGGCAACTGGGGATAGCGGGTTTCCACGTCCCGGTACTGGGGCTCGCGATCCGGCGCGAAGTCCACATCCACGTACAAAAGCCCGGTGAGGAAACTCTGCAGACGCAACTGGGCGCGCAGGCCCCGGTCCACTAACTGGTCCAGGGCCACGGGCCGGGCATTGTCCTCCAGCTCCAGGGCCTCGGCATCGATCTCGATGACCACCTGGTTGAGCACCTCCATGGATTTGCCGTAGAGGCTGGCGTTAATCTGCTCCACCTGACCGATCTTGACGCCCTTGATGGTCACCGGGGCGCCCACATTGAGGCCCTTGATGGAACTGTCGAAGATCAGCACATAGCGATCCCTGGGGCTCCACCAGTTGCTGCCGCTGAACAGCAAAAGCAGGGCCACCAGCAGGACAATGGTGATCAGTACAAAGCCGCCCACCGCGACGGCATTGGCGGAGCGGCTCATGAGCCCCCCTCCCGATCCCGGCTGTCGTATTCCCCCCGGGACAAGAAGCGGCGAACCAGCTCGTGGTCGCTGTGGTGAAGCATATGGCGGGGATCGCCACAGTCGAGCTGGGTCTTGCTCCCGGTGTCGAGAAACACCGCGTTGGTGGCAATACTGAAGATGCTCGCCAGTTCGTGGGTAACGATCACCACGGTACCTCCCATACTGTCGCGGATCTCCACGATCAACTCGTCCAGACGCTGGGAGCTGAGCGGATCGAGGCCCGCGGAGGGCTCGTCGAAAAAGAGCAGTTCCGGATCCAGGGCAATGGCCCGCGCCAGGGCCGCGCGCTTCTGCATGCCGCCACTGATCTCTCCCGGATAGTAGTCGCCAAAACCGTCCAGGCCAACCAGGGCCAGCTTGAAATCGATCAGGTCGCGCATTTCCCCGGCGGGCATATCGGTGTACTGGTGCAGCGGCACCGCCACATTCTCCGCCAGGGTCAGATCGCTGAACAGCCCGCCACGCTGGAAACTGATGCCCCAGCCCCGGCGCATGGCCTTCTGCTCCCGGGGCCTGGCTTTAAAAAAATCCTGCCCGTCGATAAGGATTTCGCCTTCCGCCGGCACCTCCAGGCCGATCATGTGCTTGAGCAGTGTGCTCTTGCCGCAGCCGCTGCCGCCCATGATCACGAAGACATCGCCACGACGGATCGTAAAATTCAGGTCCCGCTGAACCAGCAGGGAGCCGTAGCGCAGGGTCAGGTCACGGACTTCGATATGGGTATCGGCGTCGGGCACGGCGGCGTCACACTCCCATCTTGTCGTACAGGATATTGAGCCCGGCATCGGCGGCCACCAGATAGACGATGGCGTGGACCACCGCCCGGGTGGTGGCAGTGCCCACCGCCGCCGAACTGCGACCGCTCATGAGCCCGGACTGGCAGCCGGCGGTGGCGATAAGCAGGGCAAAGACCACACTCTTGACCAGCCCCGTGGCGATATCGCCAAGGCCCACGGCATCCCGGGCCTGGTAGAGAAACTGGGAAAAATTGACCTCCATGCCCGACGCCACCAGGGCCCCGCCGACGAGCCCCACCACATCGGAAAAAATCACCAGAAGCGGCATCACCAGCACCAGGGCCAGCAGCCGGGGCAGCACCAGATATTCCATGGGTGACAGTCCCAGGGTGGTGACCGCGTCGATCTCCTCGTTGGCCTGCATGGCACCGAGCTGGGCGGCGTAGGCGGCGCCGGTGCGCCCGGCCAGGATCACCGCGGTCATCAACGGGCCCATCTCCCGGACCATGCCCACCGCCACCAGGTTGGCCACATAAACCTCGGCGCCGAACTGGCGCAACTGCACGGACCCCAGATAAGCGAGGATCATGCCCACCAGAACGCTGATCAGGGCGACAATGCCCAGGGCCCGGGGGCCGGTCTGATCGATGAAGTAGAACAGATCGCGCACCCGGGTGTGGCTGCGCCCGGAGGCAAAGCGCAGCAGCGCCACCATTCCGTCGCCGATAAAGGCGATAAAGTCCAGAACCGCGTCGTAACGTCGCAACCAGCGGGCGCCAATGCGTGCCAGGGGCGGCGGTTGTGGCTCGCTTTCCACTTCACCGGCCCTGACGGCATGGGCCACGCCCAGCAGCGTCCGCATCCCTTCGGGCAGGCCGGTAGTGTCCAACTCGATGCCCCTGTCCTCCCCGGCCCGGGCCAGATGGTAGAGGCGGGCCAGGGTCCGGGAATCCCAGCGAAAGCCTTCGGCGGCCGCCAGCAACCAGCGCCGGGGGGATCGGGCCTGTCCGAGGCAGGCATCCCGCAACTGTTCATGGCCCGGTCCGGCATCGTCACCGGTCCAGTCGCCGCTCAGTTCCAGGAGGACCGTGTCGCCGGAAGCCTCAACGCTGTAGTCGGGACCCGCACCGGCGGGTTCCCCCTCCCCGGTTTCCGCCATCGCCTGTTCTCCTCGGTTTATTTTCTCGGCACCCTTAGGCCGTGGCTCCAGTATAGGAAAGCGCCCCCTATAAAGCGATGCCGGGTCTCCCGTCTGGCACTGGACGCCATAATCGCCTTTACTTGGCTACAGATACAACAAACGGAACTTTTCATGGGCTTATCGACGACCTGGCTGATTCCCCGGCGGCCCTGGTTCTGGCTGCTGATTTTGTTCATCCTGTATTGCCTGGCGGGTTTCCTGCTGGCGCCCTGGCTGGTGGAACGACAGCTGGTGCGCACCCTGGACGACAGACTGTCGCTGCAAGCCGAGGTGGGCGGGCTGGCCATCAATCCCCTGACCCTGAGCCTCACTGTCGAGAATTTTGCCGCCTCGGAACCGGACCGGGAATCGCTGGTCACCCTGGAGCAGCTCTTTGTGGACCTGGAGTTGTGCAGCCTCTGGCGCCGCGCTCTGTGTTTCGACCACATCCAGTGGACCGGGCTTGCCACCCGCTTTGAGCGCTTCGAGGACGGCACCAACACCCTCAGCCGGCTGGCACAGCGCTGGCGCGCAAGCGGCCCCCCGCGGGACAGCACCGAGCCCCCGGCGGAGGGCAACGGCGTGCCGAGACTGCTGGTCGCGCGTTTCCTGTTCGAGGGAGGCAGGCTGACCTTTATCGACCATACCCGGGACGACGGATTCCGCACCACCGTGGACCTGGCCGACTTTGTGGTGGAGGACCTGGCCACCCTGCCCGACACCGAGGGCAATTATGATATTGCCGTGGTGGCGGAAAACGGCGCCAGCGTCAAGCTGGCCGGGGCCCTGACCCTGACGCCCCTGCGCGTCGACGGCAGCGTCGAGGCCCAGGGGCCTTTCCTGCCCCTGGCACACCGCTACTTCAGCGACATCCTCGCCTTCGACCTGGACAGGGGCGACCTGAACGCCCGCTTTGACTATCTTCTCACCACCGGCAGCGAGGGAAGCGGCATCGGCGCCCAGGTCACCGATTTGCGGGTGACCCTGTCGGATCTGGCGGTCACCGAGAGCGATTCCGACAACAACCTCCTGGCCATACCGGAAATGCAACTGCTCGACGGCGAGATGCGTTGGCCCGGGCAAACCCTCTCCGCCGGGACTCTCCACGTGGAGAGTCCCGCCATCACCGCCCGGCGCGATAAGGACGGGCGAATCAATCTGCTCACCCTGCTCGATATCGAGCCCGGGCCGGCACCAGCCGACGACACCGGCAAAGCCGCCTGGCACATTGCTGCCGACAAGCTGAGTGTGGCCAAAGCCCGGCTCCGGTTTGTCGACAACGTGCCGGAAAGCACGGCCGACATTGTCGTCGACTCCCTCAACGCCACCCTGGAGGGGTTCAGCAATGAACCCGGCGCGGCCGCCGGCCTGAAGGCTTCGGCGACCCTGGCCTCTGGCGGCGAGTTGACCTTCCAGGGCAGCTTCTCCGCGCTACCCGCCTTTAAACTGGAGGGGAAAGTGGACATCGACCAGTTGGCGGTGATGCCTGCGCAGCCCTATCTGCGGGAATTTGCCCGGATAGCGATCCAGAGCGGCACCATCAGTGCCGCCGGGGCGTTTTCCGTGAGCCCGGCCGACCCGGCAAACTACCGCGGCAGCGGCTCTCTTTCGGACCTGTCGGTACAGGACGCCGTCCAGAACGAACAACTGCTCGCCTGGGAAGCACTCCAGGCCGGCGAGATCGCGGTTTCCCTGGGCGAACGCCGTCTGGAGGTTGGTGCTATCACCCTGAACAAACCCTACGCGCGAATCGAGATAGAACAGGACCGGTCCACCAATATCGGCCGGGTATTGATCGGCGACCCCGAGAAACCCGCTAACAGCCCGGACGCCCGGAAGGCGCCGTCCGGCGAGCCGGCTTCCGACGGACAATCCGGCACCCCGGGCTCGGAAAAGGCAGAAACCCAAAAACCCGCCCCTTTCCGAGTCTTGGTAAGCCGTTTCGCGGTACAGGACGGCAGCGCCGATTTCACCGACCTGTCCCTGCCCCTGCCCTTCTCGGCGAAACTGTCGGAACTGGCCGGGGCGGTGTCCGCCATCAGCACCGCGAGCCGGGAACCCGCCACCCTCGACCTGAAGGGCCGCGTGGGCCGCTTTGGCCAGGTGACCGTGGCGGGAAAAACCCTGCCCACCGCCCCCCTGGATTCCACCCGGATCGATCTGGTCTTCCGCAATGTCGACATGCCGCCCCTTTCCCCGTACTTCATTGCCTTTGCCGGCCGGCGCATCGCCGACGGCAAGATGGACCTGGATCTCGATTACCGGGTCGAGGAAGGCCGGCTTAACGGCGACAACCGCATTGTCATGACCGATTTGCGACTGGGCGAGCGGGTCGACCACCCGGAGGCGAAAAGCCTGCCGCTCGACCTGGCGCTGGCCCTGCTCCGGGACGGCGATGGCGTGATCCGGCTGGCGGTGCCGGTAACAGGCGACGTGGGGGATCCCGCCTTCGCTTACGGCACGGTGATCCGCCAGGCCCTGACCAATGTCATCACCGGCATCGTTGTCGCGCCCTTTCGGCTGCTGGCGAACCTGGTGGGGGCCGAGCCGGATTCCTTCCGGTCACTGGCCTTCGACCCCGGCCAATCGACACTGGCGCCGCCGGAAGAGGAAAAACTGGTCAAGCTGGCCCGCGCACTCAGCCAGCGGCCGCGCCTGGAGGTGGAAATCCCCGGCGCCTTTGCCCCTGACGCCGACCGGGCGGCACTGCGCGAACAACAACTGGAAAACACACTGGAGGAGCGCCTCGCGGAAACCGCCGGAAGCGCCGCCAATCCCGGCGAACGGCGGCAAAAAGTGCTTGAGGCCCTGTATCGGGAACGGGGCCTGGAACCGGCCCTCGACGTTCTGAGGATCTACAATTCCACTTACCCGGAAGGCGAAGCGGGCAAACCGGCGCTGGACGCCGTTGCCTACCGCCAGGCCCTGCGCCGCAAGCTGATCGACGCCCAGGCGATTCCCGACAGTGAGTTGCACGATCTGGCCCGGGCCCGGGCCCGGGCCATTATTGACCGGCTTAAGCAAGCCGGCGACGTCGATGAAGGGCGCCTGCTACTGAGGGAACCCGTCAGCGTGGCGACCGGAGACCGGGGGAGGGTACTCTTGCCCCTGGACGTATCGGCCGCCAAGTGAGCACTTACCCTAACACAGACCCACGGCAGCCAATGCCAGGAGGCGAACATGTCGAAAATCCCCGTTGCACAAACCGGCGACATCCCCCCGGGGACCATGAAAGCGGTCAGGGCCGGCAGCGAAAAAATGGTGGTTTATCATCTGGATGATGGTTTTTACGCCACCCAGCACCTGTGCACCCACACCCTGGGCCCACTGGCCCGGGGCAAGATTGTCGAAGGGGGTCAGGTCCAGTGCCCGCTACACCGGGCACGCTTCGACATCCGCACGGGCGATGTGGTGGAGTGGGCCAATTTCCCCCCGGGGGTGCAACTGATCAACCTGGTGCGGCGCGAGAAAGCCCTGACCACCTATCCGGTGAGCGTCGAGGACGAAACCGTCTACGTCGATCTCTAAAAGGCCCTGAGTTCAGGGCACCCGCCGCCAGTTGCGGGTCGGCGAGCGCCGCTTCCAGCCGTAATAGGGATGACGGCGCAGCAGTTTCTCGTTGCGGAATGCCAACACCAACACGGCACCCGCGGCGAAGCCGCCCACGTGTGCCCAGAAAGCCACGCCACCGCCCCGGCCGCCGAAGGCCGTAAAACCGCCCAGCAACTGGAGCAGGAACCAGTAGCCCAGCATCAGCACCGCGGGTACCGCCACCGTGGTGACGAAAAAGCCAAGGATCAGGAGCATATGCACATGGACCCGGGGGTAGAGCAGGATATAGGCCCCCATGACACCGCCGATGGCACCGGAGGCACCCACCATGGGCACCGCAGGGCTGTTGCTCAGGGCTATCTGCAGGGCCGCGGCCGCCAGGCCGCAGAGCAGGTAAAAGATAACGAACCGGCCATGCCCCATGGCATCCTCTACATTGTTGCCGAACACCCACAGGAACCACATATTGCCGATGATATGCAGCCAGCCGCCGTGCATAAACATCGAGGTAAATAGCGTGAACCAGGCGCCTCCAGGGGTTATCACACAACTGGCGCCAGGGCCGACGGGGAAGCGGGCACCTTCCGGGAGGGTACCGAGCAGGTCTCCGGCCACCAGCCCGAACTGACAGATCGATTGGCTCAGCGCCGGTTGAGAACCGAGCCCCTGCACGAACACCCAGGCGAGGACGTTGAGGGCGATCAGGCCGATGGTGGCATAGGGCACCAGAATGGCGGGATTGTCGTCGCGGATGGGGAACATGGGCAGCTAGTCGGTTGGCGGAATGAGGACGTCGGGTGAGGACCATAGCCCAGGCTGTCCGCGGGGTCCAGACCGGACAGGATGCACACCGAGGTTACAAGGCCGGAAAACTTGGCTAGAGTTACGGGAAACCGACACTGAAAGGAGCAACCATGGGCGACGGGCCCCATTCGTTACACTCGCAGTGGATGCGGGTTATGGGCGAAGGCCAGCACACCCGCGACGCCAGCTTACGGACCCGTCGCGAAATCGAGCGGGATCGCGCCCTTGCCGAATCCCTGGCCAGGCGGCGCAGAGAGCTTTTTGCTACCACCGGCGGAAACGACGAAAAGCCCCGGAATAAGTCCTAACCCCTGGCACACCGCCGCTTGTCGGCCGCCGGAGACAGAGCGGGAATCAAGCAGCAACATAAGGAAAACAAGACGCTATGGACAAGGCAACCTTTCGCGGCCGCGCCTGGGTCGTGGCACTCCAGTACGCCGTCTTCGGGGTTCTGTGGATCCTGTTGACCGACTGGCTGTTGGTGGAAATTGTTCCCGAGCCCGACCGCCTGGCCCTCTTCCAGACATTCAAGGGCTTGGTTTTTATCGCCCTTTCGGTCGCGGTTATCTTCCTTCTGGTCCGCCGAGAAAACCGCCGGGCGGAGTTCGCCGCCGCGGAACTGGCCCGGCAGCGACAGCGGTTGACTTCAATTATCGAGGCCAGCGGCCTGGGCACCTGGGAGACCGACCTTGTATCCGGTCGGGTGGCCGTCAACGACCGTTTTGGGGAAATCCTGGGTTACCCGGCCGGGACCCTGCCGTCCCTCACGCGGGAAAAATGGGCGGCACTTATCCACGAACAGGACCGGCCCCGGGCCCAGCGGCTGCTGGACAACCACCTGGCCGGGAAAATTCCCTATTTCGACTGCGACGTGCGCATGCTCCGCCGGGACGGGGGCTGGACCTGGGTGCAGAACACCGGCCGGATTATCGAGCGGGATAAGGATGGCAGGGCTCTGCAGATATTCGGTACCACCGCCACCATCACCCATCGCAAGAATCTTGAAAACCGCCTGCGCCAGACCACACGGCTGCTGGAAACGGCGGAAAGCATCGCCGGCCTGGGCAGTTGGGAGTACGAACCGGACGCCGGCACGGTGATCATGTCCAGACAGCTCAGGGAAATGCTCGATTGCGAACCCGCCTATCCGTTTCGCCTGACCACCTACCTTCGCTGTTTCCACCCGACCGACCGGCCGGAGCTGGTGGAAGCGGCACGCCAGCTGTTAAAGGGACAGACGCCCTACCTGCCTGAAATCCGCAGCAATCCGGCCAATGGCCCCACGCGTTACTACCGGGCCGAATGCCGGGTGGTGGTCGATGCGCAGGGCAGGCCCACGGATTACTTCGGCACCCTTGCCGACATCACCGAGCACAAGAAGGCCATGAAGGACCTGAGCATTGCCGCGGTGGCGTTCGACGTCCAGGAGGGCATCGCCATTCTGGACCACCAGGGCAATATCCAGCGAGTCAATCGCGCCTTCACCTCCATTACCGGTTACGCCCGGGAGGACGTGATGGGCAAACCCCTGCGTATCTACCAGTCGGGGATCCGCAACTCCAACTTCTTCCCGGCACTGATGGACGAGTTGCGCGACGCCAACTACTGGGAGGGGGAAATCTGGCAACGCCGCCGCAATGGCGAGCGATTTCCCGCGTGGATGATCGTCAGCGGTGTGGAATCCGAGGGCGGGGAAACCGGCAATTACGTCTGCTCTTTCACTGATATCAGCGAGCGCAAACTCGCCGAACTGGAAATCCATCGCCTCGCTTACTTCGACCCCCTGACCAAGCTGGCCAACCGCCGCTTGCTCTTCGACCACGTGGGCCATGCGCTGGCCACCAGTGCCCGCAGCGGCGAGGGCGCGGCGCTGGTAATGATCGACCTGGACCGCTTCAAGAACCTCAACGACACCTATGGCCATATGGCGGGGGATGAACTGCTGGTGAAGGTAGCCAACCGCCTGCAGGAAAGGACCCGGAAAACCGATACGGTGGCGCGCCTGGGGGGCGACGAATTCGTGGTCCTGCTGGAGTCCCTGGGCACCCATCTTTCCACCGCCGCCCGCAACGCCCATACAGCGGCCGAACTGATCCGGGAGGCACTGGGCCAGTCCTACGAACTGGAATCCGTGAAGGACTTCCGGCTGACCGCAAGCATCGGCATTACCCTCTTCCAGGGCGATACCAGCGATTTCGACGAACTGCTCAAACAGGCGGACCTGGCCCTCTACGAAGCCAAGTCCCGGGGCCGCAACCGGGTCTGTTTCTTCAGCGAGGAAATGCAGCGGGCGGTGGCTTTCCGCACCGAAATCGAGGCGGGGCTGGAAAAAGCCAGGGAGAGGGAGGAACTGCAACTGTACTACCAGCCCCAGGTGGACAATACCGGCCGGACCATCGGTGTCGAGGCCCTGTTGCGCTGGCTGCGCGAAGACCGCCAGTGGCTGTCCCCTGCGGACTTCATACCGGTGGCGGAGGAAAGCGGGCTGATCGTACCCATCGGCTACTGGGTGCTGGAAGAGGCGTGCCGGCAACTCAAGCAGTGGCAGGACCAGGGCCGTAAAATCAAGATGGCCGTCAATATCAGCGCCATCCAGTTTCACGATCCGGATTTCGTGGATGGTGTCCGGGAAATTATTGCCGGCACGGGTATCGCCCCGGCTGACCTGCAGTTGGAGCTGACGGAAACCATCCTGCTTGAGAACGTCGAGGCAGTGGTGGCGCGCATGGCGCAACTGCGAGAAGCCGGTGTGGGTTTTTCCATGGACGATTTCGGTACCGGCTATTGCTCGCTGATCTACCTGAAACGGCTGCCCATCAACCAGGTCAAGATCGACGCCTCCTTCGTACGGGATGTCACCCACGATCCCAACGATGCCGAAATCGTGCGCACCATCCTGGCCATGAGCCGGACCCTGGGTTTCGACACCATTGCCGAGGGCGTGGAAACGGAAGAACAACGGCAATTCCTGGTCGACAACGGCTGCGAAAAACACCAGGGATTCCTGTTCGCGAAGCCCATGCCCGTTGAGGAACTGAACACCCACCTGGCCCGGGAAGCCGTGGAGACTTCCCGGTGAACGCCCTGACAGTACGCCAGCACCTCTTGTTGGCTATCCTGTCGCTGGCTGCGGCGACAAGCCAGGCGGCCATCTATCGCTGCGAGACACCGTCGGGTGAAACCCGTTTCCAGCAGACTCCGTGCGAGGCGGCGGACCGGGAGGAATCGATAAGCAGGTCGGAACAGGACACTGCGGCCCGGGACACCGGGGAAAGGCAAAAGCCCTCAGGCAATCAACACCGGCTGCTGTTGGACCGGGCCCGGCAATCGGGGAAGAAAGGCGTAAAACAGGACCCCTGAGTCACGGCGCCGATCAGCCGGGCATTAATTCCCGGCCGAGACCGCCGGACTCGCCTTTCTTCTGCTCCCGGATCGCCGGATCGTACTGGCTGTAGGTATTCAGGAGCTTGGACCAGAGGGTACGTTTGGGGCAGCGGTATTCCTGGGCACGCAGTTGGCCGGCAGCCTCGATACAACCGCTCACCGTCCAGAAACCGGTGGCTGCCAGTGTCAGGTTATCGTCGAAGGGATCCTCGCGAATGTAGAGATCCCGGAAGGGATAGAACAGGTACCCCAGGGCGAGCACAAGAATCACGATCACCACTTTCACAAGCCGCCTCCCTTGCGCCGTCGGCCACCGCCCCAGACCCAGCGGGTTACCGGCAGGTGGCAAAAGAACCTATGAGTGTGGTTTTACTCCGTTCGAGGCTTGGGTGCAACGGAAGGAAAGGGAAACTGCGTCACATTCCCGCCCTTGGCCTCGGTGATCTTGCAGGCGCCCTCTTTCTCCACCTCGTCGATGCGCACCACGGCCTGCATGGGAATAAAGCTGCGCTTGATGGCGGAGAACTCGTTCTTGAGCTTCTCCTCGGCCGGGTCGACGATCACCTGGGTACGCTCGCCGAATACGAACTCCTCCACTTCCAGGAATCCCCAGAGATCGCTCTGGTAGACGTGCCGGGCATAGATCTCATAGACCTGGCCCTGATTGAAGAAAATCACCTTGTAGATGGGATCGTTTGCCATAAGCTGACTTGTCCGCGTCTTCCGTTGCCTGCTGCCGTGTGCCCCATGGTAGCACACGGCCCCGACAGCCCATGATGGGGGCGATTTCCCCCGTTTCAACAGTAGGTTTTCCGGCCCCGGGCCGTTATAATGGCCGGTTACCATTCACCTGGCCGTTCCGAACACCTCATGACCGACACCCCGGTTAAAAAACTGCACATCGTCACCCACGGGTGCCAGATGAACGAGTACGACT
>DGNJ01000068.1:41057-46924 GCA_002388905.1 Cellvibrionales bacterium UBA4495
ACGCGGATGTGCTGCTGCTCAATACCTGCTCGATCCGCGAGAAAGCCCAGGAAAAGGTTTTCCACCAGCTCGGCCGCTGGAAGGCTTTCAAGGAGAAAAAACCGGGGCTGGTTATCGGCGTGGGCGGTTGTGTGGCCAGCCAGGAAGGGGATGCCATCGCCAGGCGGGCGCCCCACGTGGACCTGGTGTTCGGTCCCCAGACCCTGCACCGGTTGCCGGAAATGCTCGAACAGCACCGGCAGGCCGATGGCACCACGGTGGTGGACGTGAGCTTTCCGGAAATCGAGAAATTCGACCGCCTGCCCCAGCCGGAGGCGGACGGCGCCACGGCCTATGTCTCCATTATGGAAGGCTGCTCCAAGTACTGNNATGGAAGGCTGCAGCAAGTACTGCAGCTTCTGCGTGGTGCCCTATACCCGCGGCGAAGAGGTGAGTCGGCCGGTGGCCGATGTCCTCGCCGAAGTGACGCACCTGGCCGACCAGGGAGTGCGGGAAATCAACCTGCTGGGCCAGAATGTCAACGCCTTTCGGGGGGAGATGCCCGACGGTCGCCTGTGCGACTTTGCCGAGCTGATCACCTACGTGGCCGCCGTGGACGGCATCGATCGTATACGCTACACCACCTCCCACCCGGTGGAATTCTCCGATGCGCTGATCGACGTCTACGCCGAGGTGCCGGAGCTGGTGGACCACCTGCACCTGCCGGTGCAGAGCGGCTCCGACCGCATCCTGGCGGCCATGAAACGGGGCCACACCGCCCTGGAGTACAAGTCGCGAATCCGGCGGCTGCGCAGGATCCGGCCGGATATCAGCATCTCCTCGGATTTTATCGTGGGTTTTCCGGGTGAGACGGAAAAGGATTTCGAGGACACCATGAAACTAATCCAGGATGTGGGTTTCGACACATCCTTCAGCTTCGTCTACAGTGCCCGCCCCGGCACCCCCGCCGCCGACCTGCCGGACGACACGCCGGAATCCGTCAAGAAGGAGCGTTTGCGCATTCTCCAGTCGCGCGTTGAGCAGCATGCCCGGCAGATCAGCCAGGCCATGGTGGGGGGCACGGAGCGCCTGCTGGTAACCGGCATTTCCCGCAAAGATCCGGGCCAGTTGCAGGGCCGCACCGAGAACAACCGGGTGGTGAACTTCCGCAGCGACGACCACGGCCTGATCGGCGAATTTGTCGATGTTCGTATCGACGAGGCCCTGCCCCATTCCCTGCGTGGGGAGCTGATATCGGCAGTGTAGAACGCTATTGTGGCGATTTGCACCGGTCCCGCGAGCATTTTGATAACCGGATATTATCAATCATTCCCATGCCAGGTTCTTTTTGATATATGAAAATCCCCGCCAGGTATTTCCCCGGCGCGCCAAAGTCGCTATGCTTCCTTTAAAGTCATGTCCGCAAGAGCGGTGAAATCACGATTTGAATACCAGCGCTAACGCCCTGACAATCACGCTCGAACCCAACGACGCTCGTCGCCTCGCTTGTCTCTGTGGTCAGTTCGACCAACATCTTCGCCAGATCGAACAGCGGCTCAATGTGGAGATCCGCAACCGGGGCAATATATTTGCCCTCTACGGCGAACCCACGAGCGCCCGCGCCGCGGGCAACCTGCTGGTCAACCTCTACCAGGAAACCGGCTCCGAGGAGCACCTGACCCCGGACACCGTCCACCTCTTCCTGCAACAATCGGATATGGAGTTGCGCATGGATCTCCCCGCCGCCAACAACGCCACCAGCAATGTCGAAAGCTTCGCGGTGATCCGCACCAAAAAGGGCAACATCAAGCCCCGGGGCGGCAACCAGCAGCGCTATGTCAGGGCCATCCAGACCCATGACGTCAATTTCGGCCTGGGCCCGGCCGGCACCGGCAAGACCTATCTGGCGGTAGCCTGTGCCGTGGAATCCCTGCTCCGGGACGAGGTGGAACGCATCCTGCTGGTGCGGCCCGCCGTGGAGGCCGGCGAAAAGCTCGGCTTCCTGCCCGGCGACCTGTCCCAGAAGGTGGATCCCTATCTCCGCCCCCTCTACGACGCCCTTTACGAGATGCTCGGTGTCGAGACCGTGGGCAAGCTGATCGAGCGCGGCGTCATCGAGATCGCCCCCCTGGCTTACATGCGCGGCCGTACACTCAACAATGCCTACATCATCCTGGACGAGAGCCAGAACACCACCCGGGAACAGATGAAAATGTTCCTTACCCGCATCGGTTTCGGCTCCACGGCGGTGATCAATGGCGACAGCTCCCAGATTGACCTGCCCCGGGGCACCAAATCGGGCCTTATGCACGCCTGCGAAGTGCTCGAGGGCGTGGAGGACATCTCCTTTACCTACTTCAAGGCCAAGGACGTGGTCCGCCACCCTCTTGTCCAGCAGATCGTGGAAGCCTACGATGCCCATGAATCCCGACAACAGGACGATTGACGGACGCTGACTGCCGGCGCAACCCCCGAATCATGGCCATTACCGTGGATATCGAAAACGCTTCCACAGACGACGACGTTCCCGACGCGTCGTCCATGCGCTGCTGGGTTTCGGCAGCGCTAATGACAAGGCAGCCGGACGCCGAAGTGGCCATCCGCATCGTCGACGAGGACGAGAGCGCGGAATTGAACAATCGCTATCGGGGCAAGGCCGGGCCCACCAATATCCTCTCTTTCCCCGCCGACCTGCCCGAGGCCCTGGCTATGCCCCTGCTCGGCGACCTGCTGGTCTGTGCGCCGATCGTGACCCGGGAGGCCGCCTGCCAGGGCAAGCAGGCCGACGCCCACTGGGCGCACATCCTGATTCACGGCACCCTGCACCTGCTCGGCTACGACCATGTCCGGGACGAAGATGCCCGGGACATGGAGGCCCTGGAAACCGAGATCGTCACCGGCCTCGGCTTCCCTCCCCCCTACGACGATATTTCGACAACCCAAACAACACGCCATGAGACAACTTGCCATGACTGACGACCAACAGCCGGGCCAGGATAAATCCTGGCTCGAGCGTCTGGCCCAGGCATTTTCCTTCGAGCCGAAAAGCAGCGAGGATATCGTCGAAGTGCTGCGCATCGCCCACCAGAACAAGATCATCGATTCCGACGCGGTGGAAATCATGGAGGGCGCCCTGCAGGTATCCGACCAGCAGGTCCGGGAAATCATGGTGCCACGCTCCCAGATGGTGATGATCCGCCAGGACGCCTCCCTTGAAGAAGTGCTCAAACTGGCCGTGGAATCCAACCACTCCCGGTTTCCGGTCGTGGGCGAATCCTCCGACGATATCCGCGGCATCCTCCTGGCCAAGGACCTTCTGCAGGTAGCCCTGAGCGGCCGGGACAAGTTCTGCCTGGCCGACTTCGTGCGCCCGGCCACCATCATCCCGGAAAGCAAGCGGCTCAACGTCCTGCTCCGGGAATTTCGCGAGCAGCGCTACCACATGGCCATCGTGGTTGATGAGTACGGCGGCATCGCCGGGCTGGTGACCATCGAGGACGTACTGGAGGAAATCGTCGGCGAGATCGAGGACGAAACCGACGAAAGCGATCCGAGCCTTATCCGGCCCGTGGGCGAAGAGACCTACCAGGTGGCGGCGCTGACCCCGGTGGAGGATTTCAACGAACACTTCGACACGGGCATCAGTGAGGAAGAATTCGACACCATCGGCGGCATCCTTCTCAAGGCCTTCGGCCACTTTCCCAAGGTGGGAGAAAGCATCACCCTCGCCGGTTTCGATTTCACCGTGGTGGACGGCGACAGCCGCCAGATTCGCCAGATCGAAGTCGTGCCCGCGCCGGCAGAAGAAAGTTAACCTACCCGTGCGCCTTTCCCCGGAAACGGGCTGGAATCTGGTTGCCCTGACCGCCGGTGCCGTCTATCCGCTGGCACTCGCACCCTTCCATCACTGGTGGCTGGGCATCCTTGCCGTCGCGCTGCTCTGCGGGTTGCTCCACAACACATCGCCGGGGCGCAGCTTCCGGCGCGGCTTTTTCTTCGGGCTGGGTCTGTTCGCCGCGGGGGCCTCCTGGATCTACATCAGCATTCACGTCTACGGCATGGCGCCGCCCTGGCTCGCCGCTACGCTCACCGGGCTTTTTGTGGCGGGCCTGGCCGTACTGTTTGCCCTGCCCTTCCTCCTCTACGGGTGCCTGGATCGGCGCCGCAGCCTTGTCGTGCTCCTGGTCTTTCCCGCGATCTGGCTGTTGGGAGAGTGGTTGCGAGGCTGGTTCCTCACCGGTTTTCCCTGGCTCTACCTGGGTTACGGCGCCCTGGACACCTGGCTGTCCGGGTGGGCGCCACTGGTCGGGGTGCTGGGCCTCACCGCGGCGGCGGCGTTCTCCGGCACCGTTGTCACCTACTGGCTCTCCGAGCACCGGCGCACCGGCCCCGCGATCGTGGCACTGGTTGCGGCGGCGCTTCTCTGGGGCGCTGGCTGGCAGCTGCAGCACCGGTCCTGGACCGAGCCGGCCGGGGAGACCTTGAAGGTCGCCCTGGTGCAACCGGACCAGCCCCTGGAGCGAAAATGGGATCGCAACGCCCTGGACGAGATACTCGCCACCCTGACCGACCTGTCGGCGGGACACTGGGACAGCGACCTGTTGATCTGGCCGGAATCGGCCGTGCCCCAACTGCGGCGCTACGTGCCGGAATACCTGACCGCCGCGGACCGCCTGGCCACACGCCACGATACGGCGCTGCTGCTGGGCATTCCCACCCGGGAGGAGGAACAAACCTACAATTCGGTGCTGGGCCTGGGAACGGCCAGCGGCATCTACCACAAGCGGCATCTGGTCCCCTTCGGGGAATATGTGCCGCTGGAGCGGTGGCTGCGTGGCACCATTCACTTTTTCGACCTGCCCATGTCCGCCTTCAGCGGCGGTCCCGGTGAACAGGACCTGCTGCGGGCAAAGGGTTATGCCATTGCCACCGCCATTTGCTACGAGATCGTCTACCCGGATCTGGTGGCCGCGGACGCCGGCGATGCCCAGTTGCTCCTGACCCTCAGCAACGACACCTGGTTCGGCACCTCCATCGGCCCCCACCAGCACTTCCAGATGGCCCGAATGCGCGCCCTGGAAAACGGCAAACCCCTGCTGCGGGCGACCAACGACGGTATCACCGCCGTTATCGATGCCCACGGCCGGGTCCGGGCTTCCCTGCCCCAGTTCGAGCGGGGCACCCTGGTGGCCGAGGTCCGACCCCATCGGGGCGGCACCCCCTTCAGCGACCATGGCTCCCTGCCGATCATCGCCGCGGCGGGCGCATTGCTGCTGGGCGGGCTTCTTTTTGCCCGACGCCGGCGGACCGGAAACGACATCGTCCTGCCATCCCCCTAGCCCGGCCACTGCGGCTTGAGCCGGGGCCAATGCCGGCCGGTATCACCGGCAGGGCTTTTTCCCTATAATTCACCGCTTGCCAAAGCCCCGGGGACCGGCCCCGGGCCCAAAGTCATCCGAGAAGCCAAGACCCGATGGAAGAGCACTATCATCCCGAGATCGTCGAGCGGGAAGCCCGACGCTACTGGCAGGAAAGCAAGGCCTTTGCCGTCACCGAGGAGCCGGGCAGGGAAAAATACTACTGCCTGGCCATGTTCCCCTACCCCAGCGGCAAGCTGCACATGGGCCACGTGCGCAATTACACCATCGCCGATGTGATCAGCCGCTACCAGCGCATGCAGGGCAGGAACGTCCTCCAGCCCATGGGCTGGGATGCCTTCGGCCTGCCCGCCGAGAACGCCGCCATCAAAAACCGGTCGGCGCCGGCCGCCTGGACTTACGCGAACATCGGGACCATGAAGGACCAGCTCCAATCGCTGGGCTTTGCCTACGACTGGAACCGGGAACTGGCCACATGCCGGCCGGACTACTATCGCTGGGAACAGTGGT
>DGNJ01000070.1 GCA_002388905.1 Cellvibrionales bacterium UBA4495
AGGAGTGGATGATGCCGTCGCCGGGGCGCAGGGATACGCCGCCGCGGTTCTTGATGAAGTCCGGCAGGGTGTGCTGGGTGTCCACATCCACGGGCTTGGGATAGGCGGCGGTGTGGCAGAAGGACTGCATCACCAGGTCGGCCTGGAAGCCCAGGCAGGCCAGATCCTTCAGTTCATCCCGGGTCATGGGGCCGGTGGTGTCCTGGGAGCCGACGGTGGTCATGTGGGGTTCGCAGTAGGTGCCGGGGCGCACGCCCTCCATGCCGCAGGCCTTGCCCACCATTTTCTGGGCCAGGGTGTAGCCGGCATTGCTGTCGCCGGGCTGCTCGGGCTTGCGGAACAGCTCGGAGGGGCCCAGACCCAGGGATTCCCGGGCCTTGACGGTAAGGCCGCGGCCGACGATCAGGTTGATCCGCCCGCCGGCGCGCACTTCGTCCAGCAGAACCCGGGATTTCAGTTCGAATTCGGAGATCACCTTGCCGCTCTCGTGGTCGGTGATCTTGCCCTGGTAGGGGAAGATGTCGATGATCTGGCCGTAGTCGATGTCGTCCACCGGGGCCTCGAACACCAGGGCACCGGAGTCTTCCATGGTGTTGTAGAAGATGGGGGCCACCTTGCTGCCGATGCAGATGCCGCCGGAGCGCTTGTTGGGCGTACCGGGAACGTCTTCACCGAAAAACCAGAGCACGGAGTTGGTGGCGGATTTGCGCGAGGAGCCGGTGCCCACCACGTCGCCCACAAAGGCCACTTTGTAGCCCTTGGCCTGGAGCTCCTCGATCTGCTTCATGGGACCGGTAACGCCGGGCTCGTCCGGCGTGAGACCCTCGCGCTCCATCTTGTACATAGCGCGGGCGTGACGAGGGATGTCGGGGCGGGACCAGGCGTCCGGCGCCGGGGACAGGTCGTCGGTGTTGGTTTCGCCGGTCACCTTGAACACCGCCGTGGTGATCTTTTCCGGTACATCGGGGCGGCTGGTGAACCACTCGCCGGCCGCCCAGGATTCGATAACCGCTTTGGCGTGTTCGTTGCCGGCTTTGGCTTTCTCTTCCACGTCGTGGAAGGCGTCGAACATCAGCAGGGTGTGCTTGAGCTCGGTGGCCGCCAGGGGTGCCAGCTCGGCGTCGTCCAGCAGTTCCACCAGGGTGGCGATGTTGTAACCGCCGTGCATCATGCCCAGCAGTTCCACGGCCTTTTCCCTGCCGATCAGCGGGGAGGTGGCTTCGCCCTTGACGATGGCGGTCAGGAAGGCGGCCTTGACGTAGGCGGCGTCGTCGACGCCGGGCGGAACCCGGTTGGCGATCAGGTCGAGCAGGAATTCTTCTTCGCCGGCAGGGGGATTTTTCAAAAGCTCCACCAGATCGGCGGTCCACTCGGCGGTCAGGGGTTTGGGGGGCACACCTTCGGCGGCGCGCTCCGCCACGTGTTGGCGATAGGCTTCAAGCACGTTGGATTTCCTCGGATAGTCGTGACTTTACCCGTTTCGGTGGTTGCCGAATCCGGGGCTATCGGTGACACATCACCGATGGGTGGGCGTCTGGCCCGGCGCGGATTTTACGCGAAAAACCCAGGGGATGCGAAACCAATGCATTACGGTTGCGCATTTGAGAGGCGGCGGGGTGGGGAACCTGCAGGCCAGCGGGCGCCTAGGCAGGGCCCTCGTTGGTGTGTAAAGTTGAGCCTCGGAATAAGGGAGTTCAATGGCGGGATCTGTACGCACACCTTGCATCGGTATCTGTTCCACCGGTATCGGCGACGATGTCTGCCGGGGCTGCAAGCGCTTCGCCCACGAAGTCGTGGCGTGGAATCGCTACTCGACGGAACAGCGACAAATCGTCCTTCAGCGGCTCGAGCAATTCCTTGCAAAGATTGTCAGGTTGAAGCTGGAAGTCGTTGATTCGGATATTCTTTACTCCCAGCTTCGGCGGATGGGGCTTTTGCCGGACGTCACGCAGGACCCCTATTGCGGCGTCTACACGCTGCTTTGCGCCGGTGCCGAAAGGATCGGGGATCCGGGTCGATATGGCTTCCGGCGCCTGCCTCACTGGCAGGGTACGCCTTTATCCAAAATCCGGGACCTGATCGACACGGAATTTTATGCGCTTTCAGAGGCCCACTACCACCGCTATTTCGCCGGCACCGACGTCAGGAATGACCTTTAAGTGTCCGCGACGCAAAAGGAATGAACCATGATCAGGCTTTATGGACTGGCAATAAGTAATTACTACAATATGGTCAAGCTCGCTCTCTTTGAAAAGGGTTTCGAATTCCAGGAAGTCCCGACGCCGCCGGGCCAGGATGCCGATTACCTGGCCAAAAGTCCCATGGGCAAGATGCCCTGCCTCGAGGTGCGCGAGGGCTTTCTCAGCGAAACCGACGCCATCCTTGAATTTCTGGAAGAGGTTAACCCGGAGATACCGTTATTCCCGGAAACCGCCTTCGAACGGGCCCGGGTCCGTCAGATCATGTACATGGCGGAAAAATATGTGGATGACCCGGTCCGCCCGGTGATCCGCAGCTTCTGGGACAATTCCTCGCTGGATGAGCACCAGTTGGCGGACATCCGGGATGGCCTGGCCCGGGGCATCGCCGCGCTTGGCAGGGTTGCCCGGTTCGATCCCTGGATCGCCGGTGAAGAATTCACCGCCGCCGATATTGTCGCCTACTACGCGCTGCAACTGGCCGCCAGTGTTGCCGACACACGATTTGAGTGGGATATCTATGACGAATTACCGGGGCTGCGCGGCTGGCGCGATGCTGTCGCTGACCGCTATTTTGTTCAGCGGGTGGATGAAGAGCAGGCCCGTGCCCTGGAGTCCTTTATGAAAAACCACACTGACCACGGCCGGTCTTCATGAAGATTCCCGCCCTTGACGAAATTCACGACTTCCTGGCGGTTTCGACACCTCAGGGGTGGGTGGACGCGGCCGTGGCGAACCAGACCCTGCTGCTGATCGATCACGCCAACTGCGAGAAAAAGGCCGCCAGCACGGCCATGAACCTGATCTATCGTTATGTGGAACATCCGGATCTGCTGCACAGGATGTCCCGTCTGGCTCGTGAGGAGTTGCGCCATTTCGAGCAGGTCCTGGCCATCATGGAAGCCCGCGGTGTCACCTATCGCCCGCTTCCGGCATCGCGCTATGCCGGAGGGTTGCGGGAACTGGTGCGCACCCACGAACCCGCCAGGCTGGTGGATACCCTGATCGTCGGCGCGTTTATCGAGGCCCGCTCCTGTGAGCGCTTTGCCCGCCTGGCGCCGCGCCTCGATCCGGGGTTGAGCAAGTTTTACAGTTCCCTGTTAAGCGCCGAAGCCCGGCACTTTCAGGACTACCTGGCCCTGGCGAAGCGTATCGACGGCGGCGACATCGATGACCGGATCGGCATTATCGGCGAACGGGAGAGGGCCCTTGCCACCGAGCCGGACAGGGAATTCCGCTTCCATTCCGGACCGCCGGCAACAGTTTGAGGGCTCAGTCGCCGGGCAGGGGGAAACTCTGCAATTCGATGCCATCTCCGTCGGCCCTGACATACCAGCCCTGGTCGTGCCAGTCGCCGAGAACAATGCGCTCGCCATTGGCATGCCGGTGACGCCCCGGCCGGTGGGTATGGCCGTGGATCAGGATATCGGCGTCGTAATCGGCCAGCACTTTCTCCACCTCATCGTCATTGACGTCCATGATGTTGGCCGGCTTGTTGCTGTTGATGGCGGCGCTTTTCCGGCGCCACCCGGCTGCAATGCGCTGCCGGGTTTTCAGGGGCAGATGAGTCAGCCCCCAGCGCACCAGAGGGTTGCGGACCCTGCGCCGGAATTTCTGGTAGTCGGCATCGTCCACACACAGGGTGTCCCCGTGACAGAGCAGCAAGGTGCGTCCGCCAATTTCCGTGCGATGGTAATCCGGCAGCAGGATGCTGCCGGTTTCCCGGGCAAAGCGCCGTCCCACCAGAAAGTCCCGGTTACCGTGCAGAAAGTAGAGAGCGACGCCTTTCCCGGCCACGTCTCTAAGCCCCCGAACGATTTCCCGGGTCAGAGGGTGGGGATCGTCGTCGCCGACCCAGGCCTCCACCAGGTCTCCCAGGATAAAGAGTTTCTCGCTCCGCGGCGCCCGGGTGACGAGAAAATCGAAAAACGCCCGACTGACGGCCGGGCGCTCCGGGGCGAGATGGAGGTCGGATATAAAAAGCGCCGACATCTGCGTGATTCTTATCTGTCCGCGTCGTCGCCGGTCACGGAGACGCTCTCGACCACCACGGTCTCTTTGGGCACATCCTGGTGAAAACCGCTGCTGCCGGTGGGTACCTTGCGAATCTTGTCCACGGTGTCCAGGCCTTGGACCACTTTTCCGAACACCGCGTAGCCCCAGCCCTGCGCGGTTTTGCCGCTGTGGTTGAGAAAATGGTTGTCGGAGACATTGATGAAGAACTGCGCGGATGCAGAGTGTGGGTCGGCGGTGCGGGCCATGGCCAGCGTACCCTTGTCGTTGGACAGGCCGTTGTCGGCCTCGTTTTCGATGGGCGCACGGGTGGGTTTCTCTGCCATGTTCGCATCCATGCCCCCGCCCTGAACCATGAAGCCGTCGATCACGCGGTGGAAAATGGTTCCTTCGTAGTAACCATCGCGGCAGTACTGGAGAAAATTTTCGGCGGTCTTGGGGGCTTTCTCGAAATCAAGTTCCACAGCGATGTCGCCGTAGTTGGTGTGGAGTGTAATCATTCCGTTTCCTTGCAGGTGGATGGGGTAGGGCGGCCATCATAAGGATTTTGGCGGCCTATTTGAATCCATAAACGCGACCCCGGGCATGCACCGGATCACCGGTGGTTTCTCGGGGAGGGCTCGAACGCTATAATTGCGGCCTTTGCCGTTGGGCCGCCAATGGCCCGGTACGCGAGCCAATCAGGACATCAATGGATACCAAGCCCGAGAATTTTATTCAGCAAATCATCCGCACGGACCTGGAAGAGGGTAGAGTTCACCGGGTGGTAACCCGGTTTCCGCCCGAGCCCAACGGTTACCTCCACATTGGCCACGCCAAATCCATCTGCCTGAATTTTGGTCTGGCCGAACAGTTCGGCGGCGCCTGCAACCTGCGTTTCGACGATACCAACCCGGAAAAGGAGGAAGACGCCTACGTCCGGGCCATCGAGGCGGATGTGCGCTGGCTTGGCTTTCAGTGGGATGGTGCCGTGCGCTTCGCTTCCGACTATTTCGGCAGACTCTACGAATGGGCCCGCTACCTGGTCGAACAGGACAAAGCCTATGTCTGCGAGCTCAGCGCCGAACAGACCCGGGAGTACCGGGGTACGCTTACCGAGCCCGGCAGGGACAGCCCCTATCGGGACCGGCCGGCGGCCGAGAGCCTGGATCTCCTCGAACAAATGCGCCGGGGCGAGATCGAAGAGGGCAGGATGGTGTTGCGCGCCAAAATCGACATGAGTGCCCCCAACATGAACCTGCGGGATCCGGTTCTGTACCGGGTCAAGCGGGTGCCCCACCACCGTACCGGCGATGAATGGAATATCTACCCTTCCTACGACTTCGCTCACGGCCAGGAGGACGCCATCGAAGGGGTCACACACTCGATCTGTACCCTGGAATTCGAGGATCACCGCCCCCTCTACGACTGGTTTATCGACAATCTGCCGGTCCCGTCCCGGCCCCGGCAGTACGAATTCGGGCGTCTCAACCTCAACTACACGGTCACCAGCAAGCGCCGCCTCAAGCGCCTGGTGGACGAAAACCACGTGGATGGCTGGGACGACCCCCGTATGCCTACGCTCTCGGGCCTGCGGCGGCGGGGCGTAACCCCGGCGGCGATTCGCAACTTCTGCGACAGCCTGGCGGTTGCCAAGACCGACGGCACCGTCGATATGGCGCAGTTCGAGCATTTTATCCGCGAGGACCTCAACACCAGCGCCCACCGGGCCATGTGTGTGCTCGACCCCCTGCCGGTGGAACTGGTCAATGTCCCGGAGGGGCAGGTGGAAACGCTCCGGGCTCCCAATCACCCCCAGCGACAGGAGTTGGGTCATCGCGAACTGCCTTTCAGCCGTCATATCTATATCGACCGGGGCGACTTCAGCGAGGACACCAGCCTGTCCCGCAAGAAGTTCAAGCGCCTGGTACTGGGCGAGTGGGTACGGCTGCGCGCCGCCTATGTGATCCGCGCCCTGGACGTGGTGCGCGGAGACGGCGGTGAGCCGGTCAAGGTCATTGCCGAAATCGTTCCCGGCACGGTCGGGGAGAATCCGCCGGAGGATATCAGGCCGCGGGGCGTGATTCACTGGGTGTCTGCCGACGACTGCCTGGACTGTGAAATCCGCCTTTACGACCGCCTCTTTAAAACACCCTCTCCGGGCGCCGGCGACAGTGATTTCCTGGAGGCCATCAACCCCGATTCCCTGAAAGTGCTCACCGGCTGCAAGGCGGAGGCGGGACTGCGAGCCGGCGACCCGGCGCATCATTTTCAGTTCGAGCGGGAAGGGTACTTCTATGCGGACAGCCGCCACTCGACGGCGGACAAACCCGTTTTCAACCAGACTATTGGTCTCAGGGAAACCTGGACCCAATAAACGAGGCATTGCATGGCATTGCAGTTGTACAACACCCTGACCCGGAAAAAGGAAACTTTCCGGCCCATCGAGCCGGGAAAGGTTCGCATGTATGTATGCGGCAATACCGTTTACGACTACGCCCACATCGGTCATGCCCGGGTCATGGTGGCCTTCGATGCCATCGTCCGCTACCTGCGCTTCCAGGGCTGGGAAGTGACTTACGTGCGCAATATCACCGATGTGGACGACAAGATCATCAACCGGGCAGCCGATAACGGCGAGCCTTTTCTGGATCTCACCCGGCGCATGATCGACGCCCAGCACGAGGACGAGCGGGCCCTGCGTGTACAGCCCCCGGATATCGAGCCCCGGGCCACGGAGCATATCGACGACATCATCGCCATGATCCGCATCCTGATGGACAACCACTATGCCTATGCCGCCGATAACGGCGATGTCTATTACCGGGTCAAGCGCTTTCCCGAATACGGCCAGTTAAGCGGCAAGAAGCCCGACGAACTCCTGGCCGGGGCGAGGGTCGATGTGGGGGAAAGCAAGGAGGATCCACGGGATTTTGCCCTCTGGAAGGCCGTCGACCGGGATGCACCGGGCTGGGATTCCCCCTGGGGCTGGGGCAGGCCGGGCTGGCATATCGAGTGTTCGGCCATGTCCACGGCCCACCTGGGGGATACCTTCGATATCCATGGGGGCGGACCGGATCTGGTGTTTCCCCACCACGAAAACGAGATAGCCCAGAGTGAAGCGGCCACCCACAAACACTACGTCCACTACTGGATGCACGTGGGGGCGGTACGTGTGGACGACGAGAAAATGTCGAAGTCGCTGGGCAATTTCTTCACCATTCGCGATGTCCTGGCCCGGTACCACCCGGAGGTGATTCGTTTTCTGTTGCTGTCCAGTCACTATCGAAGCCCCATCAACTATTCGGAGGATAATCTCCGGGAGGCGAAAAACGGCCTCGAGCGTTTCTATACCGCACTGCGGGGCTTCGGTCAGGTCGAGCCGGCGGGCCGTGAAAGCCTCGGGCGCAGCGACTACTGGCAGCGCTTCGAATCCGCAATGGACGACGACTTCAACAGCCGGGAAGCCATTGCCGCGCTCTACGACCTGGTGCGGGACCTCAACACCGCCGTACGGGACGAAGACACGGAAAAAGCCCGGAGCCTGGCGGCCATGCTCAAGGCCCTGGGGCAGGTGCTGGGCCTGCTGATGGAAGATCCGGAGGTCTACCTGAAGGGCGGCGCAGCTCCTGCCGGCGGCCTCTCGGACGAGGAAATCGAGTCACTTATCCAGGAACGACTGGATGCCCGCAAACACCGGGATTTCACCCGGGCCGACCGGATTCGCGATGA
The DNA here is from genome assembly GCA_002388905.1 of Cellvibrionales bacterium UBA4495. Taxonomy (GTDB): domain Bacteria; phylum Pseudomonadota; class Gammaproteobacteria; order Pseudomonadales; family Porticoccaceae; genus DGNJ01. The sequence continues at coordinate 7,923 of DGNJ01000070.1, forward strand.
ACTGCAAGGGCAGGGCATTGTCCTTGAGGACTCACGCGAGGGGACAACCTGGCGGCGTGCCTGAAAGCGCTGGCCGTCACCCCAACGCGCCGCCGGTTCCGGTGATCGACTATGCTTGCCTGAGAGGTAGAGGGATCCGGGTGCTCGCAACAAATGCGTGGCAGCTCGGACTACTTTCTTCGGGTATTTTGCCGGGAACAGTGGAAGCCGTTGAAAAATCTGTTTGAAACGCCCCTCGGGAGCGACCAACGCCATTAACGCCGGGACTTATGACCGATACCCTCAAGATCATCACCTATAACATCCACAAGGGCTTCAATGCCGGCAATCAGCGTTTCATGCTGGGCCGTATGAGGGAACTGCTCGAGGCCGAATGCGCCGATATTGTCTTTCTTCAGGAAATTCACGGGGAAACCCGGCGCTACAAGCGCAAGCGGGCCGAATTTCCGGATATCCCCCAGTTCGAATACCTGGCCGATACCCTTTGGCCTCACTACGCATACGGCAAGAATGCGATCTACCGAAAGGGCCACCACGGCAACGCCATTCTCAGTAAATACCCTTTCCGGTATTGGGAAAACATTTCCGTTTCCACCAACCCCTATGCCAGCCGCAGCATTCTTCACGGCGTGATCGATATTCCCGGTAAGGCACAGCCTCTGCATACCCTCTGTGTCCACATGGGTCTGCGTGAAGCCACCCGACGGCGGCAGCTCGATGTGCTGATCCAGCGCATCGAAGACCACGTCCCCCATGAAGAACCCATGCTTATCGCCGGGGACTTCAACGACTGGCGCTCCAATGCCGAGCACCATTTCGAGGAAGACCTGGACGTCAGGGAGTTGTTTGTGGAACTGACCGGACGCCACGCCCGGACCTTCCCGGCCTGGTTTCCGCTGCTCCCCATGGACCGGATCTATTACCGGGGTGTCGAGCCCGCCGAATGTGCCTGCCTGAGTAGCGGTCCCTGGCGGAATCTCTCCGACCATGCCGCCTTGACCGGTACATATCGGATCCCTTAACGACCCGTATGCGGCCTGCCGCCATAGGGGCCGGAGGTGCGGCAGTTGCAGCGGCGACAACAGCGCCTTGCGGTAAAGCCTGCGGGCCACTACCCTCGGATAAATACCCCGTTCGCGCGGAGGGCGAACCCATGACCGATACACGCCATCTGCTACTGGTCGCCCACTGCCCCTCGGACAATACCCGGGCACTCAGGGATGCGGTGATTCGTGGCGCCAGTCACGAAGACATCGATAATGTGGAATTGCGCTCGCTGGCGCCTCTCGATGCCGGGCCGGAGGACGTGCGCTGGGCGGATGGCATTATCATCGGGACAACCGAGAATTTCGGTTACATGGCCGGTCGCATCAAGGATTTCTTCGAGCGCGTCTACTATCCGTGCCTTGAGGAAAAACAGGGGATGCCATGGGCGCTCTATATCCGCGCCGGTCTGGACGGGCAGGGCACCAAGACCGCCGTCGAGCGCATCGTCACGGGCCTGCGCTGGAACCCGATCCGGGAAACGCTGATCTGCCGGGGCGAGTTTGACGATGCTTTCCTCGACCAGTGCGAGGAACTGGGCATGACCATGGCGGCGGGTTTGGAGGCGGGGCTCTTTTGAGGGGCACATTTTAAAGAATACATTTTGAAGGGACCATTTTTAGGGGCCCCGGGCTTGCCCTAAGACGGGCACACCGGAAATGGCGTCGCCAGTGCTACGGCGGCGTGCTTTACCTCGTAAGCCGCCCGATTGCTTAGGCCAGTATTTGCTGCAGCCACCGTGAAATATCCGCGATTTCCTCCAGGCACACCTGATGCTCCATGGGGTAGGTGGAATAAACGGGCTTGAAGCCGAAACTCTCCAGGCGTTCGACGGATTTGCGTCCCTGGCTCTCGGGCACCATGGGGTCGCGGAGGCCATGCATAACGGCAATAGGCAGGCTGGCATTGGCGGGGTTGACCCGCAGGCTTTCCCAGGTGGCGAAATAGCTTGATAAGGCCAGTAACCCGGCGAGGGGCTTGGGGTAGGTCAGCGCCGCCTCGATGGCCACCGCGCCACCCTGGGAAAACCCCGCTACCACGATCCGTCGACTGTCGATACCCCGCTCGATTTCGCGGTCGATCAGGCGCTGTATCTGGTGCGCCGAATCCCGCAACTGGCCGATATCGAGCTTGCGGTCCAGGTCCATTTCCAGGATATCGTACCAGGCGGGCATGACCATGCCACCGTTCACTGTCACGGGGATTTCCGGCGCATGGGGGAAAATAAAGCGAACACCCGACCCCTGGGGCAGGTGCAGTTCCGGCACGAGGGGCTCGAAATCGTGGCCGCTGGCTCCAAGGCCGTGCAGCCAGATGACGGCGGCGTCCGGTTCGGCGTCGGTTTGCAGTTCGATGTGCGGCAGTAGGGGCATAGTGAAATCCGTTAACCTGATTGGGGAGAGGGGCCGGCCCGGAAGAACCTTACCGGTGGCTTTGCATTCTCAATGCGAGCATCATATAAAGAGCACCTCTAAGGTTACAAGAAAACGGGAGAGCCGGAGGAGTCATGATAACCAAAGCCAGGGTTGCCATAGCCTTTGTCGTCGCCGCCGTGGTCTTTCAGGCCTGGGCGTTTACCATGGTGCCCGAAGCAGAGATCTTTTTCGGGGAACCACCGATGCCGGACGTCCGGGCTACGGGCTACAGCCCGGAGGAAGTTCGCAACCTCCTCTTGGAGATTGGTGAACAGGGACGCGAGCAGTATCTGGTCGCCCAGAGAAAAATCGATCTGGCGATACCGGCACTGGGTATGGGCATGTTTTTTTTCGGGCTCTGGGCACTGGCGGATGGTCTCGTCGTCGGTAAACGCCGATGGCCCTCGCGGCAGGCCCTGGCACTGGGTTGCGTGGGGTTGATTCCGGGCTTGTTCGACTACGCCGAGAACCTCCTGGTCGCCAGCATCATGCAGCGGGGACTGGGTGCCTTCGAACCGAGGCTGGTGGAAATGGCCAGCGCCTGTACCCAGATCAAGTTCGCCTTTGTCGCCCTCTGCCTGATCCTGGTGGTGGTCCTGGGTGTACTGCGCTGGCGCCAGCGGCGCCAGCCCGTTGTCTAGCTGGAACCTAGCCGGAACCGTTGCGCCCGCTACTGCCTGGCCGGGGCGACAATCATCAGCACCAGGGCGGCAAGCGCCAGGGGATTGAGGACAAATCCGCAGCCGAGCTTGGTTGTCGAGGCAATCTGCTGGATGGTGGCCAGGGTGGCCGGTTCTGTTTCCGGGTAAGCGGCGATCATGGCCAGCAGCAGGCTGTTCTCGACAATTTCGGCGACAAGCAGCACAAAAGCGAGCACGATCATTGCTTTCGATCCGGACCGAAGCCGGGGAAAGCACTTGCCGGTATAGGCAAATATCATCACGTACGTGAGTACGGCCAGGGAGAAGTTGGGAAGATCCCAGAACTGGAGATTCCGGTAGCGTTCGCGCATCTCGCCCATGGCATGGAGGCTGTTGAAAGGCTCGCCGGGCAGCAGCCCGATCTGCAGTTCCGGCACGGTGGTGCCCAACGTATTGGTGACAGCCTGAAAGGGCCCGCCTGGCCATAATCGGACGAACGCCATTGTTGCCAGCATACCGGCCAGGGAGGCGAGCAGCCGGGGCAATGTTGCGGCGGCAATTAGCTTATCGATCATGGCTGTGTTCCCTTTTTTATTCATCGTTTTTCCGGACAAAGCGAGCCGCTGTCCACAAATGCCAGCGTCCGGTCTGGTCGACAGACGTGGATTTTTGCCCGGCGCGTCCCTATGATCCCCGCCTTGGGCGACGGACTCAAACGGGACCATCATGGAATACGAATTTACCGCGTTGACCCTCTCCCTGCTGATTGTGGCGGGTGTCTTCGCCGGGTTCATCAATACCCTGGCCGGGGGCGGTTCATTGCTTACCCTGCCGGCACTGATGCTGCTGGGCATGCCGGCGGATGTGGCCAACGGCACCAACCGGGTGGCCGTGCTGATCCAGTCCCTGGAGGCGACCCGCGGATTCAACCGCTACGGTATGCTATCCCGCCAGTCCGTGCTGGCCATTCTGGCGCCGTCGCTGGTGGGAGCCCTGGTGGGGGCCCTGGTGGCTTCCTACCTGCCGCCCTCGATCCTGGAGCCGGTGATGCTGGTGACGCTCGTATCGATGGGAGCGATCATGGTGCTGAGCCCGTCGACCATATCCCCCCCGCCGGGAACCACACCCAAATCGCCCGGGAATTCGCTGCCGGGTATGCTCGGCCTGTTCGCCGCGGGCCTCTACGGTGGTTTTATCCAGGCCGGCGTTGGCTTTGTGCTGCTGGTCGTGTTGTGCGGGGCCCTGCGCTACGATCTGGTACGCGCCAACGCCCTGAAGATGGTCGGTACCGTAATTTTCAGCATCATGGCCCTGGCGGTCTTCATCAGTCGGGGGCAGGTGCTCTGGGTGCCGGGGCTGGTGTTGGCAGCGGCCAATGTGGTCGGTGTGCATTTGTCGGTGCGCTTTGCCGTTTCGGCAAGCCAGCGTGTGCTCCGCTGGTTTCTCCTGGTGATGGTGATTCTGGTGTGTCTGGCGGCCTGGTTGCGTTAGGCGGAGCATCTTTACAGCGAAGATTGCGCTCCCCCGTCAATCGCGGTCTCCAGGAACCGTTGTATCCAGCGTCCGGCCCTGAGGCCCTGGTGGGGCGTGCCCAGGGAATCCTTTATTCTGCGCATCTGTTCAGGATCAACGTCGTTCTCCCGGTGGGCCAGAAGTGCCGATTCATAGTCGTTGTCGAATTCCGGATGGCCCTGAAGGCACAGCACCCGTCCCGGGATATGGAAGCCGCCGTAAGGGCAAAAATCATTGGCCAGCAAGAGCCGGGCGCCCGGAGGCAGTGCGGTAACCTGATCCCGGTGGCTCACCAGCAGGTCGATAGGGGTGTCGGCTTCGATAAAACCGGTTCTGTCCTCGATCCGAAAGCGCATGACGCCCAGGCCCCATCCGTTATGGGCCCTCTCCGCCCGCCCGCCCAGGGCATGGGCCAGCAACTGGTGGCCGAAGCAGATTCCCACCTGGGGCTTCTCCGCTGCGTAACATTGCCGGCAGAATGCTCTCAAATTGCGGATCCACGGAACGTCGGCAAAAGCGTCGTACCGGCTGCCGGTAACGAGCACAGCGTCGAAAGCATCCAGGGAAGCCGGGCGCTCCCCGCGAATGGCGGAGTAAACCTGGATATGCCAGTCGACGCCCAGCCTGGCGAAAAGGTCCCGAAACATCCGGCCATAGCTGCCGAATCCGGGGCGCAGTTCGGGCCGCAGGATATCGGCATCGAGAATGGCCAGACGCAGCGATTGAAGGGGCACTAAAAACCTCACCGGGTGTAAAAACATTTATCCCAGGGTGGATTCTAGACGGTCCCGGCAAACCGGCGCGACTTCAACAGGTACCGGGTATGGCGGTAGAATCAGCGCGATATGGCAATGGAGGTTACGGACCCGATGACAATATGGCGGCAATTCGGTTTTATCCTGCTTTTTTTGGGGATTCCGGTGGCAGTGCACGCCTCGGAGGAACGGGTGGACGGCAAGCGCGTCTACGGCTGGGTGGAAAAGGCCATCATTATGCCGTTGGGAGCGACGGTGAAAATGAAACTGGATTCCGGCGCCCTGACTTCCTCCATTCATGCCAAGGACGTGGAGATCAGCAAGAGCGACGATGGCGACTGGGTGTCATTCAGGCTGGTTCTGGAAGATACCGGTTCCGGCGAGAAGCTTTTCAGGCGGATCGACAAGCCGGTGCACCGTTATGCCATTATCCGTGGCGCCGCGGGCGAGGAACGGCGGGCGGTGGTAAAAATGGATATCTGTATCGGGGATACGGTCTACAACGAACAGTTCACTCTCAACGACCGCAGCGACATGCTCTACCCGGTGCTCATCGGGCGCCGGACCCTGGAACACATGGGGCTTCTGGATGTCACCCGTACCTTCATCACCAGGCCGGAGTGCGATATCCCGAAAGCCATCCTGAATAAAGTCGACACGCTTACCGATAAATAGGTATCCGGTACCGGTCCTGTGCCATAGACCATGGAGAATCCACAACCCTATGACCATTGAATTGATCGAACGCGCCCGTGATTTTGGCGACCGTATCGCCCTTGAGGAAGCGGGAAGGATAATTAACTACCGCCAGCTTCTCGACGCCTCCGCCGATCTCGCCGCTGCCCTGCTTGGCGACAGGGGCGACCTGGAAGGCGAACGCATTGCCTTTATGGCACCGGCGAGCATCCCGTATGTGGTCATGCAGTGGGCAATCTGGCGTGCCGGCGCCGTGGCGGTGCCACTCAATATTGGCGCCAGCGAGCCCGAACTGGAACATGTCTTCGAGGTGGCTGGTATCGAGCGCCTGCTTGTGCCGGCCACCTACAGGCAAAAAGTCGAGAGTCTCTGCGCGCGCAGAGGGGTTGCAATGCTGGACCCGGACGAGATCAATGCCGGCGACAGTGCGCTACCCACCATTGCGGAAGATCGCAATGCCATGATGATTTTTACCAGTGGCACCACCAGCAAACCCAAGGGCGTGATCACGAGCCATGCCAATATTCGTGCCCAGGTGGAGACCCTGGTAACTGCCTGGGAGTGGCGTGCCGACGACAGTATTCCGCTCTTTCTGCCCATGCACCATGTCCACGGCATCGTCAATATCCTTACCTGCGCGCTTTGGTCCGGGGCCCGCGTCGAAACATTTCCCGCCTTCGACGCCGATGCCATCCTGCCCCGGGTCGCCGAGAAGCACTACAGCCTGTTCATGGCGGTGCCCACCATTTACGTCAAGCTGATCCAGGCCCTCGAGAACCTGGGCCCGGCAGAGCGCCGGCGCTGCTGTGAGGGTTTTGCCGCCATGCGTCTGATGGTGTCGGGCTCGGCGGCTCTGCCCGTGAAAATCCACAATGAGTGGCAGGAACTCACCGGCCAGGTGCTCCTGGAACGCTACGGCATGACCGAAATCGGTATGGCCCTGTCCAACCCCCTGCACGGGGAACGTCGCCCCGGTACCGTGGGCCAACCGCTTCCCGGCGTGCAGGTGAAGCTGGTCAACGAGGAGGGGGAGAGCGTCCGGGGCGAGAACGAGCCCGGCGAGATCTGGGTCAAGGGGCCGGGTGTGTTCGGGGAATACTGGGGCCGCCCCGAAGCCACCGCCGAGTCCTTTGTCGACGACTGGTTCCGCACCGGCGATATGGCGGTGGTGGAAGATGGTTATTACCGGATCATGGGGCGGCTTTCGGTTGATATCATCAAATCCGGCGGCTATAAGCTGTCCGCCCTGGAGATCGAGGATACCCTGCTCAAGCACCCGGCCATCCGCGAATGCGCGGTGGTGGGCGTCGAAGACGAAACCTGGGGCGAGGTGGTGGCCGCCGCCGTGGTGGCCGATGGTGCACTGAGCCTGGACGAACTCAAATCATGGGCCCGGGAGCAAATGTCCGGCTACAAGGTTCCCCGGGTCGTCAGACAGGTGGACAGCCTGCCGCGCAATGCCATGGGCAAGGTCACCAAGCCCGCCGTGAAGCGGCTTTTCGCGGGAAATGCTTCGTGATTTCGGAGCAGCACCTGATCCAACTGGCCAATTGGCAGATGCCGTTCGGCCGGTATGCCGGGCGGGTGCTGATAGACCTGCCCGAGGAGTACCTGTTCTGGTTCGAACGCAAGGGCTGGCCGGAAGGTCGGCTCGGGGAGTTGCTGCAATTGGCCCTGGCCATCCGCATCGAGGGCCAGGAAAAAATGCTGGAGCCGCTGAAAAATCATCGCGGGGCTTCGCCGTCATAGCAGCATTTCTTTACTGTCATTCGGCATCCCGGGTGCGCCAGGCCTGAAACGAGCGACGCTTTACCGCTGCGATGGCGGTCCGGTATCGCCGTCGCTCTTGTCCCCGTGGCCAGACTCCCAGGCCTCGAAGTCGGCCAATACATCTTCGACGGTTTTGAGCGTCCAGCCCAGCAGGACGGCATCATCCAGAAAACCGAAGCCGGCCAGAAAGTCGGGCACCAGGTCCAGGGGCATAACAAAATAGACGATGGCCGCCACAATCAGGACCAGGCTCTGCCAGGGTACATCCCGGTACTGGCCGCGGGCATAGGCTCGCAAAAGCCGCAGGGCGGTCATCAGGGAGTCCCAGAGATTGGTGAAGGGTCCCCGGCTGATTCCCGCCGCCTTGCGCCTTGCCCGGGCCACCAGGTTATCCAGTTCGCCGGGGTTGTGCAGGTATTCCCGGGCCTTGCCCCGGGCTCTGCCATAGGCCCGGCTGTTGCGGACCCGATCCCGCCGGCCTTCGTCGTCGGTCATGCGCTGTGCCCCTCGAGATGTTCCCCGTGTTTTCGCGTGTGCGCCCGTTACCCGGCCGTCTCAAGACCGTAACGGCGGCGACTTGCCACGCCGGGTATAATGGCCCTCGAATATCGAGGAATTCAATGCCCATGCGGGGACAAAATACACAGGTCGCTTTCTCCGAGGTCAACTGGTCGACCCTGAAAAAGCTCCTGCCCTATCTGTTTGAGTACCGGGTCCGGATTTTCCTGGCACTGCTGTGTCTTGTGGGCGCCAAGGTGGCCAGCGTCGGCGGCCCCTTTATTCTCAAGCATATCGTCGATGGCCTGGATGCTGCCGGCGGTGCCGACAAAACGTCCGTGGCCCTCTACGCGCTGCCGCTCGGACTGCTGCTGGCCTACGGGCTGGCGCGCTTCGCCAATGTCATGTTCGGGGAGTTGCGCGACACCCTGTTCGGCCGGGTCACGGAGCGGGCCATGCGCCGGATTGGCCTTACCGTCTTCAAGCATGTGCACTCCCTTGACCTGGATTTCCATCTGAACCGCCGTACCGGCGGACTGTCCCGGGACATCGAGCGGGGCGTCAACGGCATCAGCTTCCTGCTCCGCTTCATGGTATTCAACATCATACCCACCTTCCTGGAGATTGGCCTGGTGGTGGGCTTGCTGTGGTGGAATTACGATGTTTATTTCGCGCTGATCGTGATTCTGGCTGTTCTTTTCTACGTGGGATTCTCCGTGGTGGCCACCGAGTGGCGGACCCGTTTCGTCCGGGAGGTCAATACCGCGGAGTCCCGCTCCAGCACGCGCTCCGTGGACAGCCTGATAAACTACGAGACAGTCAAGTATTTCACCAATGAAGACTACGAAGCCCGGGCATACGACCGGGAGCTGGCGGAGTGGGAGGCGGCACGGCGCAAGAATCGCCTGACCCTGTTCGCTTTAAATGGCGGCCAGGCCCTTATCATTGCCCTGGCCATGACAGTGGCCATGATCCTGGCAGCGAACCGGGTACTGGGCGGAACCATGACGCTCGGTGATTTCGTGCTGATCAATTCCTTCATGATGCAGATATTCATGCCCCTCAATTTCCTGGGCTTCGTATACCGGGAAATGAAGGGCTCCATGGCCAACATAGAGAGCATGTTCGCGCTGCTCGATCGAAACCCGGCGGTGACCGACGCGCCCGATGCCGTCCCGCTGGAAGTCTCGGCGGGAGCGATCCGTTTCGAGCACGTGCATTTTGCTTACGATCCGGCGCGGCCCATTCTTGAGGATGTGGATTTCGTGGTGCCGAGCCGGCACAAGGTTGCCATCGTGGGCAGCAGCGGGGCGGGCAAATCCACCCTGTCGAAGCTGTTGTTCCGGTTCTATGATCCCACCGCCGGACGCATCACCATCGATGGCCGGGATATCGCCGGGGTGACCCAACAGTCACTACGCGGGGCCATCGGTGTGGTGCCCCAGGACACCGTGCTTTTCAATATGAGTCTCTACGACAATATCCGCTATGGCCGGGTCGACGCCAGTGACGACGAGGTGGAGGAGGCTATTCGCCTCGCCCACCTGGATACCTTTATCGCCCGGTTGCCCGAAGGCGGAGAAACTCTGGTGGGAGAGCGGGGGCTCAAGCTCTCGGGCGGCGAGAAGCAGCGGGTCGCGATCGCCCGGGCCATACTCAAGCGGCCTCCCATCCTGGTTTTCGACGAAGCCACGTCGTCCCTGGATAGCAAGGCCGAGCAGGGTATCATTGCCGCTATCAGGGAGATTGCCAGCCAGCACACCAGCCTGGTGATCGCTCACCGTTTGTCCACCGTCGTGGACGCCGACAATATCCTGGTTCTGGAGGAGGGAAGGATCGTCGAACAGGGCAACCACGAAACCCTCCTGGCCAGGGGCGGGCGCTACGCCCATTTGTGGGCTATACAGCAACGCCGTCGGGAAACCCCGGCCGGGGATGTTGCCAGCGCCTGAGAGAAGCGCACCTGGCGTGTTAGTATGGACGGCATCCATCCGGAACATCGAAAGGAGCGACATCATGCCCCCATTGAAAGCGCTGGTTTTGGCTATCCTGTTGATGCCCGTGACAACTTTCGCCCAGGACGGCGGCGGCCTGGGCCAGGACAAGCAGCGTTCTTTGATACAGGCTGCCGAACAGATGCGCGCCTGTTTCAATAACGTCGATCAGCAGGAGCTTCGCGAGCTGCAACAGAAAGCGGAGGCTATTGAAAGCAAGTTGCGCGGCCTCTGTGAGAGCGGCCAGAGAGTGCAGGCCCAGAACGAGGCCCTCCTGTTCAGCCAGGAATTTGCCAGATCCCCCTCCGTCGAGCAGTTGCGCCGTTGCGGTGATATCGGCAAGGCAATGATCCCCGATATTCCCGAGTTTGACGATCCTGAAACCTATAAGGATCGACATATCTGCGACACTCTTGGTTCGAACCAGTAAAGGGAATCCATACGGGATCCACCGCAAATCGCTCCCCCTCCTGTCTTGGTCGGGTGGGTTCCCGCCGTGGTTGCCGGCTGTGGTGATGCGTTCCGGTGCCCGGCCGGTCGCCGGCCGGGAAAAAAGCTTTCACAGGAACCGAAAATACCATGCTTTATTTTGAGGATTTTGAGGTGGGCGCTACTGAGCGCGCTGGCGACTACCTACTGGACAGGGAAGAACTGATCGCATTCGCCCGGCAATGGGATCCACAGCGTATTCATACCGATGCGGAATTCGCCCGGGAACTGGGCCTGAAGGATGTGAGCGCATCTTCCTGCCACACCTTCTGCATCAACGCCAAATTGATGAATCAACTGCAGCCATACGCCCTGGTGGGCGCCATGGAGATGGACATGAAAATGCCCACTCCGGCGTACGGCGGGGACAGGTTGTTCTTTACCCGCACCTGCCTGGACAAGCGGGTCTCCCGGTCAAAACCGGGCCGCGGTATCGTCACCTTCGAGTTCAGGCTTTATAACCAGAACGACGAAACGGTCCTGCTGGAAAGGCCGGTCCTGATGCTGCAGAGAAGGGCGGCGGGTAATGAGCGAGCGGGTGCTTAAACTCCGGAAATCGAGGAAAAAATGCAAGTCGGCAAAGACAAAGTTGTTTATTTTCAGTACAGCCTGAGCGAAGTTGGTGGCGACCTGCTTGAGGAATCCGGCCAGTCCGTGCCCGTGGCCTACCTGCACGGGCATCGCAATATCCTCCCGGCCCTGGAAGCCGCCATGGGCGGCCGGGAAGAGGGCGAGCGGTTCAGTGTCACCCTCTCTCCGGAGGATGCCTACGGGTATCGCCGCGATGACAGCCGGCAGCGGGTACCCATCAAACACCTGCTCACCAGGGGCAGGCTCCGGCCCGGCATGGCGGTAAAGATCAACACCGGGCAGGGTGCCAGGGACGCGCGGATTATCAAGGTGGGACGTTTTAACGTGGATGTGGATACCAACCATCCGCTGGCCGGGTTGACACTGAAGTTCGATATTCACATTACCGGCATCAGGGACGCCGAGGCGGTCGAAATCGCCCACGGCCATGTGCACGGGGAGGGCGGCCACCAACATTAGTATGCGATACGGATGTCGTCGCACAATGACGACAGGTTTCTGTCGCAAAAGGGTAACAAGTTGTATCGAATGGTCGCGAATTTGCGACAAAACACAAAGTTCGTGCTTTTAGCGCTGGTCGTTGCCGAAGCCCGTTGGTAGCATGGCCATGCCATCAATCAAAGCAGGGTGAGCACCATGTTTGATAAGTACCGAGACAACCGGGAAGAACAGTCCCAGGCGGCCAAGGCCGCCGTATCATCGGAGAGAAAGGACGGGCCGGCTTCCGCAACCAAACCGGCGGCGGGTTCGGCACGGACCATGGCCACCATCGGGTCCACCATCACGATCAAGGGTGACGTGGCGGGGGACGAGAACCTGATCATCGACGGCAAGGTTGACGGCACGGTCAACCTTGCTTCCCATGAACTGATCGTGGGTCCTTCGGGCAAGGTCAATGCCGACCTGAGTGCCAAGTCGATCCGCATCGACGGGGAGGTCAAGGGGGACATTACCGGCAAGGAGAAAGTCCTGATCTCGAAAACCGGCAATGTCCGGGGAAATATTGTCGCCCCGCGGGTGACCCTGGAGGACGGCGCCAAATTCAAGGGCAGTATCGACATGGATCCCTCCGTGGCCAGTGCCGGCGAAACGGCTCCGGTCGCCCGGGCTTTCGAAGGAAAAACAGGGGAACAGGCCCGGACAGAGCCGGATACGACGTTGAACGAGAAAAAAGCCTGAGGTGCCGCCTTTCCGGGCCATCGGGGAAGTGGAAAGCCGATAGCCAATGACAGACGGTGCGCCGCGATTTTTGTCCAGTCGATTGTTGCCCGGTGTCTTCGAGGCTATTGGCGAAGTTCCCCGGCTGACGGTCCTCGACGCCGGCTCGGCGCTGCCCGAGTCGGTGGACTTCTTCAGCCAGTCACGCTGCCGGCTCTGTTTCGCGGATATTTTCGAAGAGGTCGCCGGCGAAGCGGAGGAAATGCGCGACGAAGGGGTGTGGCTGGCTTTATTCAACCGCGTTTTCGATTATCCGGCGGATACCCGCTTCGATCTTTGCCTGTTCTGGGACGTTTTCAACTATCTCGACGACATTGCCCTGCGCGCCCTGGCAACGGCCCTGAGGCCCTTTCTTCACGACAAGACCATGGCTCACGGCTTTGCCGTGTTGAACCGCAGGACCCGGGTTCCATCCGCCCAGTACGGCGTCCTGGCACGGGATCAGATATCGGTCCGGCCGCGCCCATTGCCTGCCGTCGCCCGCTTTCCCCGCTCGCAGGCCAACCTGGAATCCGTATTCCCGATTTTCAACGCCCGGCGCAGCGTGCTGCACGGGGACGGCTTGCTGGAAGTTTCCCTGGGAGTTTCATGAAGGCTCGCCCTGGAAAAGCTCGTCGGCTGGGAAATCGTCGACATTGATAACATCCCTGACCAGGGGCATTATTTCACGGATGCGGGAGGCATCCTCTTCCGAGATCAGGCCGTCTTCCAGCCCCCGGGCCGCGAGAGACTCGAAATTTTCGATACCCAGGGCTTCTCCATACTGCTTGCGCAGGGTTTTCTCCACCGTGGACAGTTCCAGTACGCCCTGGAATGCCGTCGACAACTTGGCGGTAACGTCTTCCCCCCGGGACCGGAAAATGCCTTCGAGCAGCCGGTCCCGGGCGGGATTGTCGGTGATGACGATGCGTGCGGTATGCTTGCCCAGGTTGTCCGAGGGCTCCTTGTAGGGGAGTCCAAGAGGAAAAATAAGCCAGCGAATTACCAGCCCGAGCCAGCGCACGGGGAAGTTGCGCAAGGTGTTCACCAGGGCATACTGGCTTTTATAGAGGCTTTCCCGCACGGCCCAGTGCACCAGCGGATGATCCTCCCGCGGACAGCCCGTGTCCTCGAAGCGCTTGAGTACGGACGAGGCCAGGTACAGGTGGGTCAGCACATCCGCCAGCCGGCCGGAAATCTTTTCCCGGAACTTGAAAGTCCCCCCCAGAACCAGCAACACGGAATCGGCAACAAAGGCGAAGGCGGCGCTGAGGCGGGTCAGCTGCCGGTAGTAGTGGGCGGTCCGGCTCGACACCGGCGCGCGGACCAGGCGTGCGCCGGTAACGCCCATGACAAAGGCGCGGACAAGGTTGCTGATGGTAAAGCCCACATGGCCGAACAGGGCGGCGTCGAATTCGCTTTTCGACGCTTCACTGTCCATGGCGCCGGCCGCCTTCATTTCGCGCAGCAGGTAGGGGTGATTGCGGATCGCTCCCTGGCCGAAAATCATCATGGTGCGGGTGAGGATGTTGGCGCCTTCCACCGTAATGGCAATGGGAATGGCCTCGTAGGAAGTCGCCAGATAGTTGTTGGGGCCCATGATAATGCCCTTGCCGCCGTGGACATCCATGGCATCGTTGATGCACCGACGGTTGGCCTCGGTGGTGTGCCACTTGAGGATGGCGGAAAGAACGCTGGGTTTCTCGCCCAGGTGCAGGGCACTGAGGGTCAGGCGTCTGGCCGCGTCCATACGATAGGTCTCGCCGGCGATCCGGGCCAGGGGTTCCTCGACACCCTCGAAATAGGCGATGGGCATGCCGAACTGCTTGCGGATGCGGGCATACTCGCCGGTGTATTTTGAGCACATTTTGCCGCCGGCGGTGGAGAGCGCCGGCAGCGAGATGGCGCGACCCGCCGCCAGGCTGTGCATCAGCATCCGCCAGCCCTGGCCGATACGGTCGCGACCCCCGATCAGGTAATCCAGGGGAATAAAGACATCTTCGCCCCGCGTCGGGCCGTTCATGAAAACGCTGCCGACGGGCAGGTGGCGGTTGCCGGTGATGACACCCGGTGTGCTGGTGGGAATCAGCGCGCAGCTTATGCCCAGGTCTTCTTCGTCGCCGAGCAAACGATCGGGGTCCCGGGTGTGGAAGGCGAGCCCCAGCACCGTCGCCACCGGGGCCAGGGTGATATACCGCTTGTTCCAGGTGACCCGCAGGCCCAGGACCTTCTCTCCCTGCCAGTCGCCCTTGCACACCACGCCTTCGTCGGGCATGGCGGCGGCATCGGAGCCGGCGGCGGGGGCGGTCAGGGCGAAGCAGGGAATTTCCTCACCGGTAGCCAGGCGCGGCAGGTAGTAGTCCTGCTGTTCCCGGGTCCCGAAGTGACTGAGCAGCTCGCCGGGCCCCAGCGAGTTGGGCACCATCACGGTAATGGCGGCGGTGAGATTGCGGCTGGCCAGTTTCACCACCACGGCCGAGTGGCCGGCGGCGCTGAAATCCAGTCCCCCGTACTCCTTGCCGATGATCATGCTGAAGAAGCGTTTTTCCCGGAGGTAATCCCAGATTTCCGTGGGCAGGTCGCCGCGTTGATGGACCTGCCAGTCATCGAGCATCCGGCAGAGTTCCTCCACGGGACCATCGAGAAAGGCCTGCTCGTCGTCGCGCAGGCTCGCCGCCGGGGTATCGAGCAGTTTCTTCCAGTCGGGATCCCCGGAAAAAAGCTCCGAATCCCACCAAACGGTACCGGCATCCAGGGCTTCCTGTTCGGTGGGCGAGATTTTAGGCAGTACCTTGCGAAACCACTTCAGGGCCGGCTCGCTGATAAAACGCTGTCTCAGGGGATGGTAGGCCAGGGCAGCGAGACCGAGAGTGACGATCCAGCTGAAGGAGGTGACCAGGACGCCGCCCAGCGCCGTAAACGATAGCAGCAGGCTCGCCAGGCCCATGGCGCCGGCGGCAACCGGCAGGCTGGTTCGGTAGTAAGCGAGGCCGCCGAGGACGACAAGTACGACGATCAATCCGGCCATGAAAGGGACTCCTTGTTCCTTTGGTCAACGGGTTACACAGGCAACTGTGGTCCCGGCGCGGGCAAAAAGCAACTGCCCGCCCGGTGAAGTGCCGGGAATTCAATCCAGGTGATCGGTGCGGTTGAAGAACGTCATCTGTCGACGCCGGGGACAGAACTCGGAATAGGCAGTGTTTTGCTTGATGTAGTCCATCCAGCGGGTGGTGTCGTCGTGGAGGTAGTGGGAAAAGGCGATGCCCATGGCCACTCCATGGGAAACGACCACCACGTTCTCGCCGCCGTGTCGGTCGAGGATCTCTTCCAGGGCCGCGACCATACGGTTTCTGACCCGAAGCTGGGAATCCCCGTTGGGCGGCGCGAAGTCGGGGTCGCCGAATAACCGTCGTCCCACGTCCAGTTTGTCGGTGATGCTCTGAAAGCTGGCGCCTTCCCAGTCGCCCAGTGAAAATTCAGCCAGCCTCGGTTCGATCCGAACCTCGAGGCCGAGCGGCCCGGCAATGGCCCGGGCCGTGTGGTGTGCCCGCTGCAGGGGGCTGGCATAGATGGCATCGGGCGCCATTACCCTGTGGAAATGCCCGCCCAGGCGCCGGGCCTGATCGTGCCCCAGTTCGGTGAGGGGCGTATCGGTATGCCCGTGCCAGACTTTGTCGATATTGGCATGGGTCTGCCCGTGACGGACCCATATCAGTCGGCTGCTTGTGGTCATCGGAACTCACCTGGCAAAACACCAGTTTAACCTATTGGCCAGGCATGATGGCAGCCGGCAGGAGCCTCAGGCGATAAAGCTGGCGGCAATAACCAGGGCCACGAGAACGCCAAAACCGAAAACCAATAGCTTGCCCATGTTGTTGACGATTTGCCGGTCTTCAACGGTCATATTCATACTATTCCCTCCTTAATCCCGGTTACAGTCTAGAGCCGGCCGACCAGCGGGACCTTGACGGGAATCAATCAGACCGCGGCTTTTTTGGATTGGCGCCGATTCAAATCGATTCTCCCCGGAGACCTTTTACTCTATAGTTGCGGCTTCCCGCCAATGGGCCACCGGCCGCGATGAAAAGCGATAATGCCACCGACGGCTGTCAGCCGGATCGCCACTTTCCCCGGATCGTCACGGATCTGGGCAAACAGGGCTGGAGCCTGGCATCGGGCTTTCTGGACGAGACGGCCTGGACACCGCTGTTCATGCGAGCCACGGCCATCGACGATTACCGTCCCGCGGGCGTTGGCCGCGGGGACAATCATCATCGCAATGGTTTCGTGAGGAATGACGGGATATTCTGGCTGGAGGTGGGCCACATCGCCGACGCCGTCTGGCTGGACTTGATGGAGCAACTGCGCCTGGCCATCAATCGCGCCCTGTTTCTGGGCCTGTTCGAGTTCGAGAGCCACTATGCCCGCTATCGCCCGGGGGCTTTCTACCGGCGCCATCTGGATGCTTTCAGGGGTCAGGGTAATCGGGTGGTTTCCACGGTGTTATACCTGAACCCCGACTGGCACGCGGCGCACGGCGGCGAGTTGGTCATTTACCCGCCTGAGGCAACCGAGGGCCAGAGGTTTCTGCCCAGGGCCGGGGATCTGGCGATCTTTCTGAGCGAGAAAATTCCCCACGAGGTGCTCGCCGCCAGGCGAAGCCGCTTCAGCATTGCCGGCTGGTTCCGGATGAATGGCTCAACCGGAGAACGACCCAATCCGGCCTTTTGAGCCTAATATCAGGGATACGCCAAGCTCATGCGGGCACGAAAACCTGTTCAACCAGGCCAGGGAGTCTTCGTGGCAGCGCCCGGGCCGTCGGGAGGCCGGGTTGATCCCGCCCTCTAGCGACGAAGATGAGTTGCCTCCTCCTATCTTGCATTCCGGGTTTTTTATGACAATATTGAAAGCATGTGCCGAACCCGAAGCCCTGCGGCAGGGGGTTATTGGCAATGTAGAAAGCGCAGGATTGTACCGTTAATTTCGTTGCTCAAGGCTGCTGATCCCGTAGCCTCAGGCTGCATAGAGGCAGCTTCCTGTAAACGCGATTCGGGACATTCTGCTTCCCCTGGTTTTGGCGGGTCAAATACCATGGCCGATATCCTCCCCTTCAAGCGCCCTGTAAAGAAGTCCCAGGGTCTTTGTCAGCACGGCTACCACAAATGGGTCGTCTGGCAGAAAAAACCTTTCGATGTTCGACAGGGCAAACTGGTAACCGTCTATCGTTGCCAGCGCTGCGGCAAGCAGAAAGTGGAAAAGCACTGACACCCATGCCCGGGTACGGGTGCGAAATGACCGTTTGCGCCCAGGGCGGCTTTGTCGTCATCCTCGAATTCGAAAGGGCGGCCGGCCATGTCTGAACGGTTTTACCTGGTACTCGACCAGGGCGGGCACAGCAGCCGCGCCATCCTCTTCGACGACTGTGGTGAGCAAATGGCCGCGCAGGCTCGAACTGTCGACACGCAACGCATCGGTGGCAACAGGGTCGAGCAAGACCCTCTGGAACTGGTGGAGAGTCTGGAGAGTGCCACTCGCGCGGTCCTGGCCGACCTGTCACCAGAACAGCGCCACAGGGTCAAGGCGGGGTCACTGGTTACCCAGCGATCCAGCCTGGTGTGCTGGCGCAGGAGCGACGGCTCGCCGCTGTCGCCGGTACTGAGCTGGCAGGATACCCGGGGGGCCGATCAAATCGCGCGGTTGCCCGGGGAGCGGGAGTGGGTCCGGCAAGTCACCGGATTGGTGGCCAATGCCCATTACGGCGCCAGCAAGATGCGCTGGTGCCTGGATAACCTGTCCGCGGTAAATCGCGCCCTCGAAAGCGACGATCTCCAAATGGGCCCGCTTGTCGCCTACCTTGCCCGCTGCCTGGCGGGCAGGGCTGTCACTGACCCGGGTAATGGCTCCCGGACTCTGTTGATGAACCTGCAAAACCTGGATTGGGATGACCGGCTGCTTACCCTTTTCGGGATTCCCCGCGGGGTGCTCGTCCCCATAGTGTCCACCCGCTGCCGGGTTGGCGCTATACGCGCCGCCGGCACAAACCTGCCGCTGGCTCTGCTCAACGGCGATCAGTGCGCGGCTTTCTATGGCGGCGGCGAGCCGGAGCGGGGAACCGCCTACATCAACGCAGGCACGGGCGCTTTTGTCGCCACCCTTATCGACGAAAGCCAGCCCCTGCCGCCGGGGCTGCTTAAGACTCCGATATTTTGCGAGACCCGGTCCTGCACCTTTGTCTGCGAAGGCACGGTGAACGGTGCCGCCAGCGCTCTCGACAGCGTCGGCCGCGATCTTTCCATGGATAATTATCTGGCGCTGGATCACTGGGACCGGCAAGTGGTGCAACTTCCCCTCTTTATCAATGGCATCGGCGGCCTGGGTGCCCCGTTCTGGCGTCCCGATCTGGAGAGCCGGTTTCACGGGGAGGGAAGCCCTCGGGAAAAAATGGTCGCCGTAGCCGAGAGTATCGCCTTTCTGCTCACTGTTAACCTTGAGGCGATGACGGGCGCCGGGCTGCCCATCGGTCGTATAATCCTGTCCGGCGGGCTTTCCCGCTTCCGCTGGTTGACGGAGCGGCTGGCGGCACTGAATCGTGTCCCTGTCACGGTGGCGGAGGATGCCGAGGCCACGGCCCGGGGCGCGGCTTTTCTGCTCGCTCACAAGCCCGCTAACTGGAAGGCCTCTGACGGAAAGAACGCCGTCGTCAACGAACGCGACCTGAGCCCGGAAAAAGTCCGGAATATCCGGGCGCGATACCGGGAATGGCGGCGCCTGATGCCTGGGGCCTGATAGTCAGGGCAGCGGCAGGGTGCGGGTATCGGCTTTTCTGCGCCTTGAACCGAGGCAAGCCGCTATTTTGGCGATGACTTTTTCGCCGGTGGCCCGATAGCCGGTCAGCTTGCCGCCGTAGAGCGCCAGATAACCGGACCGACCCGTTATTGCCTCGACGATTTCGATTTCCCGGCTGCGCTGAAACGGCCTGTCGACGGATGCGGGGAGAACCCTAAGGCCGCTCATGCGTTCGACGACCCGGGCCGGGCCATCGACATATTCGGGAAAATAGTGGCGCAGTGATTCGAGAAGGTAATCCTCCTCGCCGGCAGTGATGGCGACGGCATCGGGGTCACCGGAGTAGGGCACTTCCGTCGTTCCCAAAAGGGTTTGATCCTGCCAGGGGAGCGCGAAAATCGCTCGCCCGTCGCCGGGGGCCTCCAGGTAGAAACAGTGCGGTGCCAGTGCCGGCGCAAGCACCAGATGACTGCCTCGCACCAACTCCACCGAGGCCTTTGGCGGCTGCGGATCAACGCAGCCCGCCACCTGGTTTGCCCAGGGTCCCCCGGCATTGACCAGTACGCGTGTCTCCACTGTGCGGATGTCATTGGCCTGCCGGATCTTCAGCGAATAACCGCTGCTGTGACGAACGCCGCCTGTCAATGTCGCCGGGCAGGCTGTATCGGCACCCTGCTGGGCTGCGGAGGCGACGACGGCGGCGGTGAGTCGGCGGTCGTCGCTTTGTGCGTCCCAGTAGGTGAATACGGCCTGCAAACCTCGCTGATCCAGGCCGTTCAGGGAGGCCCAGCGATGCCGGGGTACGGTGGCAAAACGGTGCGCCTTGTGCAAGCCGCCAAGCAGGGCATAAAGGGAGAGCCCGATGCGCAA
The DNA here is from genome assembly GCA_002388905.1 of Cellvibrionales bacterium UBA4495. GTDB lineage: Bacteria > Pseudomonadota > Gammaproteobacteria > Pseudomonadales > Porticoccaceae > DGNJ01. Next base: position 28,181 of record DGNJ01000070.1, read on the forward strand.
TTGCCAGGGCCGGTAGCGGGATGACCGGTAAACAGGAATATAGAAACGGTTGAGGCGTACCAGGTGGGGGGCAATACGCAGGAGGATATCACGCTCGCGGAGACTCTCCCGCACCAGGCCCAGATGGCCCTGTTGCAGATAGCGTAAACCGCCGTGAATCAGCTTGCTGGATTTGCTTGAGGTGCCGGCGCCCCAGTCCCGGCGTTCGACAATCAGGGTCCGGTAACCGGCCGCCGCAGCGGCCTGAGCGACCCCGGCACCGTGTATACCGCCGCCGACCACGGTGACATCGTATGGGTGCGATAGTGGCAATGCGGTTACCGGATCCCCCGGCCCGGGCCGGGAGACAGTGGCAATGAATTAAAAAATGAAATCAGAGTTGATCCAGGATTTTTTCCGCCGTGGAAACCTCGATGCCGGCGCCGTCCGGCTCAACATTGAGGGCCGTCACTTTGCCGTGATCGACAATCATGGAGTAGCGCTTGGAGCGTGTGCCCAGGCCGAACCCGGAGGCATCCAGTTCCAGCCCAAGGGCTTTGGTGAATTCGGCGTTGCCGTCGGCGAGCATCAGCAGATTGTCGGCGTTCTGGTTCTTGCCCCAGGCATCCATGACAAAGGCGTCGTTAACGGCAACACAGGCGATGGTGTCGACACCTTTTGCCTTGATGTCGTCGGCGTGGACCACGAAACCGGGCATGTGAGTGTTGGAGCATCCCGGGGTAAACGCCCCGGGCACGGCGAAAAGCACCACCTTCTTGCCGTGAAAGATGTCGTCGGTCTTGACGGGCTTGGGTCCTTCCTCGGTCATCCGGTGCAGCGTGGCAGTGGGGATATGGTCGCCAACTTTGATGGTCATCGCTTTCTCCGTGCAGGTTAAGTGATTGTGCGAATCAATAACGATAACCCAACGAGGCAATGCTCTCAATGGCGTTGTGGCGGATTCGTCATATCGGTTTCAGAGAGCATGCCGGGCCAGCGCGTTGAGCATGCCGGCGATATCGAAGGTTTCAATCATGTCCGCACCCCGGGAAAACAGGTCTGCGGCCAGGTCCGGGTCGTCCACTTCGTAGACCACGAGCTTGCCGGCAAAACCGGCGAGGTCGGCACCTTCGGGAATCTTGTCGATGTCGCAGAAAAGAAACTCCGGTGGCTGGCCGGCGAGAAGCGGCTCGCCGTCCTGCCAGTCTTTCAGCACCAGGCCCAGGCGCGGATAGCCCCGGTCTGCAGCGTGGGCCATGAATTCCTCGTCGAAGCTGATCAGGATGGCGCGCTCGCGGATGGGAGCAAGGACATTGTCGAGAATGTCGTAGGCCCGTTCCACGCCTGCCAGGTGGACGGCGGTGCGCTTGACTTCGACGAAGACCGAAACCGCGGGTTGACCGTGCAGATACTCAACCAGCTGAGCCAGGGAACAGATGGTTTCATCAGGAAAGGCGCCGGCCAGGCGCCCGGGCTCCGTAGCGGGATGAGCGACGGCTTCCTCGAGGTCGAGCAGGTGGATGGCATTGTCGATACCGCTGATCCGGGACATCAGGGTGTCGTGGTAAAGCACCGGCTTCAGGTCGGCGGTGAACTGGATGTCGGTTTCCAGGAAATGGGCGCCGGCCTCGACGGCTTTTTTAAAGCCGAGCAGGGTGTTTTCCGGATAGATCCTGGGAAAACCCCGGTGTGCCACCAAGCGGTCCTGCAACATGATCACCCCTTCTCGATTCGGGTTTGTTGCAAGTATGGCCGCCGCGCCGGCCGGGCGCAAAGAAAAGGCACTCAGGCCGTGTTGGTCGAGGCTTTCTCGGCGGCCTGAACGGTTTGGAGCATGAGGGTGTTGATGGTCATGGGGCCGACACCCCCGGGCACCGGCGTATAGGCAGCGGCCCGATCGGCGATGGAAGCCAGTTCGATATCGCCGACCCGGCCGGGATGGTAGCCGGCATCGACGACCACGGCGCCGTCCCTGATCCATTCACCCTTGATGAATTCAGGCCGGCCCACGGCACCCACCACCAGGTCCGCGCGACCGATAATGTCGGGCAGGTTCGCGGTGCGGGAATGGCAGATGGTGACCGTGGCGTTGGCGTTGAGCAACATCATGGCCATGGGCTTGCCGAGAATCGGGCTGCGGCCCACCACCACGGCATTCCTGCCCGCCAGGGGCACCTTGTAGTGCTCGAGGATACGCATGATGCCCTGGGGGGTGGCAGAGCCGTAGGCGTCCTCGCCCATGGCCATCCGACCGAAACCCAGGCAGGTGACCCCGTCCACGTCCTTGGCCAGGGCGATGGCGTCGAAACAGGCGCGTTCGTCGATCTGTGCGGGCACCGGGTGTTGCAGGAGAATACCGTGACAGTCCGGGTTGGCATTCAGTTCTTCGATGCGGGCGAGCAGCTCTTCCGTTGTGGTGGAGGCCGGCATTTCCACCGCCATGGATTCCATGCCGACCCGTTGGCAGGCGTTCTGTTTCATGCGCACATAGGTGGCCGAGGCGGGATCGTCGCCCACCAGGATAGTGGCGAGAATCGGCGCCTTGCCATTATTGGCCGCCTTGAGAGCCGCCACGCGGGACTGGAGTTCCTCCTCGGTTTGCTGGGCGAGGGTCTTGCCGTCAAGGATCGTTGCTGTCATCGAGAACGCTCGTCTTGAATTGTCGAAAAAAGGGAAGGCCGGTGCGGCCGGGGGAGGGGAATCATACCGCTCCCGACTCCACGAGCAAAGCCCGTCGACCTTCCCGACCCGACTCGTCAGTTGCCGGTGCTCGCCCGCCGACAGAGACGCGGTTGCTCCGGCTGGCGGGCGTTAAGTCTGTCGAACTCCCGGGTCCGGCGGCGTGCGCAGATCCTGTCGGTCATGGTACGCAAGGCGGGTCGCTGCCGGTTGAAAGGTAACGACCTGAAATTCAGGTCTTCGACTCACCACCATCTTCCATCTGTTCTCCCAGCGCCAGTAGCAGGGTCTGGAACTGCTGCCGCTCCTCCTCCTGCAGGGGACGTTTGAGCAGTTTTCGCAGCCAGAAAAGCAACTGCACCTGCTGCTTGCGGGGCAGGCCGTCGAGCCAGTGGGACAGATCCTGGGGCGCGAGCAACAGACTGTCCCGGCGGGCGTGATTGCGCACACGCACCTGGTACCAGCTGCGCAGGGCGCGTCCGGCCAGGGCGGTGGCGAATTCGATATTGGCCACCGGTCCCAGTTGCCACTGTTCGTAGCCGGGTACTTTCGATATCAGCTTGAAACTCAGGGCATCGCGACCGGCAAAGCCGCCGGCGGCGCCCCCCAGGGCGCCCCCCAACAGTGCTCCCAGCAACAGGGAGGTACCCCCGGTGGCGGCATCCACCGCCAGCCCCGACATGGCGCCGGCGGCACCGCTGAGGGAGGCAAGGCGGGGGCGTGACAGCCCCCAGGCGCGCCATTCGTGGCTATCGGTAAGGTCGCCTTCCCGGGGGCCCGGCCACTCTCCCTCCCAGTCCAGGCGGTGGTGACCGTAGAGGCTCGCCAGCTGTTGTTGGAACTGGTTTTCCCGATGCTGTAATTCCCGGTTATAGCGGGCTACGCCGGTGCTGCGAATCTGCGCCCGGGAACCGACCACCGGCAGTTGCAGCCGGAACCTCAGCACTTCCTGCAAATAGTCCACCAGCCTGTCGGCGGCTTGCTGGTGCCGGCCCTGGCGCTGGCGTTGCAGGGCGTCGACGCTGTGCATCAGAGGCTGCCGCCAGGGGGGGTGTATTTCCGCCATGGACCGCAACAGGGCAAGGTGCTGTTCGAAGGGAGCCAGCAGGGGGTTGAAGGTACGGACCAGTGAAAAGTACTGCCCGAGGGCGGACTGCCAGTCCGCTTCATGGGGGTGATCCCCCATGGGGTTGAGCAGCGCCAGCCGGGGTTGACCGGTCCAGGATAACAGGGTCAATTCCGCTTCGAACGCGGTACTGAAAGGCTGCCGGCAATCCACCACGTAGACGATACCCGCTCCCCGGAGAATGGGTTCCAGCAGGGCACAGTCATCGGCAAAGCGGGGCTCCTGGCGGTGACGGGCGACAAACTCCGCCAGCACCGCCGGACGTCCGGCGGCGGTTTCGCTATGGCCGGCACACCAGTCCAGCATCTGGCGGGCGCGCTGGAAGCCGGGGGTATCCACCAGTTCGTAAAGTATCTCGTCCCCCAGCATCAGCCGGTACTGGTGGACTTCCCGGGTAGTGCCGCTCACCGGGGATACGGCGATATGATCGTCCTGCACCAGGGTGGATACCACGCTGGATTTGCCCTGATTGGGATGTCCCACCACCGCAAAGACGGGAAAATCCGGGGATTCAGCCATGGGGAGTTTCTCTGCCGGTTACCAGAAACACCTCCAGAGGCAGGTCGTTGCGGGCCAGGAACACGCTCCAGCTGTGCTCCAGAGTCGCCAGCCGGCGTTCGTCAAGCCCGGGTGCCAGCACATGAAGCCTGGGCCTGGCGCCTGTGTCCAGGTGACATTGCAGCAGGTCCGCCAGGTCGCCGGTGGGCACCGCATGGGCGGGGATATACCAGTTATTCAGTTCCCTGCCGTCACCAGCTATCCGGGCCCTGTCCTCCTCGAAGCCCCGCCCGCCCAGGGTGCGGCAGCCCTCGGGAAGCCCCGAGACATCGGTGGCCTGCCAGGCAAAGCCGGGCGTATCCGGCAGTTTTTCAAGACCCGGGAAATGCCGTTGCGCCGGTTCCAGGGCGGGTTGTTCCGGCTGCAGGGCCCGGTAGTTCACGGCCGGCGTGGCCAGGGCCTCGTACCGCAGGCGCAGACGATGGTTGTATCTGGGCCACCGCGCCAGCCCCCGGATCAGGCGCCAATGACAGCACAGCAACAACAGGACTGCCGGCAATAAAATCCACAGGGCCAGCAACTGGGTCAGCCACAGGGCCCAGAGCCAGGAGTCGGCCAGCAGGCTGGCCTCCCAGCCGCTGATGGAGCCGGCCTCGGCAGCAGCAACGATGGCAGCGGCCGGTGGTTCCACCACGCCGGCACCCAACCAGTGGAACAGCTTGTCCACCCTGAGTGAAACAGCGGCGATCGATGTACTCCAGTAAAAAATCACTTCCCGGCTGGCCAGCAGCAGCCACAGCCACACCAGCCCGGAAACGCAGAACATTGCCTGGGCCAGCAGCGATTGGCGGGCAAACCAGAGAGCGATCACCCGGTCGCTGTGGGGGGTCACCAGAGGTCGCCACCAGGGCGTGCGCCCCAGTATCAGGCCGGAGACAGCTGTTACCGCCATCAACAACAGAGGCAGGGTCCAGAAGGTCATCAGGAAAACCAGCAAGTGGATGCCACTGCCGCCGGGCCATACCAGCAGACCGCTCAGGGCCAGCACACCACTGAAAGCCCCCCACAGGGGCCAGAATCGCGCCCAGCGGAAGCGCTCGGCTGGCGGCAGAGTCTCGGCCCGGGCGAGAAACTCCCGCCAGCCGTTGACCATCGATGCCGACGTGGCTTTCTCATCGGCGACCGCCAGCCAGCGCAGCCCCAATTCCAGCTGGCGGCTGGCGGAGAGATTCCGTCTGCCTGTCGAATTCTGCATCATTGGCGGGAGTGTAATGAAAAGCAGCGGGAAGAACTATTTTTGTTGCAGTCCGGCCAGGGTTACGCGGATCGGTGCCGAAGCTTTGTACACGTGGTGTGCCAGAACTTTTGTCGTTGCTGCTTTCGAAGGAACGGGGCCTGAAACGGCCCCGGTATTGTGTCCATGAGAAGTGGCCAGAAATCCCTGTCCGTAACGAAAACCGGGGACAGTCCTTTCAGACTGTCCCCGGTGGTGGTTCGGGCGAGAAGGCCGGCTTTAGCTGGCTGAGTTCTCGGAGACCGCAGCTTCTGCCGCGGGTGAAGCTGTTGCGGCGGGTGCCGCTTTCTGCGGTGCCGGGCTGGATTTCTTGGTGACAGCCTTGCGAGCAGCCGGTTTCCTTTTTGCCTTGGGGGCAGCCTTGGTTTCCGTAGCGGAAGACAGGGTGGACTTCAGCGATTTGCCGGCATCGGTGAATTTTTTCACAACGCCACTCACGCTATCCTTGAGGCCATCTGTATTGATTGTGTCCAGACGGTAAAGGGACTTGAGTTCGCTTCCCAGGCTCTCGAGGGATTCCATATTGCTGCCATAGAGGTCTTTCAGCTTGCCCTTGGCAGTGGTGCGGAACTCCGCATTCTGCGCCAGGAATCCTTTGATGCTGCCGGTGGTCAGGCCGCTGTAAAGGGTATCGATACGCGCGTCGATCAGTTCGGCAACCGTGGCGTTGTTGCGCTTCAGGCTCTCCATTACAAACTGAGACTGGGCCTGGATGGTCTTGGCGCCGGTGTCGGCGGCGGTTTTGGAATAATCCTGTACTTTACGGGCTGATGATTGCAGCGACATGGTCGTTCTCCTGTGGTGGATCGATAGTTTGTGCGGTGCACAATGGAGCCCACTTTAGCCATGACCGCCGGTGATGTCAACAACAATTTGTGCGACGCACAAATTTATTTTGTTATAAGAATAGATTGACTTTGCGGGTATGTGTTATATAGGAAGTGTCACCCGGTTGCTGTTATCCGGCTATCCGGGCAACAATTGTCGCCGGGCCGAGAGCGCGCGCTACAGTTGTATATAATGACCGATCATTTCGGATTTCCCTAAACATGCATAAACTGAAGAAGTACCCCAATCGCCGCATTTATCACACCGGCCTCAGCAGTTACATCACCCTGGAGGACATACGGGCCATGGTGCTTGCCAGGGAGGAGTTCCAGGTTGTGGACTCAAAAACCGGGAAGGACCTGACCCGGGCTGTGCTGCTGCAGATTATCGCCGAAATGGAGGCGGAAGGGCACGAGTCCCTGTTGACCAACCGTTTGCTGGAGGAGCTGATCCGTTTCTACGGTGACAGCATGGTGGGAATGCTAAGCCCCTTTGTGGAGAAACAGATAGTGGGGCTGCTCAAGCAGCAGGACAGCCTGCGCCGTCAGCTGCGAAAACTCTCGCCCGCCGGTTCCCGCGGTTCCGGCCAGTCCCTGGCGGGATTGGTGCCCGTACCGGCAAAGCTCCGGGATCAGTTCACCCAGCAGTACCAGCAACTACTTAAGTCTTTCGGACCTGGGAAAAAAGAGTCCGCAGCGGATGAGGAGGACGAATCCGACCGGCAGGAGCCGGAAAAAGGCAAAAAGGAATAAGCACAATAATCGGCCGCCAGCAGAAATTTCCCAACTACCACAACACCTCCCGTCCCGTGTGAAGTTGATTACGCCCAATTTTGAGCTGGAGGCGTCAACTCGGCAGGTGACGAATTGCAAGCCGCGGAGGATGACCGGCGACGGGATTGCCAGTTCCAGTTACACATAAGGGGCTTCCGCAAGAGTGGGGGAGATATCTTCCTGCGCGGTCTCGAAGAAGCACAGAAGCGGTATGTCCAGCAACAGGCGCCGGACGCTGAGATGAAATTGGTGAGGGAGATAGTCCAGCGCGTCTGGTTCTTCGCCGACCATCCGGATGCGGGAAGGATCGCACCTGACTTCAAACAATCCATTTTGCGAGACTTTATCCTTTCGCCATTTCAGATCGTGTACTGGCAATTGGCGGCGGGTTAGGATACTCCGTAGCGGAAGATGTGAGGAGTATAGGGGTAGTGCCAACGACACCAGATGACCCGAGGGTCTCCGTTTCCGCGTCCACTCATCCCTGGCACGCGCGGCCACAGGAAGCGGTGTTCAGTGAGCTCGACACCAGCGCCACCGGTCTCGATACGGCGGAAGCTGAGCGGCGAATGGAACGGTACGGCCTCAACCGCCTGCCGGAAGCTCCGCCCCGCGGCCCGTTCATGCGTCTGCTGGCGCAATGCCATAACCTACTTATCTATGTTCTGCTCGGTGCGGCACTGATTGCCGGGGCAATGGGGCATGGGGTGGACACCATCGTCATTCTCGGCGTGGTGCTGGTCAATGCGGTAATCGGGTTTGTGCAGGAGGGCAAGGCGGAAGATGCACTGCGCGCCATCCGTAATATGCTGTCGTCACAGGCGATGGTGTTGCGCGGCGGCCGGCATACGAGCGTACCGGCCGAGCAACTGGTGCCCGGCGACATCGTGCTATTGCAATCCGGTGACAAGGTCCCGGCCGATCTGCGTCTGTTTCGGACCAAGAGTCTGCTGATCCAGGAAGCGGTGCTTACCGGAGAATCCGTGGCAGTGGAAAAGGGTACCGAGGAGGTCACCGAAGAAGCGGCATTGGGTGATCGCCTGTGCATGGCCTATTCCGGAACGCTCGTTACCCATGGCCAGGCCCACGGTATTGTCGTCGCCACTGGCCCGGCCACGGAGATCGGCCGTATCAGCGGTCTGGTTGCCGGGGTGCAGACCCTGACCACGCCGCTGCTTCGGCAGATGGCGGTATTCTCGCGCTGGCTCACCGGCGCGGTGTTGGCACTGGCGCTGGCCATGTTTGTGTTCGGCGTGCTCGTGCGCGGCTTCAGCGCCGCAGAGATGTTCATGATGGTGGTGGGGTTGGCGGTTGCAGCCATTCCCGAGGGACTGCCGGCAATTCTTACTGTCACACTAGCTGTGATCTCTCTATAGGTTGTTCACTCGGGGCTTACCCGGAGAATTGGAGTTGCGACACAACCAACGACTCCGAGGGCCCCGAATGAACAACCATCAGAATGCACGATTGACGTTTCATGGTCGATACCTTCTTGTCCGCCGAGTCCTTGAAGAAGGACTCAGGCCCGCCGAGGCGGCCCAGGCCATGGGTGTGAGTCCCCGCACTGTTTACAAATGGCTACGCCGCTACCGTGAAGAGGGCGAGCGCGGTTTGATGAACCGGCCCTCCACCCCACGGCGTAGCCCGCGAGCCACCAGCGAGGCTGTGTGCGACCAAATCATCGCCCGCCGGCGCCAACGTCAGACCTTTCGCCACATTGCCCAGGCTCTGGGGATAGGCCGCAGCACGGTGGGCCGGCTACTCCAGCGATGGGGGCTGAACCGCCTCTCAGCACTGGAACCGGCCAAGCCGAACAACCGCTATGAACACGAAGCCCCGGGGGATCTGTTGCACCTGGATATCAAAAAACTTGGCCGCTTTGAACGGCCCGGACATCGGGTTACGGGCGATCGCCAGCAGAACTCTCGCGGTGCCGGTTGGGAGTATGTGCATATCGCTATCGACGATCATAGTCGCATTGCCTTCGGCTCCATTCATCCCGACGAAATGGCTAAGAGCGCTTGCCAAGCCCTCCTGAGAGCCCTGCGCTACTATGCTCACCTGGGTATCCGGTTCACCCGTGTATTGACCGACAACGGCGCCTGCTATCGGTCACGTCGGTTTGGCCGTCTGTGCCAGCGTCTGGGCCTGAAGCACAACCGAACCCGGCCTTATACACCGCGAACCAACGGAAAAGCGGAGCGCTTTATTCAGACTGCACTGCGGGAGTGGGCCTACGCCCGTGCCTATGAAAACTCGGCTCAGAGGGACAGCCATTTGAGGCGATGGCTACATCAATACAACTGGCATCGACCACACGCCAGCATTGGCGACTTGCCTCCAATTAACCGGGCCGGCCTTTCCGTGAACAACCTTATGGGTTTACACA
>DGNJ01000071.1:0-134 GCA_002388905.1 Cellvibrionales bacterium UBA4495
TCGACCTGGTGGCCATGTGTGTCAACGACCTGGTGGTGTGCGGCGCCGAGCCCCTGTTCTTCCTGGATTACTATGCCACCGGCAAACTCAATGTCGACACCGCTGCCGACGTGGTCACCGGCATCGCCGAGGGC
>DGNJ01000071.1:193-7360 GCA_002388905.1 Cellvibrionales bacterium UBA4495
AGGACTACGACCTGGCCGGCTTTTGCGTCGGTGTCGTCGAGGAAACGGAGATCATCGATGGCAAAGCCGTTCATGTGGGCGATGTCCTTATCGGCCTCGACTCCAGCGGCCCCCACTCCAATGGCTACTCCCTGGTCCGCAAGATTCTCGAAGTGTCGGGCAGCGATCCCCTCGCGGTCACTGTCGGCGAACAAAGCCTGGCGGAAGCCCTGCTCGCCCCCACCCGTATCTACGTCAAACCCCTGCTGGACCTGATCCGGGAATGCCCCGTACACGCCATCGCCCATATCACCGGCGGCGGTTTGCTGGAAAATATCCCTCGCGTATTGCCTTCGGGCACTCGCGCCATCCTCGATAAAAGTGCCTGGCGCCAGCCGCCGGTTTTCGACTGGCTCCAGGAAGCCGGCAATATCGAGCAAACCGAGATGTACCGCACCTTCAACTGCGGCATCGGCATGGTGGTGTGCATCCCTGCCGCCGAGGCGGACAACGCCCTCGCCATTCTCCGCCAGGTCGGCGAGCGTGCCGCGATAATCGGCCGCATCGAGAAAGGCGGCAAAGGAGAACCGGGCGTTGTCATCAACTGATCGCGGGGCAGGCCCGAAGCGCCTGGTGGTACTGATTTCGGGCAGCGGCACCAACCTGCAAACCCTGATCGACGCCACCCGCCAGGGCAGCATCAATGGTCGCATCGTCGCGGTAATCAGCAACAAACCCGGCGTGCGCGGCCTGGAAAGGGCGCAATCGGCGGACATCCCGGCACTGACCGTCGATCACCGGGATTTCCAGCGCCGGGAAGACTTTGACGCGGCTCTGGCTGAACAGATTGAATCCCACCGGGCCGACCTGGTGATACTTGCCGGTTTCATGCGCATCCTGACGCCCGGCTTCGTTAACCGCTTCGCCGGGCGCATGATGAACATACACCCCTCCCTGCTACCCCGGTACCCGGGTCTGGACACTCACCGACGGGCCATCGATGCCGGCGATCGAGAGGCCGGCGCCACGGTTCATTTCGTCACCGAGGAACTGGACGGGGGTCCGGCCATTGTCCAGGCCAGGGTTCCCATCCACCCCGACGACACCCCGGCGACACTGGCGGCACGGGTCCTGGAAAAGGAACACCTTATCTACCCCTATGCCGTCAAGCTTTTCTGCGAGGGGCGCCTGGGACTCACTGGACAGGGCGCGACCCTGGACGGAACTCTCCTGCCCAGAACCGGCCTGGCGTACCTCGACCCCTGAATTTTCGCGCAAGGCCCGGCGCTATTGTGCTATGTTTGCCAAGTGGAGGTACCATGCGCCCGATACTTCATTGCCTTCTGCTCACCCCCCTGCTGCTTTTTCTTGCACCGGCGGCCGCCCTGACGCCCCACGAGGCAGTCTATGCCGCGAGCTATAACGGCCTGCCCATCACCGCGAAAAAAACCCTTGCGCGCTCCGACGACGGTTATCGCCTGAGCCTGGTGGCAAAAAACCTCCTGGGCCGGATCGCCGAGACCGAGGCATTCCACCTGGATGACAGCGGCACTATTCACCCCGACAGCTATCATTACGAACGTTCCATTTTCGGCCGTGGGCGGGAGGAAATCATGACTGTCGAGCCCGGCCGCAGTGAAGCCATCTACCTGCGCAAGGGCGAGCGCCACGTTATCGAGATGGAGGATAGCTACCTGGGCCCTCTGAGCTACCAGCTGGCCATGCGCCGGGACCTGATCGAAAACAACCCCGAACTCTGCTACCAGGTCATTTACCGGGGCCGTGTGAAGGAATACCGGTTCCGGCGCCTGGGTGAGGAAAAGCTGAAGACCCGTGCCGGAACCTTCGACACCATCAAGCTCGAGCGCGTCCGGGACGACGACCAGCGGGAGACCCTGCTATGGGTGGCGCCGTCCCTGGATTACCTGCCCGTCAGGCTCTGGCAGCGGGAGGAAGACGGCGAGAGCTATGAAATGGAGCTGAAAGCGTCTAATCTGATAGACAAGAATCAATAAGGGCTTGTTAACAGTCCCAAAGGAGAAGCCACATGGTTGAGCCTGTTATCGCGGATACCAAACCGCGGATGGTCGACGTCACGGCGGGCAGGACCTATTACTGGTGCGCCTGCGGACTCAGCGAAAACCAGCCTTTTTGTGACGGCTCCCACGCCAGCACGGACATCACGCCTATGGCCTGGACCGCGCAAAAATCCGGCAATGTGGCATTCTGCGCCTGCAAACAGACCGCCACCGCACCGCTTTGTAACGGCCAACACAAAAACCTGGGGTAAATCATGACGGAAGTTGACAATAACCGCCGCCAGCGCGGCAATAGCAGACTGCCTCTCGTGATCGGGGTCGCCGTGATCATCGTGATCGCCGGCATCTGGTATTTCGGTAGCCGGGACGGCGAGGCGCCACCGGAGACCGCGAAGGTGACCGCACCCGAGCCAAAACCGGCCGCCGAGGAACCGCCGCCGGAACCGGCGCCGGATATACCGCGCCCCGAACCTGCGCCGGCACCGGAACCCGAACCGGAACCCCTGCCGCCACTGCCGGAAAGCGACCCCGCGGTCCGTCAGGAACTGCGGCCTTTGAGCGAGTCCGACCGCTACGAACAGTGGCTGGAGACCGAGAACCTCATCCAGAAAACCGTGACGGTAGCCGAGGGCATGTCCCGGGGTGTGCTGCTGCGCAAGGTGATCCCGATGTCGGCACCGGAACAACCGTTCCAGGTCAGCAAAGAAGACGGCACAATGGTGATCGCGGAATCCAGCTACGACCGCTATGATCCGCTGGTGGAAACGCTGGTCAGTATTGAGCCACGTCCGCTGGCCAATGCCTTCCACAAGTTCCGCCCGCTCCTGGAAGAGGCCTACGGCGAACTGGGCCGTCCCGAGGAGGACATGGACAACACCCTGATCCGGGCCATCGACCGGGTGCTGGCCACGCCGGAAGTGGAAGAACCCATTGAACTGGTCCGGGAATCCGTTTACTACCAGTTTGCCGATCCCAGGCTGGAATCCCTGCCGCCGATACAGAAACAGATGCTGCGCCTGGGTCCGGAAAACCGGGAGAAGATCAAGCGTTACCTGCGGGAGGTTCGCGCCGCCCTGGTCGCCCAGGAAGCCGACGCCGGCGAGTGACGGGAAACGCCCGGCGGTGCACCAGGCGCGCACCGCCGGGTTTGATAACGACATACGATAACGATAATGGCCCGACAACCCCTTTTTCTGGCAATCCTCTTAAGCCTCGCCGCCTGCACCGCGACGGCACAGCCCGACGTCGACGGGGATCCGACGTCAGAGAGTCCATCCACCGGCGACGAAGCCGAAGCGCCCTGGCTGGANNGGCCGCGAATACGTTATCGAGCGGGCGGACAACCTGGCCGCCTGGATGGACAATTTCTTTGGCGACGCCGAGCGCGAGGGAGAGGCCCCCTATTCCACCCTTCGCCTGCGGCTCGAGCAGGATTGGGACCAGGAAGACGGTCATGATGACGACCTCAAATTGCGGGGCAAACTCTACCTGCCAAAGTTCAACGAGCGCCTCAGCCTGCTGTTTTCCGATGACGACGATAAAACCGGCAACGAGGAACTGCTGATTGACGAGCGCCGCAACCCGGACGACGTGGCCCTTCAATACACGGCCCGGGACAAGAAACACTATCGTCTGGATTTCAAGGTGGGCCTGCGATCCTCCCTGGCCCTTAAAGCCTCCATGCGCTACCGCTACGAATACCCTTTCACCGATACCTGGCTGGGCCGGGCCAGCGAGGAAGTGTTCTACTATGGCGACGACGGCTTCGGCTCCCGCACCCGTATTGAGCTGGACAAAATCCTCGATGACCGACGTGTCGTCCAGTGGCGCAACCAGGCCGACTGGGAAGAGGAAGAACCCGGCGTCGAATGGGACACCAGCCTCGCCCTTTACCGTCGTCTCGATGACAACAGAGCCATCAGCTACTACACCGCCGTTTCCGGCGAGACGCGACCCGATCCCTTTACCGCAAGTTATAGCCTGGGCGTGCGCTACCGCCAGAACTTCCTGCGTCCCTGGCTGTTTCTCGATGTGCAGCCCTATTACAGTTGGCGTAAAAATGACGCCGAGGACAACCGCTACGGATCCGCGGGCCTGAGGTTAAGGCTCGAAGCCGTGTTCGAGAAGGATTTCAGCAGGAAAAAGAAAAATTAGACCGTGTTCTACCTGGAGATCAAGTACGCCCATATGGCCTTTGCCGTGGTCAGCATTGCCCTGCTGGCGGTGCGATTTAGCTGGTCGCTGACCGCTCCGGAAAGACTCAGGGCAACGTGGGTGCGGATCCTGCCCCATGCCAACGACACCCTTCTCCTGGCCTGCGCCATCTATCTGATGACCGCGACCCGTCAGTATCCCTTTGTGCAGGGATGGCTCACGGCCAAGTTTTTCGCCCTGCTTGTCTATATCGCCCTGGGCAATATCGCCCTCAAGCGGGCCCGAACCCCCGCCCGCAAGGTGACCGCGGCGATTATGGCCGGCGGCATTTTTGCCTATATCGTCGTCGTGGCGTTCACCAAACGGGCCCTGCCCCTCTGAGCGGGAAGGATATCCGGTCGAGGCCCGGGCCCGCCCTCAGGCTTTGGGCAATGTGACGCCCCGCTGCCCCTGGTACTTGCCGCCGCGATCCTTGTAGGAAGTCTCGCAGATTTCGTCGGACTCGAAAAAGAGCATCTGGGCCACGCCCTCGTTGGCGTAGATCTTTGCCGGCAGGTTGGTGGTATTGGAAAACTCCAGGGTCACATGACCCTCCCACTCCGGCTCCAGGGGCGTGACATTGACGATAATGCCACAGCGGGCATAGGTGGACTTGCCCAGGCAGATGGTAAGCACGCTGCGGGGAATGCGGAAATACTCCACGGTGTGGGCCAGGGCGAATGAGTTGGGCGGAATGATGCAGTAGTCACCCTGGACGTCGACAAATGCGTCGTTGTCGAAGTGCTTGGGATCCACCGTCTTCGAGTGAATATTGGTGAAGATCTTGAAGTGGTCGGAACAGCGCACGTCGTAGCCGTAGCTGGAGACACCGTAGGAGATCACCTTCTGGCCATCGGGATCCGGCTGCCGGACCTGGGTGGCCTGGAAGGGTTCGATCATGCCGTTTTCCATCGCCATGCGGCGGATCCATTTATCGGATTTGATGGTCATGGGGCTTGTTGTCCTGTACTGGCGTCAAGGGGCTGCGGGAAAGGCGCAATCATACGGATTCTCCCTGCATTTTGCACCACAACCGGCCTGCGTCTTTTATCGCCCTGTTGTGTCAATCCTCGATGGAAATCTCGGGTCCGCCACCCTGGAGATTTTCCAGGGCCTCCCGCAACCGTCCGGCGATGGCCTGGTATTCCCCGGCGATCAGGCTGTCCGGTTCCCGGATGACCGTGGGCATACCGTTGTCGGTCTCCTCGCGGATGCGGCGGTCCAGGGGCAGCGACCCCAGCAGCGGCACCTGGTATTCCCCGGACACCTTGAGGCCACCGCCCTCGCCGAAGATGGGCTCCATATGGCCGCAGTTGGAGCAGATATGCATGGCCATGTTCTCGACGATGCCGAGCACCGGGATATCCACCTTGCGGAACATCTCGATACCCTTGCGGGCGTCGCTCAAGGCGATGTCCTGGGGGGTGGTGACAATCACCGCCCCGGAGACCCGGGCCTTCTGGGCCAGGGTCAGTTGGATGTCGCCGGTGCCCGGGGGCATGTCCACGATAAGCACGTCCAGTTTTCCCCAGAGTGTCTGTTCGAGCATCTGCACCAGTGCGCCCCCCGCCATGGGACCCCGCCAGACCATGGGTGTGTTATCCGTGGCCAGGTAGCCCATGCTCATGGAGGCGATGCCGTGGGCCCGTACCGGTTTCATGTACTTGTCGTCCACCAGCTGCGGCCGCGATCCGGCATCGATGCCCAGCATGCGGGCCTGGCTGGGACCGTAGATATCGGCGTCGAGCAGCCCCACTGCCTGGCCTTCCCCGGCCAGGGCCAGGGCCAGGTTTACGGCCGTGGTGGATTTGCCCACGCCGCCCTTGCCCGAGGCGACGGCGACGATGTAGGTGACCTGGCCGAGACCGGCCGACGGGTGTGTCTCTGCCATTTTCCGCTCCTGATGAAATACGGTGGAAAAAACGCTATAGTTGCGCCCCCGAAAATCACCCCGATCCCCTGACCGGACGCTCAAACCGAGGGCCCATGACCGATTCCCGCAACATTCTCGTCACCAGCGCGCTTCCCTACGCCAATGGCGACATCCATCTCGGCCACCTGGTGGAGTATATCCAGACCGATATCTGGGTCCGGTTCCAGAAGCTGCGGGGGCACGCATGTTACTACGTCTGTGCCGACGATGCCCACGGTACCGCCATCATGCTCAAGGCGGAAGAACTGGGAATCACTTCCGAACAACTGATCGACCAGGTCAAGGCCCGCCACGAGCGGGATTTCGCGGACTTCCATATCGCGTTCGACAATTACCACTCCACCCATTCCGAGGAAAACCGGCAGTTTTCCGAGGCCATATTCCGGGCCCTGTCGGACAATGGCCATATTGCCAGCCGGGAAATTACCCAGGCCTATGACCCGGAAAAAAAGCTTTTCCTGGCCGACCGCTATATCAAGGGTACCTGCCCCCGCTGCGGCGCCGACGACCAGTACGGGGACAACTGCGAAAGTTGCGGCGCCACCTATACCCCCACCGAGCTGGTCAATCCCCGCTCGGCCATCTCCGGCGCCGTGCCGGTGGAAAAGGCGTCGACCCACTATTTTTTCAAACTCCCGGATTTTGTCGATTTCCTGAAAGACTGGATCCGCTCCGGCCACGTGGCCGAGGAAACCGCCAACAAACTTGACGAGTGGCTGGAGGGTGGCCTGCGGGAATGGGATATCAGCCGCGACGCCCCCTACTTCGGTTTCGAGATTCCCGGCGCGCCGGGCAAGTATTTCTACGTCTGGCTGGATGCCCCCATCGGCTACATGGCCAGCTTCAAGAACCTGTGCGACCGGGAAGGGCTGGACTTCGATGCCTTCTGGAAGCGGGACTCGGAGGCGGAGCTTTACCACTTTATCGGCAAGGACATCGTCAACTTCCACGCCCTGTTCTGGCCCGCCATGCTCGACAGTGCCGGCTATCGCACCCCCACCCGCATCTGCGTGCATGGCTTTC
>DGNJ01000071.1:7421-7625 GCA_002388905.1 Cellvibrionales bacterium UBA4495
CTATTACTTCGCCGCCAAGCTCTCCAGCGGTGTCGAGGACCTGGACCTGAACCTCGATGACTTTGTCCAGAAGGTCAACAGCGACCTGGTGGGCAAGGTGGTCAATATCGCCAGTCGCTGCGCCAGGTTCATTACCCGCGACAGCGATGGCATGCTCGCCGGCTCGGTGGCGGACGAGACACTCTGGCGGCAGGCCAGCGAGGC
>DGNJ01000071.1:7672-9037 GCA_002388905.1 Cellvibrionales bacterium UBA4495
GGAAATCATGGCCATCGCCGATGCCGCCAACGAGTACATCGCGGCAAAAGAACCCTGGAAACTGGCCAAGGAGTCGGGCCGGGAAACGGAGGTCCAGGCCATCTGTTCCCTGGGAATCAACCTCTTCCGGGTCCTGATGGTCTACCTGAAGCCGGTATTGCCCGCCATGGCCGCCAAGGCCGAGGCCTTCCTCGACGACAACCTTTCCTGGAACAGCGCCAGCCGGCCGCTGCTCAACCACAGGATCAACAAATTCAAGCCGCTGATGCAGCGGGTGGAAAAGACCGGAGTGGACGCCATGGTGGAATCGAGCCGGGACCAGCTGGCGGTCGACAACGCCGGTGCACAAGCGCCGGCGCCCGGCCCCCTGGCCGACGACCCCCTGGCCGGGGAAATCGCCTTCGACGATTTTATCAAGGTAGACCTGCGGGTGGCCCGGATTGTCAGGGCGACCCACGTCGACGGCGCCGACAAGCTTCTGCAACTGACCCTGGACATCGGCGGCGAGACCCGCAACGTGTTTTCCGGCATCAAGTCCCGGTACAAGCCCGAGGAACTGGAAGGCCGGCTCACGGTCATGGTGGCCAACCTGGCACCGCGCAAGATGCGCTTCGGCGTATCCGAAGGCATGGTTCTGGCCGCCGGCGACAAAAAGGGTATCTACCTGCTGTCACCCGATAGCGGGGCGGAGCCGGGAATGCGGGTGACTTGAAGGCAATATCGCGGGCAAGGCCCGCTCCCANNNTGGGAGCGATCCTAGATCGCGAATTTGTGAGAACATCGGTGCGACGCTCCTTTATCGGCACAACCGATAAGCAAGACACGCTTTTTCGATTTTCCAAGAAAAAACTAATCTGAGACAATGCAGGCGGTTCAAAGAGGCGCAGTCCATGCAAGATATCGCCATCATCCTGATCAGCGCCGTGTTGGTGAACAACTTTGTGTTGGTCCAGTTCCTGGGCCTGTGCCCCTTCATGGGCGTTTCGAACAAGCTGGAAACCGCCATCGGCATGTCCAGCGCCACCACCTTCGTGCTGACTCTGGCGGCCATCTCCAGTTACCTGGTCAATACCTGGGTGCTGCAACCCCTGGGGCTCGAATACCTGCGCACCATCGCGTTTATCCTGGTTATCGCCGTGGTGGTGCAGTTCACGCGCCTGTTCATCGAGAAATCCAGCCCCCTCCTTTACCGGGTGCTGGGTGTGTTTCTGCCCCTGATTACCACTAACTGCGCGGTGCTGGGCGTGGCCCTGCAAAACACCATGCGCGACCGCGGCTTCCTGGAAGCCTCCCTGTACGGCTTCGGCGCCGCCGTCGGCTTCTCCCTGGTACTGGTGCTGTTCGCCGCCATGCGCGAGCGGCTGG
>DGNJ01000071.1:9085-9576 GCA_002388905.1 Cellvibrionales bacterium UBA4495
TGTCCCTGGCCTTCATGGGTTTCAGCGGGTTGGTATAAGCGGCCATGATTGAGGTTATCGCCCAACACCCGCTGCTGGCCGCGCTTATTGCGCTGGTGGGGCTCGCCGTTGTATTCGGGGCGGTGCTCGGCTATGCAGCGGTCAAGTTCCGGGTCGAGGGGGATCCAATCGTCGACCAGATCGACGAACTGCTGCCCCAGACCCAGTGCGNNAGTGCGGCCAGTGCGGCTATCCGGGCTGTCGCCCCTATGCCGAGGCCATCGCCGATGGCGACGCCATCAACAAATGCCCGCCGGGTGGCCAGGGCACCATTAACGCCCTGGCGGGCCTGCTCGATGTGCCGGCGCCCGAACTGGATGCCGAACACGGCGAGGAAAGCGACATCAAGAAAGTGGCCTATATCCGCGAGGACGAGTGCATCGGTTGTACCAAGTGCATCCAGGCCTGTCCGGTCGACGCCATCCTCGGGGCCGCCAAACAGATGCACACGG
>DGNJ01000130.1:0-9550 GCA_002388905.1 Cellvibrionales bacterium UBA4495
GGGCGGCATGATGTAAGCCGACCCCGCTACCTGCTCGAAAGAGCACAGCCCGACAAGGCCCCGCATATTGCGGGGCCTTTTTTGTCTGTTATTTCCCTTTGAGAATTATTTGGGAGATCGGTTTTTGCGGACTGAACCGGTTTTGCGGGTTACCGGCCGACGCCAGGGTGTCGCTTGCAAGCCGGGTTAACGGACAGGAAAGAGTTATTGAGAGGCAACAAAAAAGGCCCCGTGAGGGGCCTTCAGGACAGGCAATCGGGCCTGACGATCAAGCAAGATTGCTGTTGACGAAATCCCAGTTGACCAGGTTCCAGTACGCTTTCAGGTAATCCGGACGGGAATTCCGGTAATCGATGTAGTAGGCGTGCTCCCAGACATCGCAGGTCAGCAGGGGCGTGAGGCTGCTGTCGGTCAGGGGCGTCTGTGCATCGTCGGTGTTGACCACATCGACGCTGCCATCACTTTTCTTGACCAGCCATGTCCACCCGGAACCGAAGTTGCCCTTGGCCTTGGCATTGAAAGCTTCCTTGAATTTATCGAAGGAGCCGAAAGCCTTGTCGATGGCCTCCGCCGCCGCGCCGGTGGGTTCGCCGCCGCCGTTTGGGGACAGGGAGTTCCAGTAAAACGTGTGGTTCCACACCTGGGCGGCCTGGTTGAAAAGTCCGCCCTCTGCGGACTTAACGATCTCTTCAAGGCTTTTGTCCGCCATTTTCGTGCCCTTGATCATGTCGTTGAGCTTGTCGACATAAGTGGCGTGGTGCTTGCCGTGGTGGTATTCCAGAGTTTCCCGTGAAATATGAGGTTCCAGCGCGTCGATGGCATAGGGAAGATCGGGAAGGGTAAAAGACATATCACTCATCCTTAAATTACTGCAAGAAAACATGTGATAAAAAAACTGCCTCTCCGGCACTGATTCCGGTGCACCGGAGTGAAGGCGAGTCAAGGTATTTATCCAATACTGGCTGCATTGGATGCCCATAGTCTAGCAAAGTCTGGGTGACTTATCCGGGTGAATTCGTGGGGGAGCCCGCCAGAGGCTGAAAAAAACGGGCTTTTCAGGTTGTCAATAATGGGTCTACAATGATCGTGACCCGCAGTTTAACCGTTGGTTAGAAAACGGCTCAATCTGCGGCAGTCTGACAGCACCCGGGTCCGCTGGTCCCGGATCTCAACGAATAAAAGAATGAGGTACCACTATGAGCGATATATTCAGCATGGAGTTCCTGAACTTCCTTTTCCGGTGGGGGCATCTGCTTTTCGGGATTACCTGGATCGGTATCCTTTATTATTTCAACTTTATCCAGGGGGCGTATTTCAAGGAGGCAAGCGCCGAGGCGCTACCCGACGCCAAGGCCAAACTGGCACCGCGCGCTCTGTGGTGGTTCCGCTGGGGTGCCATGTTCACCTTTATTACCGGTGTGTTCCTTTTGTTGATGATGGGGCACAACAATATCCTCAATAACTACATCATTATCGGCGCCACCATGGGTACCCTGATGTTCCTCAACGTCTGGCTGGTGATCTGGCCCAATCAGCAGATTGCCCTGGGCATGAAGGAAGGGGGCGACGGCGCCGCGGCCGGGGCCAAGGCGCTGCTCGCGTCCCGCACCAACACCCTGTTTTCCGCACCCATGGCTTTCGCCATGCTCGCCAGCCCCCACAGCACCACCTGGGGCGGGGCCGGCTGGGGAACCGGTGTCGGTGGCCTGGACCTGATCATCGTCCTGATCCTGATCGCCCTGGTGGAAATCAACGGACTCGTCGGCAAGCAGGGCCCCATCGCCTCGGTCAAGGGCGTGATTCACTCCAGCATCCTGTTGACCGTGATATTCGTACTGGTGTTCGAACTGCTCTAAGACTGCCAGCGGCAGGAAAGGAGAGCCGGCATCCGGGAGGATGCCGGCTTTTTTGTACCTGTGTTTTTGCAGCGCCGTATCGATATAATGGCCGCACATTATCTCAGCCGGGAATGCCGATCTTATGAGTGACAAGGACTACAGGCGCCTCGACCCCATTGTCCCCCAGCGGGACGAAGCCAATGCCCAGCGCACGGGCGGCAAGAAGACGCCGCCGCCCCCCAGGGGCAATGCCGACAAGCGAAGCGGCGGTGGTGGTTTCTGGAAGCTGATGACCGTGCTTCTGCTGGCGGGGCTCGTGGCCCTGGGCTTCTATACCCGTCACCAGAGCCGGGCCTTGGCTGACCTGGACGCCCGCTTTACCGAGCTGGCGGATCGGATCGAATCCACGGACGAGTCCCTGAGTGAGTCCGGTGCCGCCCTGCGCATGAAGATCAAGGATCACGACGAGGCCCTGGAAAAGCACTGGTCCGAAATCAAAAAATTGTGGGGAGTCTCCTATGACACCAACCGCAAGGCCATTGCCGCTAACACGGAGGCGGTGGAGTCCCAGGCCGAGGCTGTGAAAAATATTCGCCAGACGGTTGAGGCCGTGCAGAAGAAGGTCGACCAGACCGCCCGGGGTATGGAGAACCTGCGCGGCAGCACCCTCGCCGCCGGTGCCGCCGTGGAGGAGGTGCGCGAGCGAACCGCAGGATTGTCAGGCGACATCAAGGACCTGGAAAGCACCATCGGCAAAATGCAGCGCACGCTCCAGGGTCGGGTCGCCAAAAACGAAGAAGCCATCGAGGCTATCGACGCCTACCGCCTGCAGGTCAACGAGCAGTTGGCGCAGATCCGCCGGCAATTGGGTGGCGGGTCCTGACCGGGGGAGTTCTCCGGCGGGGCCCGCGACCACTTCCTATTCAAACCCGACTCCATAGCGGGTAAAATCCGGCGCCCCAGCCAAGCCGACGGAAGAGATTTCTCATGACTGTAATTCGCCAGGATGACCTGATTCAGAGCGTCGCCGACGCCCTGCAATTCATCTCATACTACCACCCTGTGGATTTTATCGAGGCCGTCTACGGCGCATACGAGAAAGAGGAATCCCCGGCGGCCCGCGACGCCATGGCCCAGATTCTCATCAATTCCCGTATGTGTGCCATGGGACATCGACCCATCTGCCAGGATACCGGTATCGTCACAGCCTTTCTCCACGTGGGCATGAATGTCCAGTGGCAGGGTGATATGTCCCTCGACGATATGGTCAACGAAGGTGTGCGCCGGGCCTATAACCTGCCCGACAATGTCCTGCGCGCGTCCATCCTCGAGGATCCCGACGGCACCCGGAAGAATACCGGCGACAATACGCCGGCGGTGATCCACTACCAGCTGGTGCCCGGCGATACCGTGGAAGTCCATGTGGCCGCCAAGGGTGGCGGTTCGGAAGCCAAATCCAAGTTCGCCATGCTCAATCCCTCCGATTCCGTGGTGGACTGGGTCCTGGAGCAGGTTCCCAAAATGGGCGCCGGCTGGTGTCCGCCGGGCATGCTGGGTGTGGGTATCGGCGGTACCGCCGAGAAAGCCATGCTGCTGGCCAAGGAGGCCCTGCTCGATCCCATCGACATCCAGGACCTGCGGGAGCGCGGCGCCGGCAACCGCGCCGAGGAACTGCGCCTGGAATTGATGTACAAGGTCAATGCGCTGGGCATCGGCGCCCAGGGCCTGGGGGGGCTGACCACGGTGCTGGATGTCAAGGTCAAGGATTATCCCACCCATGCCGCCAACAAGGCCGTGGCCGTCATTCCCAACTGTGCCGCCACCCGTCACGTCCATTTCACTCTGGACGGCAGCGGCCCGGCGCACCTGGAGCCGCCGTCCCTGGAACACTGGCCGGAGATTACCTGGGACGTGGGCGACAGTGTCCGCCGTGTCAATCTGGACACCGTTACCAAGGAAGATCTCCTGGACTGGAAACCGGGGGAGACCGTGCTGTTGTCCGGGAAGCTGCTCACCGGGCGCGACGCCGCCCACAAGAAAATGGTCGACATGATTGCCAATGGCGAGGAGTTGCCGGTGGATTTCACCAACCGGTTTATTTACTACGTGGGCCCCGTGGATCCCGTGGGCGACGAGGTGGTCGGCCCGGCGGGGCCCACCACCGCCACCCGAATGGACAAGTTCACCCGGACCATGCTGGAAAAAACCGGCCTGATCGGCATGGTGGGCAAGGCCGAGAGAGGGCCCGTGGCCATTGAGGCCATTCGGGACAACAAGGCTGTCTACCTGATGGCCGTGGGCGGGGCCGCCTACCTGGTTTCCAAGGCGATCACCGACTCCAGCGTGGTGGCTTTCCCGGAGCTGGGAATGGAGGCAGTCTATGAGTTCGAGATAAAGGACATGCCGGTCACGGTCGCGGTCGATACCAACGGTGAAGCTGTTCACCAGACCGGCCCCAGGCAGTGGCAGGCCATTATCGAGGAGAAGAAGCTGACTGTCGCCTGACGGCTACGGATTAATGTCGCCGGAATTGAACACTTCTTGTACGTTGCCGGCAATTTAAGCGATTTTCAATGAAAATGCTTGTCTGAAGCCGCGCCTGCTTCTACCATGAACGGCAGCAAAAAGTGGCTCTCGCCGATAGCGGGAGACAATACAAATCAACGGAAAAAAGGGAAACTTTTTATGAAAAAGCTTACTGCATTGGCGGGCACGCTCCTTGCCGGCGCGACCATGAGCGCCGGTGCCGGCGATCTCGAAGGAATCTACCTGGGTCCTTCAATCACCGGTTACTACCTGGATAGCGAGCGGGTCATCGATGGCCACGACGATGCCGCCGTGGCCGGCATTAACCTGGGTTACCGCTTTTTCAACGACTGGGCCCTGGAAGCCGGCGTGGGCCGGGAAATCGCCGGTGACGACCTGGATGTGGCGAAAATCGATTTTTATTACTGGTTCGGGGATGCCCCCGATACCAACTGGCGCCCCTATGCGGTGGCGGGCCTGTCCTATTTCGACCGGGACGACGTGAACAACCTTCAACCGGACGAGGAACACACCCACCAGGCCGGTATTGGCCTCGGCGTTTCCAAGATGTTTGGCGAGCAGCTGGAATTCCGCGCCGATGCGCGTCTGCTGCACAAGGTTCGCGAGGGCCAGGATGGCACCAATGACGGCGCCTTGAACCTGGCACTGAATTACTACTTCAGCAAGCCCGCGCCGGCGCAACCGATGGCCGCCGCGGAGCCCGCACCCGAGCCGGCACCGGAACCCCAGCAGGCACCCGAAACGCGCACCATCCGCGTACAGCTGGATGTCGAGTTCGAATTCGACAAGGCAGTGGTCCGCGCTATTTACGGCGACGAGTTGCAGGCGGTGGCCAATGCCATGAAGGCCCACGACGATATCGACCTGGTACTCGAGGGTCACACCGACTCGGTGGGCTCCGACGCCTATAACCAGGACCTTTCCGAGCGCCGGGCCCAGGCTGTTAAGGCCGAGCTGGTCAAGCAGTACGGTATCGACGCCAGCCGGATTTCCACTGTCGGTTACGGCGAGAGCCAGCCCATTGCCACCAACAGTACGGAAGAGGGCAGGGCCCAGAACCGCCGGGTTATCGGCGAAATGTCCTATACGGAAGTAGTGGCGCCGTAGTCCCTGGTTTTTGGCTACAAAACGGCGTCTTCGGGCGCCGTTTTTTTTGCCTGAGGGGTGCCCGCGTCCCGGTCCGGGGCGTGCGGGGCAATCGGGGCGGATTGCCAGTACAATAATTGCCCTGCATCTTCACGGAAGAAGCCATAGGCACGGGAAAACGAAATGAACTCCATCTATTGGCACGATTACGAGACCACCGGTATCGATCCGGCCCGGGACCGCCCGCTCCAGTTTGCAGGGTTGCGTACAGACGAGAACCTGGAAGAGATAGGCGAGCCCCTGACCCTCTATTGCCGCCCGCCCCGGGACCGTCTGCCCAATCCCGTCGCCTGCCTGGTGACAGGCATCACCCCACAGGAAGCCGATAGTCGCGGCGTGCCGGAACCGGAATTTATCGCCCGTATTGTCGAGGAGCTTTCCCGCCCCGGCACCTGCGGTGCCGGTTACAACAGCCTGCGCTTCGACGACGAGGTAACCCGATACACCCTGTACCGGAATTTTTTCGACCCCTACGAACGGGAGTGGAAACACGGCAATTCCCGCTGGGACATTATCGATATGCTGCGGCTGACCCGCGCCCTGCGCCCGGAGGGAATTCACTGGCCGGAGGGCGAGAACGGCGGCACCAGCTTCAAGCTGGAACACCTTACCGCCGCCAACGGTATTGCCCATGAGGCCGCCCACGACGCCTTGTCGGATGTCAGGGCCACCATTGCCATGGCCCGGCTGGTGCGGGACAAGCAGCCCAAACTCTACCAGTATGTCTACGAACACCGGCTCAAGCATCAGGCAGCGCGGTTGATCGACCTGGCCGCCCGCAAGCCGGTGCTGCACGTCTCCAGTCGCCTGCCCCGGGAAAACGGCTATACCGCCCTGATGATTCCCCTGTGCCAGCATCCGGTCAACAAAAACGCGGTCATTGCCTACAACCTTTCCGCCGATCCGGCGCCACTGCTGGAGCTGGATGCGGCGTCGATCAGGGAGCGTTTGTTCACCCCCGCCGGCGAACTACCGGAAACCGTGGCACGAATTCCTCTCAAGGCCATTCATCTCAACCGCTGTCCCGTGCTGGCAACGCCCAAACTGCTCGATAATGAGGCGGCGCGTCGCCTCGGTATCGACCTTTCAGCCTGTGAAGACCACTGGTACAGGCTGAAAGGCGCCGACCTGGCCAAAAAACTCGGCGAGGTTTTCGCCCTGCCGCCCATGGACGCGGACACGGATGCGGAGTTGGCACTCTACGCGGGCTTCCTCGACAACGCCGACAGGGACCTGCTCCCCGCCGTGCGCGAGGCCTCTCCGGACGAGTTGGCCGCCGGGACCTTCCCGTTTCGCGACAGTCGTTACCGGGAGTTGCTGTTTCGCTACCGCGCCCGGTTTTATCCCCAGACCCTCGGCGCCGAAGAACAACACCAGTGGGAAGAATTCCGGTATCGGCAACTCACCGAGCCGGGGGACGGTTATCTTTCTATGGATGAGTACCACCAGAGTATCGATCGCCTGGAAGCGGACCCGGCGCTTTCCAACCGGGATCGTGCAACGCTGGCGGCTCTCCGGGAATGGGGAGATAGCCTGCTATAGCGTTTCGGGCGGATATTGGCGAAGTCCGTTGCCGGACGCCGGAGCCAGGATTGGTTCGGGCCATGTTCAGTCCGCCGGGTCCACCGGGGGGAAATCCGGTGCGTAGCGGGCAATCCACTCCCGTGCGGCTTCCTCGCTGTCGCAGTCGTAACCGCGCTCCCGACTCAGGCGCTGGCGGTAGCTTTCGATATGGCATACCTGTTCCACCATGCGTATGGCGTAAGCCGTGTCCGGATCGCTGAAGCAGATCCCCATCAATGCATTCCCGGGGGCCAGGGTACGGCACCAGACCACATGGCCTTCGGCACGGAATGGCGGCGTTAACAGGGGTATCCGTATGGCCACCCGGGTGCCATCGGGCAAACAGTTCTCCACCCGGGTGCACAGGCCCCCAACCGAGATATTCCGAAGGTGACGGCTCTGGAAATTACCCGCCGCGGCGGCGACCTCAATGGGAATTTCCGACGGATGACGAATATAGCGACGAGGCAAGGCTCCATCTCCCTGGGTTTCTGCGACCAAGCATAGGTGCCCCTCGCCCTGAACCCAATACCAGCCTGTGATACCGGAAGCGATTGTCCCGGCATCCGGGAGCGCAGTCCCGCCCGCAGCGGCTGCTTCACGGTGCGCCCGGCCATGGCGTATCGCCCGGGTCGATGCCATAATCCGGCCAATTCCCGTGGTCCATACGGATATTTGATGCATATACATATTCTCGGCATTGGCGGCACTTTTATGGGCAGTCTGGCGCAACTGGCCAAGGCATCCGGACACCGGGTGACCGGCAGCGATGCCGATGTCTATCCCCCCATGAGCACCCAGCTGGAACAGGCCGGCATCGACCTGGTGGAAGGGTACGACCCCGCCCAGCTGGAGCCGGCGCCGGATCTTGTGGTGGTGGGCAACGCCCTGTCCCGGGGCAACCCCTGTGTCGAGGCCGTGCTCGACCGGGGGCTTGCCTATACCTCGGGGCCCCAGTGGCTCGGCGATTACTTTCTTCGCGATAAATGGGTGCTGGCGGTGGCGGGCACCCATGGCAAAACCACCACCGCCTCCATGCTTGCCTGGGTGCTGGCGGACGCGGGCCTCGATCCCGGCTTCCTGATCGGTGGCGTGCCGGGCAATTTCGGTGTCTCCGCCCGGGCGGGGGGTACGCCGTTTTTTGTTGTCGAAGCGGATGAATACGACACCGCTTTTTTCGACAAGCGTTCCAAGTTCGTCCATTACCGGCCCCGGACCCTGGTCCTCAATAACCTGGAATTCGACCATGCCGATATCTTCCCGGACCTGGCCGCCATCCAGACCCAGTTCCACCACCTGGTGCGCACGGTACCGGGGCAGGGGTGCATCGTCCTTGCCGGGGACGACGTTAACCTGAAGGCCGTGATCGAACGTGGCTGCTGGACGCCCTTGGAGACCTTCGGGCCGGATGGCGAGTGGCAGGCGACACTGGAATCGGCGGACGGCAGTGTCTTTTCCGTCAGTCACCGGGGCGAGGTGGCGGGCAGGGTGGCCTGGACACTGACGGGACGGCACAATGTCCGCAATGCCCTGGCGGCTATCGCCGCGGCCCGCCATGTCGGCGTCGCCCCCGCCACCGCCTGTGGGGGCCTGTCCCGGTTTGCCGGGGTCAAACGCCGCATGGAGAGTCTCGGGGTAATCGGCGGCGTCAGCGTCTACGACGATTTTGCCCACCATCCCACGGCCATTGCCACCACCCTGGAGGGCCTGCGCAACCGGGTGGGGCGCGAGAAGGTGGTGGCGGTGATCGAGCCGCGCTCCAATACCATGAAAATGGGTATCCACCGGGGCGCCCTGGCGGATGCCACGGCCGGAGCCGACGCCGTACTCTGGTTCCAGCCGGAGGGGCTGGACTGGTCGCTGGATGCGGTGGCGGCCCAGAGTCCGGTGCCCGCGGAAGTGGTCGGCGACATCGGCGCACTGGTACGCAAGACCCTGGCCGCCGCCGGGGGCGACGCCCATGTGGTGATCATGAGCAACGGCGGCTTCCAGGGATTTCACGGCAAACTGTTGAGGGCATTGGAGGCGGACAACCATGGCTGAGCATCATCGAACCGTTACCCTGGCAATGACCGGCGCGTCGGGCGCCCCCTATGGCCTGCGTTTACTGGACTGCCTGGTCCAGGCGGACTGCCAGGTGTATTTCCTGATTTCCGATGCCGCCCGGACAGTGGTGGAAACGGAGACCGAACTGGAAATGCCCGACGAAGATCACCTGGAGGCATTCCTCACCGCCAATTTCGACGCCGAGGACGGCCAGATCCAGGTATTCGACCGGCGCGACTGGTTCTCCCCGGTGGCTTCCGGCTCGGCTTCCCCCCATTCCATGGTGATATGTCCCGCCAGCGGCGGCTGTATTTCCGCCATTGCCAGCGGTGCCAGCAACAACCTGATTGAGCGCGCCGCCGACGTGGTTATCAAGGAGAGGCGGCAGTTGATCCTGGTGCCCCGGGAAA
>DGNJ01000130.1:9579-14496 GCA_002388905.1 Cellvibrionales bacterium UBA4495
ATCCTTCCCGCCAGCCCCGGTTTTTACCAGGAGCCGGAAACCATCGAGGATCTGGTGGATTTCGTGGTTGCCCGTATTCTCGACCAGCTGGGGTTGCCCCAGGCGCTGATCCCACGCTGGGGGGAGTAAAGTGGCAACTCGCCGGGAATTATCGATCCTGCTGGCTCTGCTGTGCCTGGCGACCCTCTGGTCGGCCATCGACCCCCACGACCGGCTGGTCTGGTGGATGGAATCCCTGCCGGTTTTTCTCGGCCTGGCGGTGCTCGTTCTGACCCGGGGTTACCTGCCCCTGAGCCGATTGTCCTATTACCTGCTCTTTCTTTTTGCGCTGGTCCTCTTGGTGGGCGCCCATTACACCTATGGTCGGGTACCCGTAGGCGAGTGGTTTCAGGATCTGCTGGACACGTCGCGCAATCATTACGACCGCTTTGGCCATGTCCTCCAGGGGCTGGTGCCCGCCCTGGTTGCCCGGGAAGTGCTGCTGCGCCTCGACGTGGTAAAGCCGGGTAACTGGCTGTTTTTTCTGGCCTGCTGCGTGGCCCTGTCGATCAGCGCACTCTACGAACTGGTGGAGTGGCAGTCGGCGGTCTGGGGTGGTGACAGCACCATGGAATTCCTGGGGGTGCAGGGTGATATCTGGGATGCCCAGTGGGACATGGCCCTGGCGCTTATCGGCGCCATCACCGGGCAACTGCTGTTCAGGGGATTACAGGACAGGCAGATTGCCCGCAATGACGGCAACGGTTGATCGGCAGGGCCTTGATTATCGATCGTTGCAAGTCCGAAGCAAGGAGACCGGTGTCCCGGCGTTTACGGGGACCCGGTCGGATGTTCGAAGGTGGGAGACATGACTATCAACGCAGCAGCCAATGACGCCGTCAAGGCGGCTATCGATAGGGCCATCGCCGAGCGCGGCGAAATCGGTATCCAGGTGGCCGCGTACCTGGACGGCGAACTGGTGGTGGATACCTGGGGCGGGCTCGCCGATCGCGACACCGGCGAGGCGGTGAACGGCGATACCCTGTTCAATGTGTTCTCGGTGACCAAGGCCGTGGCCGCAACCGCCGTGCACGTCCAGGCTGAAAGGGGGCTTATCGACTACGACGCCCCCGTCGCCGACTACTGGCCCGAATACGGCTGCCACGGTAAGGAGGTGGTGACCGTCCGGGATGCCCTGACCCACCGCACCGGTACCCCGCAGATGCCCGAGGGAACGACCCCGGAATCCATCTGCGACTGGGATGCCACGGTGGCGGCCATCGCCCGCCTCAAACCCCTGCTGCCGGTGCGGGATAAGCCGGGTTACCAGTCCATGTCCTTCGGGTGGGCGCTGGGGGAAATCGTGCGCCGCACAGACCCCCAAAAAAGGCCCTTTGGCCGGTTTATCCGGGAAGAGATCTGCGAGCCCTTCGGTATCAAGGACCTCTGGGTGGGCATTCCCGATGAGGTGGAGCATCGGATTGCCACACTGGTCAATGCCGAGGCCGGCGCTCCCCTGCCACCGGCGGATTCCCTGTTTGCCAAAAGCCTGCCCAATACCGTGCCGTTGATTCCCGAGGTATTCGAGCGCCCGGACGTGCGCCGTGCCTGTATCGCCGGCGTGGGCGGTATTTTCAACGCCCGCAGCGAGGCCCGGTTCTGGGCCATCCTCGCCGGCGGCGGCACCCTGGACGGCACCACCCTGTTGTCGCCGGAGCGGGTCCGGGCCATCAGCCGGCCGCGCGCCGGTGCCGACGAGCCCGACCCGGTCTATTTCAATGCCGTGATGCCACTGAGCGAGGGCGGTTACTGGCGCTGGGACGACAACGTGCCCTTTACCTGCCCGCTGAAGTCGCCCTCCGCCATCTGCTGCCCCGGCGCCGGGGCCTCCCTGGGCTGGGCGGACCCGGAAACGGGCCTGGCGGTGGCGTTCTGCCATAACCGCATGACCCGGCCCAAAACCTGCGAGGCGCACCCGGCCTACGAGATCGCCGAGGTCATCCGGCAGAGCCTGGGTATCACCTGACAAAAGAGGCCGGATTTTGGAGACTTTCGACTACGTGATTGTCGGCGGCGGTACCGCCGCTTCCATCATCGCCTACCGGCTCGCGGACAAGGGGCACCGGGTCTGTGTGCTCGAGGCCGGGCCGCCGGACAGCAATCCCTATATCCGGGTGCCGGCGGGCTTTATCAAGACGCTGTTCAATCCCAAACTGACCTGGCAGTACCAGTACGAACCCTCGCCGGCCACCAACAACCGGGCCATCCAGGTGACCCAGGGCAAGACCCTGGGCGGCTCCAGTTCCGTCAACGGCATGGTCTACAATCGCGGCCAGGCGGCGGATTTCGACCACTGGGCGTCCCTGGGCAATCCCGGCTGGGGCTACGAAGACGTCTTGCCGTTTTTCCGGCGCACCGAGCGGCGCATCGGACCGGGTGACGACCACTACCGGGGCCGTGGGGGTCCGGTGGCCGTGACCACCTCGCCCTGGCCCAACGAAGTGGTGGACGGCTTCGTCGCCGCCGCCCGCGAGCAGGGGCACCCTTTCAACGACGACTACAACGGCGCCAAACAGGAAGGGGTCGGGTTTTACCAGAGCACCATTCACAGGGGCCGGCGGGTCAGCACCGCCACGGCCTTCCTGCATCCGGCCAGGCGAACCGGCCGGGTCAGGGTGATCACCCGCGCGCTGGTGTCGAAAGTGCTCCTGGAAAACCGGCGGGCGGTGGGCGTCGAGTATCTGGTCGACGGCAAGCCCCGGCAGGTCCGAGCCGGCCGGGAAGTGATCGTCAGTGCCGGTACCCTGAATTCCCCCAAAGTCCTGCAGTTATCGGGCATCGGCCCCAAGGCCCTGCTGGACCGCCACGGCGTTGCCGTTCACCACAGCCTGCCGGGGGTGGGCCGGAATTTCCGGGACCACTACAGCCCCCGCTTCGTCGTCCGGGCGAAAGACGGAGTCGATACCCTCAACGCCCACGTCAAGGGTCTGCCGCTGGCAAAGGAAATCCTCAGGTGGGCGCTGAACAGGCCCAATATCCTCAGCCTGAGCCCGGCGCTGGTTCATGTTTTCGGCCGCACCGAGCCGGAGCTGCCGGGTCCGGACTACTCCCTGGTATTTACGCCGGGCAGCTACAAGGAGGGCTTCGTGGGCAAACTCGACGATGTGCCCGGCATGACCTGCGGGGCCTGGCAGATGCGCCCCGCCAGCGCCGGGTCGGTGCGCATCGCCGGTGCCGATCCCCGGCTGGCGCCCATCGCCNNCTACCTGGCGGAGGAAACGGACCGGGAGTTGCTGGTCAAGGCCCTGAAGGCCGCCCGCCGTATTCTGCGGTCACCGGCGCTGGCGCCCCTGGTGGCGGAGGAAACTTTTCCCGGGCCGGATTGCGAGACGGACGACGAGTTGCTGGCTTTCGCCCGCCAGTACGGCGTCAGTTCCTACCATCTGGTGGGTTCGTGCAAGATGGGCCCGGCTTCCGACCCGCTGGCGGTGGTGGATCACCGCCTGAAGGTGTACGGCATCGAGGGCCTGCGGGTGGCGGACGCATCCATCATGCCCACCATGACCTCCGCCAATACCTATGCACCCACCATGATGATTGCCGAGAAGGCGTCGGACCTGATCCTGCAGTCGTAAGGAGGTGGCCCCCCGGCGGGCCTATCAAGTATTGCCAGGCCCGGAAGCGGTGGGGTAGTCCTTTCCTGGACACGCTATAAATACATCCCTGTACGCTCGGCTGCGGCCATCCCTGGCCGCAGACGGTCCAGGATAGGACTACCCCACCGCCAATTACCGTGGCTTCAGTTCCGCGTATCCTGGTAGGTCCTTGTCGCCTGCTATCGGGGGCTACTTCTTGTCCATGGCCTGCTTGAACAGTGCCGCCATGGTCCCTTCCCGGGCCGGCTGGCTGTCGGGTTTGGGCTTTCCGGCGTTCCGGGCCCGGGCGCCCTTGGCGCGGTCGGGTCGGCCCTGTTCGGAGCGCCGGGTGGATTTCGGTTTGCTGTCCTGGCCCGGCTCGTCCCCCAGGCGCATGGACAGGCCGATGCGCTTGCGGTCGACGTCCACTTCCATGACCTTCACCCTGACGATATCGCCGGTCTTGACCACGTCCCGGGGATCCTTGACGAACTTCTCCGCGAGTGCCGAGATATGCACAAGGCCGTCCTGGTGGACGCCGATGTCGACGAAGGCGCCGAAGTGGGTGACATTGGTGACCGTGCCTTCCAGGACCATGCCCGGCTCCAGGTCCTTGAGGGTCTCCACGCCTTCCTTGAAGGTGGCGGTCTTGAACTCGGGGCGAGGGTCGCGGCCGGGTTTTTCCAGTTCGGCGATAATATCCCTCACCGTGGGCAGACCGAATTTCTCGCTGACGTAATTCTCCGCCTTGAGACCACCCAGAGCCTTGCGGTTGCCCAGCAGGTTGTCCACGGGCAGGCCGGTGTCGGCGACCATCTTTTCCACCACCGAGTAGGACTCCGGGTGCACGGCCGACTGGTCCAGGGGGTTATCGCCCCCGCGAATGCGCAGGAAGCCGGCGGCCTGCTCGAAGGTCTTGTCGCCGAGGCGGGGTACTTTTTTCAGGTCGCTGCGGTTTTTGAACGGCCCGTTTGTATCGCGCAGGGCCACGATATTCTCGGCAATGGTCTGGTTGAGGCCGGATACCCGGCGCAGCAGCGGGGCGGAGGCGGTGTTCACCTCCACGCCGACACTGTTCACGCAGTCCTCGATAACGACGTCCAGGCTCTTCGCCAGCAGGGTCTGGCTGACATCGTGCTGGTACTGGCCGACGCCGATGGACTTGGGGTCGATCTTCACCAGTTCGGCCAGGGGGTCCTGGAGTCGCCGGCCGATGGACACCGCGCCCCGGATGGTGACGTCCAGGTCGGGCATTTCCCGGGAGGCGTCCTCGGAGGCGGAATAGACCGAGGCGCCGGCCTCG
>DGNJ01000130.1:14542-18917 GCA_002388905.1 Cellvibrionales bacterium UBA4495
TGTCGGTTTCCCGGGAGGCGGTACCGTTGCCGATGGCCACAAGCTCAATGGCATGGGCTTGCGCGATGGCGGCCAGCCGGGCGATGGCCTCGTCCCATTTCCGCTGGGGGGCATGGGGGTAGATGGCGCCGTGGTCCACCACCTTGCCGGTGCTGTCGATCACCGCCACCTTGACGCCGGTGCGCAGNNGGTCCAGGGCGATGGTGGCGCGCTGGCCGGCGGGGGCGGCGAGCAGCAGGTCCTTCAGGTTGGCGGCGAAGACGTCGATGGCCGCCTGTTCGGCCCGGGCCCGCAGGTCGGCGAGCAGCTCGGTTTCCAGGTGCAGTTGCAGCTTGATGCGCCAGGTCCAGCGCACCACTTCCGCCAGCCACCTGTCGGCGGGGCGGCCGTTGTCCTCGATGGCGAAGGTACCGGCGATCATGGTCTCCAGCGGGTGGGTGGCGCCTTCGTCCACCGCCACATCCACGCGCAGGGACAGGAAGCCCTCGCGGCGGCCCCGGAACATGGCCAGGGCCCGGTGGGAGGGCACCTTGCCCAGGGGCTCGCTGTGCTCGAAATAGTCCCGGAACTTCTCGCCCTCCTTCTCCTTGCCGGCCACCACGCTGGAAAACAGCAGGCCCTCCTCGGTGAGGAAGGTGCGGGCCCTGTCCAGCAGGCCCGCGTGCTCGGCAAAGCGCTCCATCAGAATATACTTGGCGCCATCCAGGGCGCCTTTGGTATCCGCCACGCCCCTGTCGGCATCGACGTATTTTGCCGCCTCGGTTTCCGGGTCCAGGGTGGGGTCGTTCAAAAGGCTCTCCGCCAGGGGCTCCAGCCCCGCCTCCATGGCGATCTGGCCCTTGGTGCGGCGCTTGGGCTTGTAGGGCAGGTAGAGGTCCTCGAGCCGGGTTTTGGTGTCCGCGTCGAGGATATCCCGCTTCAGTTCCGGGCTCAGTTTGCCCTGCTCGTCGATGCTCTTGAGGATGGTCTCGCGCCGGTCTTCCAGGTCCCGGAGGTAGTTGAGCCGGTCGTGGAGGTTGCGCAGCTGGGTGTCGTCCAGGGCGCCGGTGACCTCCTTCCGGTAGCGGGCGATAAAGGGCACGGTGGCGCCCTCGTCGAGCAGCCCCACGGTGGCGGTGACCTGCTTTTCGGAGATGGCGAGTTCTTCGGCGATACGCGAGTGGATAGCGGCGGACATGGTCGGCTCCGGAAAAACGAGGGCGGGATTATGGCCGAGGTTGGCGATGCTTGAAAGCCCCCGGCATTACCTTCCGGGAACCTGCCCGTGTGGTGCTAGACTTGAGACAGTAATCCATGAAGGGAGTGATTCGGTATGGCGGATTTTCGCGAAGAGAAAGACAGCCTGGGAACCCTGAAGGTCCCGGCCGATGCCCTCTACCAGGCCCAGACCCAGCGGGCGGTGGAGAACTTCCCCATCAGTGGCCTGCCCATGCCCCGGCGCTTTATCGCCGCCGTCACCCTGATCAAGGAGGCGGCGGCCCGGGTCAACTACCGCCTGGGCTCCCTGGACGAAGGTGTCTCCGGGGCCATCCAGGAGGCGGCGCGCACCGTGCGCGAGGGCGATTACGATCAACACTTTCCCGTGGACGTGTTCCAGACCGGTTCCGGCACCAGCACCAACATGAACGTCAATGAGGTGCTCGCCACCCTGGCCGGGCGCGCACTCGGTCAACCGGTCAACCCCAACGACCACGTCAATATGGGCCAGAGCAGTAACGACGTGATTCCCACGGCCATTCATTTGTCGGCGACCCTGGCGGTGGGCGAGAACCTGTTGCCGGCCCTGGCGCATCTGCGCTCGGTGATGGACAACCGGGCCGAACAACTGGCCGGCATCACCAAGACCGGCCGCACCCACCTGATGGATGCCATGCCGGTGACTTTCGCCCAGGAGATCTCCGGCTGGTCCGCCCAGATCCGCTCCGGCATGGCGCGCATCGAGGATACCCTGGCGCGCCTGCGCAGCCTCCCCCAGGGGGGTACCGCCGTGGGCACCGGCATCAACGCCGACCCGGATTTTGCCGCCGCCGTGGCGGACGAGCTGTCGCGCATGACCGGTGTGGACTTTAACGCCGCGGACAACTTTTTCGAGAGCCTCAGTGCCCAGGACACGGCGGTGGAATTGTCGGGGCAACTGCGGGTGGTGGCGGTAAGCCTGATGAAGATCGCCAACGACCTGCGCTGGATGAATAGCGGGCCCCTGGCCGGGCTCGGGGAGATCGAGCTGCCGGCCCTGCAGCCGGGCAGCAGCATCATGCCCGGCAAGGTCAACCCGGTGATTCCCGAGGCGGTCGCCATGGTTTCCGCCCAGGTCATGGGCAACGACACCACCATTGCCGTGGCCGGGCAGTCGGGCAATTTCCAGTTGAACGTGATGTTGCCCGTCATCGCCCACAATCTGTTGCAGAGTATCGACCTGCTCGCCAACGCCGCCACCGTGCTCGCCGACAAGGCCATCGCCGGCTTCGAAGTGCGTCGCGACAATATCGACAAGGTGTTGTCTCGCAACCCCATCCTGGTAACGGCGCTCAACCCGGTGATCGGCTACCAGAAGGCCGCGGAGATCGCCAAGAAAGCCTACGCGGAAAAACGGCCGGTGATTGAGGTGGCGGTCGAAATGACCGACCTGGATCGGCAGGAACTTGAGGAATTACTGGACCCGGAAAAACTGACCAGCAACCGATCCTGACCGGCGATCAGTCCCGGCGCAGGGGCGGATTCCAGGTGGCGCGCTCCGGGCCCTTATCCATGCGCTTGTCCCTGCCCCCGTCCCGGTCCCGGTCCCGCTTGTCGTGACGGTCCCGGTGGTGCCCGGGATGCCGGCGCAAGTGGGGGAGGGAGTGGCTCAGGGGCCAGACGGAGGGCGAGACATAGGTTCGGCGCTCAGTTTGCACCGGCACCGGATAGTAGCGGACCGGCTCCTGCGCCCGGTTTTCCCGTCGTCTCTCCTCTCGCTCCCGGCGGTCTTCTTGGAGCCGGTCGGTGGTGGCGGCCATCTGCTCGATTCGCTCGCCGGCGCTGAGCTGGGGCACGGCATCGTAGTCCGGGATGTCGATGGCTTCCACGGTGACGGCGTTTTCGGCCGGTTCGTCGCCGTAAACGACCTGGCCCTCGGGACCGACGGATTTGTACACCGTCGCCGCCGTGGCGGGGCCGGCGATCAGCAGCAACAAGGTGCCGAGCAGGGCACACCCCGGCGTTTTGCGATGTCGTGGCGACCCGGGTGCAACCATAAGTGCCTCAATAAAGAAGATGAACCCTCTAATTTTAGACCACCGGGACGCCGTTCTTCTCCCCCGAACCCCCTGTTTGAATTCCCCGGACAAAATGGCCATGATCCCGGAAGGCCCTGTGGAGTGACGTCTTGAAAAACATCCCGCTTTTTCCGCTGCAGCAACCCCTTTATCCGGGGATACCTCTGGATTTGCGTATCTTCGAGCAGCGCTATCTGAACCTGGTGACGCGCTCCCTGAAAAACGCCGAGCCCTTCGGCATCGTGCCCATTATCTCGGGGCGCGAGGTGGGTGCGCCGCCGGATATCTACCCCTGGGGCACCCTGGTGGAGATTCGTGACTGGAATCAGCTGGAAGGGGGGTTGCTGGGCATTCGCGTACAGGGGGATCGGCGCCTGCACGTGCGGGAAACTGCCGTGCAGCACGACGGTTTGCTGACCGCCAGCGTGGATATCCTGCCGGCGGACGAATTTGTTCCCGTGCCGGAGGAATACGGTGACCTGCTCCAGTTGCTTGAGGAACTGGCGGAAAAGCTGCCCCTGGATTACCTGAAGCCGGACGGGAACACCGGCGCCGCCGAACTGGGCTGGCGGCTGACGATGCTGTTGCCGCTGGCCACCGAGAAGCGGCTTTCGATGCTGGAGGTGGATGATTCCCTGGAGCGACTTGATCGGCTGCGCGACTGGCTGGCGGCCATGGCCAACGGTTGACGCTATCCCGGCCGGGGGTGGCCCCGTTATAATGTCGTCCGCAGTCTTTTTTTGGGATTTTTGATGGATATTCAAGCCTACATGGGCACGGTCGGCCGTCAGGCGCGTCAGGCTTCCCGCGCCGTGGCCCGCGCCGGCACCGTCGCCAAGAACACGGCCCTGGAGGCCATTGCCGGCAACCTGGACAATCGCCGCGAGGCGCTGCTCGCCGCCAACGCCGAGGATATGGCCGCAGGGCGGGAAAACGGGCTGGAGGCGGCGTTGCTGGATCGCCTGGAACTGAATACCGCCCGCATTGACGCCATGATCGAGGGGCTTCACCAGGTGGCGGCCCTGCCCGACCCGGTGGCGGAAATCACCGACCTGCGCTATCGCCCCAGCGGCATCCAGGTGGGCAGGATGCGGGTACCGCTGGGCGTGGTGGGCATCATC
>DGNJ01000130.1:18930-21762 GCA_002388905.1 Cellvibrionales bacterium UBA4495
GCCTGTGCCTGAAATCCGGCAATGCCACCATCCTGCGCGGCGGTTCGGAGGCCATAAACTCCAACCGGGCCATTGCCGCCTGTGTCCGCGCCGGCCTGGAGGCCGCCGGCTTGCCGGAAAATGCCGTACAGGTGATCGATACCACCGATCGCGCCGCGGTGGGCGAACTGGTGGCAATGCCCGAGTATGTGGATGTCATCGTGCCCCGGGGCGGCAAGGGCCTCATCGAGCGCATCAGCCGCGACGCCCGGGTGCCGGTGATCNNNGCAACTGCCACGTCTATATCGACGACCGGGCCGACCCGGAAAAGGCCTTCAACATCGCGGTTAACGCCAAGACCCATCGCTACGGTGTCTGCAATGCCATGGAAACCCTGCTGGTGGCCGAGAGCGTTGCCGCCGGCATCCTGCCCCGCCTGGCGGAGGCCTACCGCAACCACGATGTGGAGCTGCGCGGTTGCGAGCGTACCCGGGAACTGATCGACTGTCTCCCGGCTACCGAGGAGGACTGGGGCGCCGAGTACCTGGCACCGGTGCTGGCGATCCGGGTGGTGGACGGCCTCGACCAGGCCATCGACCATATCAATACCTACAGTTCCGCCCACACCGAGTCCATCATCACCGAGGATTACACCCGGGCCCGGCGCTTCCTCCGGGAGGTGGACTCCAGCTCGGTGATGGTCAACGNNACGGCTTCGAGTACGGCCTGGGGGCGGAAATCGGCATTTCCACCGACAAGATCCACGCCCGCGGGCCTGTGGGCCTTGAAGGCCTTACCAGCCAGAAGTGGATAGTGCTCGGCGACGGGGAGATCCGGCAGTAATCGTGGCTATTGGCGTTTTTGGCGGCACTTTCGATCCCATCCATATCGGCCATCTGCGCACGGGCCTGGAACTTTGCGAACACCTGGGCCTGGATGAAATGCGCTTTATGCCCTGTGGCGACCCCCCGCACCGGGAGCCGCCGGGCACGCCGGCCGGGCATAGACTGGCCATGGCCCGGCTCGCCATCGAGGGGGAATCGCTGCTGCGGGTTGACGACCGGGAAGTGCGCCGGGAAGGCTTGTCGTACAGTATCGATTCGGTGGCCCACCTGCGCGAGGAAATCGGCGCCCGGGTGCCCCTGTGCCTATGCGTGGGCCTGGACTCCCTGGTCAACCTCAATACCTGGCATCGCTGGCGGGAACTGGCGGATTACGCACACATCCTGGTGGCCGTGCGGCCCGGCTGGTCCCGGCCCGAGACCGGGGAAGTGGCGGACTGGCTGGCCGGGCGACGGGTGGACGACGCCCGGCAGTTGCTGCAAAGCCCCGCCGGCGGTGTCCATATCACCGAAATGACGCTGCTACCGGTTTCCGCCACCGAAATTCGCGATGCCCTGGCGGCCGGGCGCTCGATTCGCTACCTGACACCCAACAGTGTCATTGACTACATTCGCGACCATAATCTCTACAGGTCCTGAAACCGCTGCTTCGGAGTTGGCATGAATAAAGCATTAAAGGAAGTCGTCGTTGAAGCCCTTGAGGACGTGAAGGCCAGGGACATCGTCGCCCTGGACGTTACCGGCCTCACCGACGTCATGGATACCCTGGTGGTAGCCAGCGGCACCTCCAGCCGGCAGGTCAAATCCCTGGCCGACAACGTGGTCGAGGAGGGCAAGAAAGCCGGCTTCCGCCCCATGGGCGTGGAAGGGATGGAGGACGCCGAATGGGTACTGGTGGATTTCGGGGATGTCGTGGTCCACGTCATGCTGCCCGCCACCCGGGCGTTCTACGAACTGGAAAAACTCTGGGCCATCCGCCCCGCCGATCTCAAGGCCGGCAAACCGCAATGATCCTGCGCATCCTGGCCGTGGGCACCCGCATGCCCGGCTGGGTGACCGAGGGGTTCAAGGAATACGCCAAACGCCTGCCGCCGGAACTGAAAACGGAACTACTGGAGCTGCCCCTGGGCCGCCGGGGCAAGAGCCAGCCGGCGGCAAAAGCCATCGACCGGGAGGGCGCGGCCATGATCAAGGCCATCGGCGACGGCGAGGGTGTCGTCGCCCTGGATGTGGGCGGCAAGGCCTGGAGCACCGAAAAACTCGCCGCCCAACTGCGCGGCTGGCAGGAGAGCGGGCGCAATTACAACCTGCTGATCGGCGGCCCCGACGGCCTGGCCCCGCAGTGCCTGGCCCGGGCCGAGCAGACCTGGTCCCTTTCCCCCCTGACCCTGCCCCATCCCCTGGTGCGCATCGTCCTTATCGAACAGCTCTACCGCGCCTGGAGCATCAACGCCGGGCATCCGTACCATAAATAATGCCTTGCGCATGAGGGCATTCGCTCCAAGAAAAAGCTCTACAGGCTCGACGCCGCTACCACCGACCTGAGCCTGTCGGCCCGGGATGATTTTTGTTGTCGAACAGGATAAAGTACCTATCCAGTACAGGTACGGCCTTATCCTCCGCAAGCGGTAGCGACGGAGCTGCTAAACCCGAAACAGACCAAAGGAATGGCGATGAAAACCTATCGGAACTCCCTTCCTCGCAAACGGTTTAAACAGACAGCCTCCTTACCTCCGGCCCTGAAGCATGCCGAAAATACGTGGGCGGCTGCCTGTTATTTTTTTTCGGGCCTGTTGCGTGGGGCATCTAATTTGGCGAGAAATCAAGAGTCTATATCGCTATTGGAGTCAGAGGATATTTAATAAAAGGTCTACCTTTTAATAATTGTTATGAGGTCGTAGACCTCATAAACATACTGTTAGAGCGAAGGGGTAACTGGGATGGCATCGAACCATACCTTTTTTAGTTAAATTTCGAATAAATGGGGATAGTCACTAGTGTCCGGAATATT
>DGNJ01000114.1 GCA_002388905.1 Cellvibrionales bacterium UBA4495
CCCAGGTGGTCGATGTCGTCGACATTGCCCTTGCCGTTGCGGATATCGATAAGCGTACGCAGGACATCGACAATATCCTCGTTGGCGAGAGTGCCTTCGCCCTTGATCTCGTCGCGGCCCAGGCGCCGGTTGAACTTCATGCGGCCCACGGCGGAAAGATCGTAGCGCTCCTGGGTAAAGAACAGGTTGTGGAAGAGATTTTCCGCCGACTCCTTGGTGGGCGGCTNNGCTCGCCGGGGCGCATCATGCGGTAGATTTCCACCAGCGCCTCGAGTTGGGTGCGCGTGGGATCGTTGCGCAGGGTGTCGGAAATGAACGGGCCGCAGTCCAGGTCATTGGTGTAGATCACCTCGATCTTGCGGATGCCGGCCTCTTTCAGCGTGTCGAGAATTTCGGGGGTAATCTCCGAGTTGCACTCGAACAGCAATTCGCCGGTCTCGGGATGGGCTATATCCCGGGCCAGCACGCGGCCGTGGAGGTATTCGCCGGGCACCTCCAGCTTGTTGATCTTGTCTTTTTCCAATTGCCGGATATGGCGCGCCGTGATACGGCGGCCGTTCTCGACGATAACCTTGCCGCCCTTGCCCTTGATATCGAAGCCGGCAATCTCGCCGCGCAAGCGGGAGGGCTCCAGGTCCAGAATGTAGCCGCCATCGTCCTGCATTTCGAAGTGGCTGACTTCGAAGAACATGTCGAGTATTTCCTCGGCATTGTAGCCCAGTGCCCGAAGGAGGATGGTGGCCGGCAATTTGCGACGGCGGTCGATGCGTACGAATACCTGGTCCTTGGGGTCGAATTCGAAGTCGAGCCAGGAACCACGGTAGGGAATAATACGGGCGGAATAGAGCAGCTTGCCCGAGGAATGTGTCTTACCCTTGTCATGATCGTAAAAGACGCCGGGCGAGCGGTGCAGCTGGGAGACGATGACCCTTTCGGTACCATTGATGATGAAGGTACCGTGATCGGTCATCAGGGGGATCTCCCCCATATAGACTTCCTGTTCCTTGATGTCCTTG
Organism: Cellvibrionales bacterium UBA4495; assembly: GCA_002388905.1. Lineage (GTDB taxonomy): Bacteria > Pseudomonadota > Gammaproteobacteria > Pseudomonadales > Porticoccaceae > DGNJ01. Next base: position 1,017 of record DGNJ01000114.1, read on the forward strand.
ATGGCTTTACTGGAAGAATCCTTGTCGTAGATCACCAGGCGCACACGCACCCGCAGGGGTACGGCGAAGGTGACGCTTCGGAGCTTACAGTCTTCCTCATCAAAGGCCGGCTTGCCCAGGGAGTAATCCACGTACTCCAAAGCGGCATTGCCGGAATAGCTGACAATGGGGAAAACAGAATTGAATGCGGCGTGCAAGCCAGTATCCAGACGCGACTCGGAGGACACGCCCTGCTGGGTAAAATTGCGATAGGAGTCGAGCTGAATCGCCAGCAGGGGGGGCAGCTCCATCACTTGCCTGAGCTTGCCGAAATCCTTGCGAATGCGTTTTTTCTCGGTGTAAGAGTAAGCCATCAGTAGTCACCAGCACGTTCACATTTGTGGGGCATCACGATGCGACCCGGGGGCCGCCGCCTCCTTGGAGGCTTTTTCCTGCTTGACGGGTAACCCAAGCAGGAAAGGGCCGGCGGGAAAACCCGCCAGCCCATACCTGAACTGAAATCAGGACGCAGTGTACAAAGCTCGCTGTAATTACTTGAGCTCGACGGAGGCGCCCGCTTCTTCCAGTTGTTTCTTGGCTTCTTCGGCATCTTCCTTGGAAGCACCTTCCTTGACCGTGGCGGGAGCGCCGTCGACCATGTCCTTGGCCTCTTTCAGGCCAAGTCCGGTAATCGCACGAACCGCCTTGATCACGTTTACTTTCTTTTCGCCGATGGAAGTCAGAACAATATCGAACTCGGTTTTTTCTTCCTCGGCCGGGGCTTCGCCACCGGCTGCGGGAGCACCGGCCACGGCAACGGCGGCCTGGGCGGAAACACCGAATTTCTCTTCCATCGCTTCAACAAGTTCCACGACTTCCATTACGCTCATCTCGGCGATGGCGTTCAAAATTTCGTCTTTAGACAGAGCCATGACTCAATCTCCTAGATAACAAAACAATTTGAGTAAACAGGATACCGCTAGGCGGCGTCCTTCTTCTGGTCGCGTACAGCGGCAACAACGCGGGTCACTTTCGTCGGCACTTCGTTGAACGTGCGAACCAACTTGGTAACCGGTGCAATCATCACACTTGCCAGCTGGCCGAGCGCCTCTTCGAGAGTCGGCAGCTTGGCGAGCACATCGAGCTGTTCCCTGGCGAGCATCTGCCCGTTAATGGACAGCGCCTTGACCTCGAACTTGTCGTTGGTCTTGGCAAAGTCCTTAAACAGGCGGGCTGCCGCACCCGGATCTTCCATAGAAAACCCGAACAGCGATGGTCCCACCAGCGCTTCATCGACACAGGCGTAGTCCGTGCCTTCAAAAGCGCGCTTGGCAAGGGAGTTCTTGACGACGCGCAGGTCGACGTTGGCTTCCCGGGCCTGCTTGCGCAGGCTTGTCAGGTCGGCAACATTGACGCCACGGGCGTCGGCAATCACCAGTGACAGTGCGTTGCTGGCAGTCTCGTGAACAGTCGCGACGATCGCTTTCTTGTCTTCGAGATTCAATGCCACAAGCGTATCTCCTGGATTGTCCCGTAAAAATCCGGCTCGTAGAGCTGGCCGGAAAGTAACTTACTGTGATCGAACCCAGCCTTTTCGCAAAAAAACCGATTCGGGTCACACCGTCTACGCAGGCGGTGCATCCGGGGGGCGGTACTGCCTGGCTCCGCCGCCGGATCCACCATTAGACCCTGGTGGGCACCTGCGGTCTTTGACGGCCCGGGCATCGAACAAGCACGGAGCTTGAAAGAAACCCGGACCCCAAAGTCTTTATCAAGCCTCCAGAGAGGATTGATCGATAGTCAGGCCGGGCCCCATGGTCGTGGACAGGGTCACCTTCTTTAGGTAGATGCCCTTGGCCGAGGCCGGCTTGACCTTTCTCAAATCTGCGATGAGCGCCTCAAGGTTTGCCTTCAGGGCGGCCGCATCAAAGCTGACACGGCCAATGCCACCGTGCACGATGCCGTTTTTATCGGTCCGGAAGCGCACCTGACCGGCCTTGGCGTTGCGCACGGCGGTGCCCACATCCTGAGTCACGGTGCCGGTCTTTGGATTGGGCATCAGGCCCCGGGGACCGAGAATCTGGCCCAACTGGCCGACAACGCGCATGGCGGCGGGGTCGGCGACAACCACGTCGAAGTCCATGTTTCCGCCCTTGACCTCTTCGGCCAGGTCGTCCATGCCGACGATATCGGCGCCCGCTTCCTTGGCCTGGTCGGCAGCGGCACCCTGGGCAAATACCGCGACGCGGACAGTTTTGCCGGTACCGTGGGGCAGGGTGGTGGCACCGCGAACCACCTGGTCGGATTTGCGCGGGTCGACACCCAGGTTGACAGCCACATCCACGGTCTCCTCGAACTTGACGCCGGAGAGCTCTTTCAGGAGTGCCACGGCCTCGTCAATGGAGTACTGCCTGGCGCTGTCGATTTTTTCGCGAATCAACCGAACACGTTTCGATAGTCTGGCCATCTTACACACCCTCCACATCAAGACCCATGGCGCGGGCCGAGCCGGCAATGGTCCGCACTGCCGCGTCCATATCCGCAGCGGTCAGGTCCGGCTCCTTGGTTTTGGCGATTTCCTCGAGCTGTTCCCGGGTCACCTTGCCCACCTTCTCGGTATTGGGCCGTCCGCTGCCGCTCTTGATCCCGGCGGCGCGTTTGAGCAGGAACGCGGCGGGGGGCGTTTTCATGGTGAAAGTGAAGCTGCGGTCGTTGTAGACCGTTATCACCACGGGAACCGGCGCACCGGGCTCCATGTTCTGGGTCTGGGCGTTAAAAGCCTTACAGAACTCCATGATATTGACGCCGTGCTGGCCCAGGGCGGGACCTACTGGCGGACTGGGGTTGGCCTGACCAGCCGCAACCTGCAGCTTGATATAGGCCTGTACTTTCTTAGCCATAGATTCTTACTCCTCGTGGGTGGTTAGCGCCTCGGGGCGGCATTCGCCTTGCCCGTCTCCGGCTCCCCGGCGGGACCTGTCCACCACGTGGGCGGCCCGCCATTGCTGAACGCCGGCGGCCGCACGGCCCGCCGGCAATATAAAATCTCTCAGGTTTTCTCGACCTGATTAAACTCCAGTTCAACCGGCGTAGATCGGCCAAAAATGGAAACGGCTACACGCAGCCGACTCTTTTCGTAATTGACCTCTTCGACCACGCCATTGAAGTCGTTGAAGGGGCCATCCACCACGCGCACCACTTCGCCCGGTTCGTACATGGTTTTCGGCCGGGGTTTTTCCTCGGAGTCGTGCACCCGCTGAAGAATGGCTTCCGCTTCTTTCTCGGTAATCGGCGCCGGCTTGTCGGCCTTGCCACCGATAAAGCCCATAACCCGAGGTGTTTCCTTGACCAGGTGCCAGGTATCGTCGTCAAGTTCCATCTGTACCAGAACATAACCCGGAAAGAACTTTCTCTCGCTCTTTCGCTTCTGGCCACCCTTCATTTCGACCACTTCCTCGGTGGGAACCAGAATCTCGCCAAAGCGGTCCTCCATGCCGGCCAGGGCGATCCGCTCCTTCAAGACCCCCGCAACCTTTTTTTCGTAGCCCGAATAGGCGTGTACTACGTACCAACGCTTGGACATTGCTTTCCCCTAACCGATGAACATGGCGGTGAGCCAGCCGAACAGGCTGTCGAGCCCCCAGAGGATCAGCGCCATCACCAAAATGAAAGCCACCACCACCAGCGTGGTCTGGTTTCGCTCCTGCCGGGTTGGCCAGACAACCTTCCGGCGCTCGATATTGGCACCCTTGATGAGCTCCCAGAAAGCCGCGCCCTTGGTCGTCTGGAAAGCCACCCAAAGGGCCCCCAGCAGGACGGGAATAATACCCAGCGCCCTGAAAAATGGCGATTCACCGGAAAAATAGTAGTTCCCATAGATGGCGCCGCCCGTCAGGAGCAACACCACCAGCCATTTGAGGCCATCCAGGCGAGAGGTTTTGCCTTCAGCCGTCTTGCTTACCAACTCTCTTTCCCCCTGCCGGAATAGTGGCAGGCCAGGAGGGACTCGAACCCCCAACAGCCGGTTTTGGAGACCGGTGCTCTACCAATTGAACTACTGGCCTGTGTACTTACAACAAACCCGACACTTACCAACGACTTGGCCGAGGCGCCTGCGACGCCTCGGCCAGGAGTCCCGTACGGGCCGGTTTACTCGATAATCTTGGCGACG
>DGNJ01000112.1:0-402 GCA_002388905.1 Cellvibrionales bacterium UBA4495
CCATGATTTCCCGTTTGCCGCCGAACGCGCCCACGGGCATTCCGCCGCCGATGACCTTGCCCAGGGTGATCAGGTCCGCCTCGATACCGAAGCGGCCCACGGCGCTCTCCGGCCCCACCCGGAATCCGGTCATCACCTCGTCGAAAATCAGCACGGCCCCGTGACGGGTGCACTGTTCGCGCAGGGTTTCCAGGAAACCGGGTGCTGGCGGGATGCAATTCATGTTGCCGGCCACTGGTTCGACGATGATGCAGGCGACATCCCCGCCCACCTGCGAAAAAACCTCTTCGACGGCGGCACTGTCGTTATAGGGCAGGGTCAACGTATGGTCTGCCAGTGCCTTGGGAACCCCGGGCGAACTGGGTACGCCCAGGGTCAGGGCGCCGGAGCCGGCCTTGACCA
>DGNJ01000112.1:469-16169 GCA_002388905.1 Cellvibrionales bacterium UBA4495
CCATGCGCACCAGGTCCAGGCCCGGCACCAGTTCGCAGAGCTTGTCGGCGAGGCGGGTCTCCAGCACGGTGGGGGCGCCGAAGGTGAGACCCTTTTCCAGTTGCGAGCGCACCGCGTTGAGCACAGTCTCGTGACTATGCCCCAGAATCATGGGACCCCAGGACAGGACATAGTCGATATAGCGTTTACCCTCGGTATCCCACAGATAGGGGCCGCTGGCCCGGTCGAAGAAAACCGGTGTGCCGCCCACCGCCCTGAAGGCCCGGACCGGCGAATTGACGCCGCCGGGAATGTGGCGCTGGGCTGCGGAAAACAGTTGCTCGGATGCGGACATGACGACTCCTGGCTTGAAATTCTGAAGTCTATTATCCAGACAGGGCCGGGGCCTGACTATAGCGCCCCGTGATGATTTATTGTCAGGCCCGGCGATCTTGCCGTCGCTGTTCCCGCATCCCGCCGAAGTAGCGGGCCACCGCGTCGTTGACCCGGGGTGCCAGGACCAGTGTCGAAACCATGGTGGGAATGGCCATGACGGCGTACATGCCGATGATGATGCCGTTGACCATGTTGAGTGATATGACCGAGCCCACCACGATCAGGGCAATGTAAATGGGCGTGTAGTAGTGCTGGCGGTGGGCGCCGAGCAGGAAACCCACGCACTTGGCCCCGTAGAACCAGAAGGAGATGATGGTGCTGAAGCTGAGCAGGGTCACCATCAGGGTAATCAGGTAAAGGCCGGTTTTGGGAAAGACCTGAACCACCGCGTCGGCGGTGAGGGCAACCCCTTCCACTCCCCCACTGTTTTGCCATGCGCCGGTGAGCAGGATGATCAGGGCCGTGCAGGTGCAGACGATGATGGTATCGATCACCGGCCCGGTCATGGCCACCAGTCCCTCGCGTACCGGCTGATCCGTCTTGGCGGCGCCGTGGGCCATGGATTCCGTGCCGATCCCCGCTTCGTTGGAAAAGGCGCCCCGGCGCACGCCGATCATGATGGTGCTGCCCACGATACCGCCGGCCACAGCGTGGCCGGAAAAGGCGTCATCGACGATCAGGGCCAACATGGCCGGTACCTCGGCAGCGTGCCGGAAGAGGACCACAGCGGTCATGCCCAGGTAGAGCACCACCATGGAAGGTACCAGTTTGACGGTGATTTTGCCGATACGCTCGATCTGGCCGATCACCACCAGAAACACGAAAAAGGCAAGGATGAGGCTGGCGGCCAGGTCGAAGGTAAAGCTGTCGCCCGCCGCGGCCCAACCGGCGGGCTCGGCGATCCCGTGGCGCAGCAGGGCCACCATCTGGTTGGCCTGGAACACGGGTAGCGTGCCGAGCATGCCGGCGATGCAGAAGAGAACCGCCAGGGGGCGCCAGCGAGGCCCCAGGCCCTCCCGGATCACGTACATGGGGCCGCCGCGCAATACACCGGCGGAGTCGTGGCCGCGATACATGACCGCCAGACTGGCGGTATAGAATTTGGTGGTGACGCCAACGAGGGCCGTGATCCACATCCAGAACACCGCGCCGGGCCCGCCGGTGCTGATGGCAATGGCGACACCGGCGATATTGCCCAGACCCAGGGTGCCGGACAGGGCCGTCGACAGGGCCTGGGCGTGGGTGACATGGCCCGGATCGTCGGCGCGATTGTACTTGCCGGCGATCAGCGCCAGGGCGTGAGGAAAGTGACGGTAGGCGCGCAACCGGGAGTAGACCACCAGGAACAGGCCGCCGCCCACCAGCAGTACCACCGTGGGCGTGCTCCACATAAAGTCGGCAAACCAGTTGATGGCTGCTTCGGCCTGCTGGAGTAAAGACACCTCAGGCGCTCTCCAGGGTTCGGGTACTCCGGCCGGGGATTATTGGATACCTCATGGGCAATGAGGTTAGCACGGCCGATGCGCCATCGGAATGCTTCAGAAAGGTTTGACGATCACCAGAATGACGATGCCCACCAGCATGATGACCGGGACTTCATTGAACCAGCGGTAGTAGATGTGGCTGCGGGTATTGCGATCGTCGCGAAAGCGAATGAGAAAGACATGACAGGCCAGGTGATAGAGCACCAGCAGGAATACCAGGGCAAGTTTGGCGTGGAACCAGCCGGCGCTGAGGAAATAGGACGGCGACAGGGCAAACAGCCAGCCGCCAAACAGCAGGGTGGCGACCATGGAGGGGGTGGCAATGCCCCGGTAGAGCTTGCGCTCCATGACCTTGAAACGTTCGATGCCTGTCTCGTCCTCGGCCATGGCGTGGTAGACGAAAAGGCGGGGCAGGTAAAACAGGGCGGCGAACCAGCAGATGACGCTGATAACATGAAAGGCCTCGACCCAGGCGAACATGGCTCTCCCCCACGACAATGAAGAGCGAATCCTAAACCAAAGCGGCGCGAAACCGAAACCCGGAGTCGTTGGATCGCTCAGAAATAGTAGCCGACATTAACATTGAAACGCGTGTTGCGCTCGCCGCTGTTAGCACCGAGGGTGCCGCCGATAAAGGGCTGGTTTTCAGCCGACACCAGGTCAAAATAGGTATACAGCCCGCCGGCGGCCACCGCCACTCCCAGAATGTTCATTGTCGTATCGTCGAGGCCGGCGGATTTGCCCGTGAGCAGGCTGTTGTCGCTGTAAAAGGTCAGGTCGGTCACCGGCCCCCAGTCCACTGGCAGGTTGTAGGCCAGGTTGGCGGTGTATAATTCCGCCTCGGCAGGGATGGTGTCAAAAAAGGCGTAGGCGCCCACGGCCAGTCGCTCGGCGCCGGTGTCCAGATCGTACTCGTATCTCGCTGCCTGTAATTGCAGGTTCCAGCGCCCGTAATTGCCGTTAATGTGCACAGCCCCCGCGCGGTAGTCGCCGGCGGAACCGTCGACATCGTAGATCTCCCCGCGCAGCAGGGACAGCCCCAGTTCAGTACTGTCCCCGTCGGTGTTCTCCCAGGTGTGGGCCAAGCGACCGACGATCGTGTTGCCCTCTCCCAGGCGTCGGCTCGGTGCCGCGAAAGCACCCTCCGCCGGTCCTCTTTCGCCCACGATATCGTAGGAATAGCGGTCGCTGCGGTCGCTGACATAGCCGTCCACGCCGCCCAACTCATCGTTTTTGAAAAACGCCAGGCGAATATCCCAGGGGCCGTTCTCATAGAGGAGCTTGGCGCCGGCATCGTAGTCGTCCTCAAGCCCCACGTAGTAACCGGTATCGAAAAAGAAGTTGTGGGAGTTGTAGGGCAAAACCCCGAACGGCACCTTGGTGATGCCCACCTGGCCCTGCCAGTGCTTATCGAACTGGTAACCCACCCAGGCGTGGTGCACCACTTCCATGTACTGGTAATAGCGCAATTCGGCCGACAGCAGGACATCGGCAATACGGCCATCGAAGTTGATGCGGATGGTGTCCAGGTCCAGGTCCCCGGCCCGGTCACGGTTGGCGGGCACATAATCTTCGAAACTGTACTGGAAGCGGACCGCACCGCCGACGTCAATGCGATCCTGGCTAACGCTTTGGGTTTCGGGTTCGAGGGCCTGGTCGGCCTCGTACGCCGTACGCACTTCGTCCAGTTCTTCCTCGACCATGTCCGGTTGCCCGTCGTCGTTCAGTTTTTTCTCCAGTTGAGCGATCCTGGCCTTGAGTGCCTCCAGTTCTTCGCGCAATGCCTCTTTTTCCGTACCGTGTGCTGTTAATGCGACGCACAGGGTCAGGGCAACACAGGGTGTTTTCATGGCGATTGGCTCCCGAACGAGAATCTTGGTTTTCCAGGTAACCGCTCAATTGGCGCTTACGTGGAGAAAATGCCGGTGTTTTTCATAGTGGCTGAGAATGTCACCGATCAGTTGATCCTTTGTGTAGTCCATGACGTCATAACCCTGACCGCCTTCCGCAAGGTGGACTTCGGCGCGGTAATAGTGGGGCTGTTTGTCCGGATGCTCCGACTCCGGGAAGGCGAAAGTGGGTGCGGTGTATTCGCGCATCTCCAGGGCGTAGGTGAAATCGGGCACCCCGTTGTAGAAAACCGTGAGGGTGATGCGATCATCGCCCCGGTCGAGCCGGGCATCCATGTCGTGGCGGCGCAGTTCCTCGGCCACGTCCCGCAATGCTTCCCAGCCGGTGGTCATAAGGTAGCGGTAGACCTTGTTGCGCTCTGGATGGCTTACCAGGGACCGCAGGCGCTTCTGCCAGGGAACACGTTCGCCGCCGAGGACCGGCGACGGCAGCATGCCATGGGATATGGTGCGCAAATGTTCGAGGCGCAGTCCGCGCCACAGGCCGTAACAGATTAAGAGCATGATAACGGCGAAGGGCAGCGCCCCGGCGATGGAAGCGGTCTGCAATGCACCGAGGCCGCCTGCCAGCAGGAGGACCGCGGCAACGACACCCTCGGTTATGGCCCAGAATATCCGTTGCCAGAGAGGGGGATCGGTCTTGCCCCCCGATGTGATGACATCGATCACCAGGGAGCCGGAATCCGACGATGTCACGAAGAAGGTGATCACCAACAGTGTCGCGACGCCGGAGGACAGCTCGGAGAGTGGCAGGTACTCGAGGGTCTGGAACAGTGCCACGGGGAGGTTGTCGCTGACCGCGGCGGAGATGCCGCCAGCCGCCTCATTCAGTTCCAGGTAGATGGCGGTATTGCCAAAAAAGGTCATCCACATGAACGTGAAGCCCACCGGCACGAATAACACGCCGCAGACGAACTCCCGGATTGTCCGGCCCCGTGATACACGGGCGATGAACATGCCCANNTCACGGATGGTGCGCCCGCGTGACACCCGCGCGATAAACATGCCCACGAACGGTGACCAGGCCATCCACCAGCCCCAGTAGAAGAGAGTCCAGCTGCCCAGCCATTCGTTGGGTTCGTAGGCGTAGAGATTGAATGTTTTGCCCACCACTTCGCTGAGATAATTGCCAACGTTCTGAACCAGTGCTTCCAGGAGATGCTGCGTCGGGCCGAAAGACAGCATGAACAGCATGAGGATTACCGCCAGGAGCAGGTTGAGTTCGCTGAGGCGTTTTATGCCGGAGTCCAGTCCGGCCACGACAGAGGCGGTCGCCATGAGTGTGATGGCGGCGATCAGGGTAATTTGTACCCCCAGGGACACGGGAATATCGAACAGATAGCCGAGGCCGGCATTGATCTGCATGACGCCGAGCCCCAGCGACGTGGCGATCCCGAACATGGTGCCCAACACGGCAAATATATCGACGATATGGCCGATGGGCCCATAGATGCGTTCCCCGATCAGGGGGTAAAGCGCGGAACGGATTGTCAGTGGCAGCTGGTGGCGGAAGCTGAAGTAGGCCAGGGACATGCCGATCACTGCATAAATGGACCAGGCGTGTAGGCCCCAGTGGAAAAACGTCAGCGACATGGCTTCGCGCGCGGCGGGTATGGTGGCGCCATCCCCCTGGGGCGGCGATACGTAGTGCATGATGGGTTCGCCGACGCCGAAAAACAGAAGCCCGATGCCCATACCCGCGGAAAACAGCATGGAAAACCAGGAAATGTTGCTATAGTCGGGTCGGGAATGATCGGGACCGAGCCGGATGGCGCCGTAGGAACTTATGGCCAGGGCTGCCGAAAATAACAGAAAAACCGCCACGGCAAGGAGGTAAAACCACCCGAATGTGTCGACAATCCACGCCTGCGTGGCGCTGAAAAGGGTCCCTGCCGTATCCGGCAACAGAGCCGAGAAAAGCACGAACAGCAGAATGAGTGCGCCGGAACCAAAAAAAACAACGGGGTTGAATTCGGCCCGGGGTTTTCGATATTCGGATGACGGGTCGTCCGGCTCGGACATGTCGGCTGCTCCTGATCACTGTGCCTTGATTATTGCCGCCACGGGGCGAAATCGCGTTTGCTTCCAGCGATAAAACCAGTGAAGCATAGAACCCCGGGTTTGGAAAGTTGGTCTCAAGAGCCTCGGGGCGGCCTCTCCGTCCCCTCATCTGGCGAGGGCGGGCCGTTCCCCTTATCCCGCCGGGCCTCCTGTTTTTCCAGAAGATCCTCGGCGAGGGACCAGTAAACGGTATTTCGGCACAGCAGTTTGGAGGTGCCCAGCGCGATGAATGCCGTGCCCAGAATGGGCAGCACCATGCTCGGGTTGGCCGTCATCTCCATAACGATCATGGCGGCGGTAATGGGCGTCTGCACGACGCCGGTAAAATAGGCCACCATGCCCAGAATGACCATTGCCGCCACGGGCGTTGCCGGGACCAGTGGCGCCAGTTCGGAGCCCAGCCCGGCACCCGCCGCCAGGGAGGGCGCAAAAATCCCGCCCGGTATACCGGTAAAATAGGAGACCCAGGTGGCGAAGATCTTGGCCACCGAGAATTCGAGTCCCGAGTCGCTCGCGCCGGTGAGGATATCCTTGGCGTGGTGGTAGCCGGAACCGAAGCTCGCGCCCTCGGTCCATATACCCATTGCGGCAAGCAGCAGGCCGGCGAGGAAGGCCAGGCGCATTGGCGCGCGCTTGATAATAGGCACCAGGCGGCGGGAACCCTGGATCAGGGTAATACTGAATAGTCCGCCGAGCAGGCCGCCGGCAATACCGCACAGGGGGACCGCAAGCCAGGCCGTGGCGGAGCCTATGGAGACGTCGGTATTGCCGAAATAGGTATAGTTGCCGAGCAGGGCAACCGCGATGACGCCGGCCAGCAGTACCGCGGTGAGCACCGCCCCGCTGGAGCGCTCCTCGAAGGAGCGGGCCATTTCCTCGATGGCGAACATGATCCCCGCCAGGGGTGTGTTGAAGGCGGCGGAAATCCCCGCTGCGCCGCCGGCGAGTATCAGGCCCCGTTCCAGCAGGTGGTGGGGAAACCGGGCGAAGCGGCCGAGGCGGAACATCACCGACGCGCCGATGTGCACCGTGGGGCCCTCGCGACCGATGGAGGCGCCCGAGAAAAGGCCCAGCAACGTCAGTACCAGTTTCCAGAACGCGATACGGAAGGACAGGAGTTTCAGGCGGTAGCGCTCGTCGGAGTTCTGCAGCGCGGCGATGGCCTGGGGTATGCCCGAGCCGCGCGCACCCGGTGCCCAGTGCCGCGTTATCCACACGGCTATCATGATGCCCAGGGGGGTTACTATCCAGGGCAGCCATGGATACTGCTGAAACAGGTGGTTGCGGGCTATTTCCACCCAGTCACCCGACCAGGCGAAAAAGGCGGCGACGACGCCGATGATGATCGCGCCGAGCCACAGCACGAGGCGTACCCGCCAGGCGCTGACAGAGAGCAGGCTCATTTGTTCCGGCATGGTGTTCCCGTGGTTCGCTGTGGACGGTTGTCGACGGTGGCGGCGAAATGGTTTGCCAACGCCACTACGACTGCGATCCGCAAAACGGGACATTATACCGCTTGTGCCGGTAAAAGTTTTGCCCGGCCTGTAACGGGGTCGTCGGGCGCCAACCCGCGGCCGCGCTGCCCCTGCGATCGGTCCGCGCATGGGTTATCATAGTGTGTTGTCGCGAATACGAGAATGAGAGAGGTAACGTCGTGCTAGAAGTAGGTATTGTCGGTGGCACCGGCTACACCGGTGTGGAGTTGTTGCGCTTGTTGATCGGCCACCCCGACGTCGCCATCCGGGTAATCACTTCCCGCGGGGAAGCGGGCACGCCGGTGGCGGACCTTTTCCCGAGCCTGCGCGGTCATCTGGACCTGAATTTTACCGACCCGGACCCGGCCGTCCTGGCCGCCTGTGACCTGGTCTTTTTCGCGACACCCCATGGTGTCGCCCAGAGTCAGGTGCCCGCCCTGCTTGAAGCCGGCGTCCGTGTGGTCGATCTGTCCGCGGATTTCAGAATCCGTGATATCGCTACCTGGGAGCAGTGGTACGGTCAGGATCACGGTTGTCCCGAGCTGGTGGGAGAGGCCGTCTACGGCCTTCCCGAAGTGCACCGGGAAGCGATTCGCACGGCGCGCCTGGTGGCCTGTCCCGGGTGCTACCCTACGGGGGTCCAGTTGGGTTTTTTGCCGCTCCTGGAGCGGGGGCTGGTGGATACCGGCGATCTTATTGCCAGCTGCGCTTCCGGCGCCAGTGGCGCCGGGCGTCAGGCCAAGGTGGACAACCTGCTAACGGAGCTGTCCGGGAGCTTCAAGGCCTACGGCGTCGGCGGGCACCGGCACCTTCCCGAAATGGAACAGGGGCTCAGGGATATCGCCGGTGGTGATGTCAGCCTGACCTTCGTGCCCCATTTACTGCCCATTGTCCGAGGTATTCATTGCACCCTTTACGGTACGCTGAAAGACACCGGCGTGGACCTTCAGGCGCTCTACGAGGAACGATTCGCCGACGAACCCTTCGTCGATGTCCTCCCCGAAGGAGCCATGCCCCAGACACGCACGGTCCGGGGGACCAACAGTTGCCGTATCAGTGTCTTTCGCCCCCAGGCACGCGACAAGGTGGTGGTTCTGGTGGCGGAGGATAACCTGGTCAAGGGCGCCTCCGGCCAGGCCGTGCAGGCCATGAACCTGATGTTCGGCCTGCCCGAGGCCCGTGGCCTCGACTACCCGGCGCTGTTGCCCTGATGCGAACGGTTTAACAAATGCGCGCATTGGTGACTGAGGTCTCTGGTCAGGCGCGCTAGAATCGTCCACTGGCCGGGAGTTTCCCCATGGCGGAAAAACTGATCGTCAAGCCCCATCGGCCCGGCCGGGTCCGCCTGGCGGTGGTTGGGGTCGCTGCGCTGGTTCTGGTTCTGGTCGCCACGGCCTACCTGGCAGGCAGCCGTTACTATGGCCAGGCCATGGCCGAGAAGCGCGAGCAGGCCGCCGAATTGCGGCGCCTGCGCCAGCAAGTGGCCGAACTGGCGCGGCAGAAGACCAACTGGGAAATCGCCAGCGAAGTCAACGCCGCCTCCCTGGAGTCGGTTAGAGTCGAACTTGCGCGGCTCGAGACGGTGATGGCCTCGCAAAGGGAGGAGCTCGAGCTCTACCGAAACCTGCTCAAGGACAACGGGGAGGCCAGCGGTCTCCATATCGAGACCCTGGATGTGACCGCCACCGATCGGGCCGATCGTTTCGGATACCGCCTGGTGGTACGGCGCAAGGCGGCACTTAGCAAGCCCGTGGAGGTGGAAGTCTCCCTCGACATAGAGGGTTCCAGTGGCGGCGAGCCCCGCTCGCTGGCTTTCCGGGACGTGGATTCGTCGATGACCGGCGAATCCCGGATGGTCAGCTTCAAGTACTTCAAGGTGCTCCGGGGGACTATGGCGTTGCCCCGGGGCTTCGAACCCGCAAAAGTTGTGGTCCGGGTCCAGATCAAGGGCCGACAGAAAACCATTCGGGAACGGGAGTTCCCGTGGCAAGTGCAGGAGGTCTGAGATGCGAGGCAGGAAACAGGGTAACGCCACTCCCTCGAACAGTACCACGTTGATTGCCGGCGGTACGCGTATCCTGGGGGATGTCCACTTTCGGGGCAGCCTGGAGGTGGAGGGCGAAGTGGTCGGTAACTTAATTGCTGACAAGGACGACCAGGCCCGGGTCCGGGTTCTTGAATCGGGCCTGGTCAAGGGCGAGATTCATGTCCCCGCCGTAGTTGTCAACGGCGCAGTCGAGGGGGATGTTCACGCCACCGGGCAGGTGATGCTCGCGGCCAAGGCCCGGGTCGAAGGTAATATTCACTACACGGTCATCGAGATACAGAAGGGAGCTCAAGTGAATGGCAGCTTCGTCCATGTGGAGGCGGGGCTGCGTGCCGGTGATGAACGCGCCGCTCCTGTGGTGGGCACGGAAGGGCCGGCGCCGGGCGTGGACGCCCTGGCAAAGAAGGTGGAATCGGCAAATTCGTGCTAAAATACCCGACCAGTTAGCTCGGTTATTCAGGAGAAAGAATGACAGCTGTCGAATCCTTCACGCCTACTGCACTGCAGGTGAGCGACGAGGCCATCGCCAAGGTGCGTAGTCTCGTGCAAGAGGAAGAAAATCCGGACCTCAAGCTGCGGGTCTTTGTCACCGGCGGCGGCTGTTCGGGGTTCCAGTACGGTTTTACCTTCGATGAGGCCGTGGCCGAAGACGATACCGTGATCGATAAGGATGGGGTCCAGGTGCTGGTGGATGCCTTGAGCATCCAGTATCTCCAGGGTTCCCAGGTGGACTACGAAGAGGGCTTGCAGGGTTCCCGGTTTTTGATCAACAACCCCAACGCCAAGACCACCTGCGGTTGCGGCGCTTCCTTCTCCGTCTAGCCGCGGTAAGTGTCGCTCACCGATCTTCAGTCCAGCCCCAGTTGTTTCTTGGCAGCCCGGATCTCGTCCGCGGAGAACCGCGGTATACGCGTATCGATGGTTTGCTCGAGTCGGTGGACAATCAGCTCCAGTGCCCGGGTCCGGGCGTACCATTTGTGGTCGCCCGGAACCAGTAACCAGGGCGCATAATGGCTGTCAGTTCGCGCGAACATTTCTTCGTAAGCAAGCCGATAGTCGTCGGCGCGGGCGCGATTGCGCAGATCGTCCCCGGTCAGCTTCCAGTGTTTCCGGGGATTATCCAGTCGTTCCTCAAAGCGTCGTAACTGCTCGCGCTGACTGATGTGCATGAAAAGCTTGATAATCACGACGCCGTCGTCGGCAAGTGTCCGTTCGAACTCATTGATTTCGCCATAGGCCCGTTGCCATTCGTCGTCTCGGGCAAGCGCCTCAATTCGTTCCACCAGAACGCGGCCGTACCAGCTCCGGTCGAAAATCGCGATTTCCCCTCTTGCCGGCATTTTTCGCCAGAAGCGCTGCAGGTAGTGCTCGCCGGTTTCTTTTTCGTCGGGGCGGCCGATGGGATGCACCCGGTAAGATCGCGGGTCCAGTTTCTCCCGCAGCCGGCGGATGGTACCGCCCTTGCCGCTGGCGTCCCAGCCTTCGAAGACAATCACGACCCGCTCGCCATTGTGGTAGCAGGCCGTCTGCAGGTCCCGCAGGGCGGTTTGTAGTGCCTTGAGTTGACTTTCGTAAGTGTCCTGGTCGGCGAACTGGGCGGTAAGATCGACAGTTTCGAGTCTGTTTCGGGTCATGGTTCTCCGGTAACGCCGATAGGGTTTTGCGTCCCGCTGGTGGCAGGGGCGCTTCCCTAGGGGTAATAAATGCCGCCGAGCACGGAATCCCGGTCCGCCCCTGTTACCGAGGCCAGCGCCGAAGGTAGCCCTGCCAGGGTCTGCCTGGCCATCCAGGCAAATCCGGCGCCTTCCACCCGGCGGGGATCGATGCCCAGCTCGGCACTACTGACCACGGCCAGGCCACTTTCCGCCGCGATCAGGGCCGCCAGGTGCCGGTTCAGTGCGCCGCCGCCACAGAGGATCACTTTTTTTGGAGTATGCTCCGCCATAGTCAAGTTGTCGGCGACGGTGCGTGCGGTAAACAGGGCCAGGGTGGCCTGTACATCCTTCGGCGATGGCTCTCGGGGCAGGCCTGCCAGCACGGAGTCCAGCCACCGGATATTGAAATCCTCGCGCCCCGTGCTCTTGGGCGGAAGCTTTGCCAGAAACGGGTGCGCCAGCAGGGCGTCCATAAGCGACTGGTCGACGCTGCCTTGGGCGGCCCAGCGGCCGTCCTCATCGTAGGGCAGGTTCAGATGGCGCTGGCACCAGGCATCCATAAGCCCGTTGGCGGGCCCGGTATCGAAGCCCCGGACATCTCCCGAGGCACCCAGCCAGGTCACGTTGGCGATACCCCCTAGATTGACCACGGCCCGATGCTCCCCGGACCGATAAAAAGCCGCCTGGTGAAACGCCGGCAGGAGGGGCGCGCCCTGGCCGCCCCGGGCCATGTCCTTGCGGCGGAAATCCGCCACCGTGGTAATACCGGTGACGGCGGCGATGGTATTGGCATCGGCGATTTGCAGGGAAAAGTGAGTCACACCCCCGCCCGGTGATGGACGGTGCCGGATCGTCTGGCCGTGGCTGCCGATGGCGGTGATCTCTCCTGCCGCCAGGCGATACCTGCTCAACAGGGCCTGGACGGTGTCGGCGAAGAGCAGGCCCAGGGCCCGGTCGGTTCGACCCAGCAGATCGATATGATCCTCGCCGGGCGCGCACAGGCGAATGATGTCGGCGCGCAGGTTGTCGGGTATGTCGGCGCTATGGCTGGCCTCGACGTTGACCTGGTTGCCATCGATGCGAACCAGCACGGCATCCACCGCATCGATGCTGGTGCCGGACATGACGCCGACGAACCGTCCGGCTGTGGTCATAGGGGCTCCCTATTCGGGCAGGGCGGCCAGGTGAGTTTCGCTGTAGTTGGCCAGTTGTGCCATCAGGGGCTGGGTCTGGCTGGCGAAGCGGGCCATTTGCGCGGCCGGGATGGGGTCCGCCTCGGGCAGGTCCACGGTGCGTGGATTGCGGTGCACACCGTTAACCACGAATTCGTAATGGAGGTGGGGCCCGGTGGCGTAACCGGTAGAGCCCACAGTACCGATCGGCTGGCGCTGTTTGACGGTCTGGCCCCTGCGCACAGACTTGCTGTTCAGGTGCAGGTACTTGGTGACGATGGCCTGGCCGTGACGGATAAAGACATAATTGCCATTCGCCCGCGAGTAGCCCGCCTCGATGACCTTGCCGTCGCCGGCGGCGTAAACCGGCGTTCCCGTGGCAGCGGCATAGTCGACCCCCCGGTGAGGGCGCTTTGTCTTAAATACCGGATGCAGCCGGTTGGGATTGAAGTTGGAACTGACCCGGGTGAAGTCGACGGGAGCGCGCAGAAACGCCTTGCGCATGGGGCGACCCTCGGGTGTGTAGAAATCCGCGGAGCCATCCGGTTTCTCGTAGCGCACGGCGCGATAGCGGGTGCCGCGGTTGATGAATTCGGCCGCGAGGATCGCGCCATTGCCCATCTTCGCGCCGTCCAGATATTCCTCCTGATAGAGGACCGCAAAGGAATCCCCCTTGCGGATGTCCAGGGCAAAATCGATATCCCAGCCGAAAATCCGCGCCACGCGCATGATCAATTCGTTCTCGAGACCGGCCCGGGATCCATCAAGAAACAGGGAGTGGTTGATAGTAACCCGCTGATAAGCGGGAACAGACTCGGTGTCCCGGGCGATTCGCTGGCCCTCGAACCCCTCCCCGGTGCGACTGTAGACCAGGGTTTCAAGCGCCGAACGGCGATATTCCACCTGCACCAGTTCCCCGTCGCTGTTTTGGGCAACAGCGATGGTTTCGCCGGGACGCAGGCGTTTCAGTGCGCCGGCTTCGCCGGCGGCGTTGGCCACCCGGTAGACATCCCCGGCGCTCAGGGACAGCCGCTGGAACAGGGTGCTCAGGTTGTCACCCAGGCGGACGCTC
This sequence comes from Cellvibrionales bacterium UBA4495, assembly GCA_002388905.1. Taxonomy (GTDB): domain Bacteria; phylum Pseudomonadota; class Gammaproteobacteria; order Pseudomonadales; family Porticoccaceae; genus DGNJ01. The sequence goes on from DGNJ01000112.1 coordinate 13,721, forward strand.
TGCTCCCGCCACTGCAGAATCGGTGCCGCCGGTCCGGTTTTTTCAGCAGCCAGGGTTTCTGCGACGTCCGGCTCTGACGCCGGTTCCGGGGCAATATCGGGTGCAATAACCGACAGGTCCGCGGCAGCGCGATTGCCGGAATCCGTAACCTGAATATCGGCGAGCTGGTCTTCCCGGTAGGCGGAGACATTTTCCGACGGTACCACCATCAGGAGCAGCACCACACCGAGCCCCACGGCGGCAGCAGCGTAGAGGTGGGTTCTGGGCAGTATGTCGGTGAAGAGACCGTCCCAGAATCCCGGTGAGCGGGTTTTGCGGGCCATCATTTTTCGGGTTCGTTCTCGGTTTTCTGTCTAACATGCCACTCTATAACAGAATTTGTGCCGGCCACAAGCGGTTTGTCGGCGCACGGGCGCACACTTTCGGCTTGTTTTTGTGCATGGATAGGGTAAGGTTTGCGGTCATTTTTTGGCCAACCCCGAGGTGGAATTGACAGCAATGAGCGGGTCCCGATTGATTGACGATTTGCAGGCGAGGGGGCTTGTCGCCCAGATGTCCGGCGATGACGAGCTGGCTAGTCATCTTCGGGAGCAGCGGGTGGTTTATTGCGGCTTCGATCCCACCGCCGACAGCCTTCATATCGGCAGCCTGGTGCCCCTGCTGGCCCTGCGCCGCTTCCAGAAGGCCGGGCACAGGCCCATTGCCCTGGTGGGCGGGGCGACCGGACTTATCGGCGACCCCTCCTTCAAAGCCCAGGAGCGCAAGCTCAACACCGGCGATGTGGTGGGCGAATGGGTGGGCAAGCTCAAGGCCCAGGTGAGCCGTTTTGTCGACCTGGAAGGCGACAATGGCGGGATCGTGGTAAATAACCTGGACTGGATGGACTCCTTTTCCATGCTCGACTTTCTCCGGGATGTGGGCAAGCATTTTTCGGTCAATGCCATGATTCAGAAGGAGTCGGTCAAGCAGCGGCTCGAGCGAGAGGGTGCCGGGATTTCCTTTACCGAATTCGCCTATGCCCTGCTTCAGTCCTACGACTTTGCCGAGCTCAACAGGCGTTACGGATGCACTCTCCAGCTGGGAGGCAGTGACCAGTGGGGCAATATCACCGGCGGCATCGATCTGACCCGGCGACTGAACCGGCAGCAGGTCTACGGGATGACATTCCCTCTGGTAACCAAGGATGACGGCACCAAGTTCGGCAAGACCGAATCGGGGACTATCTGGCTGGATCCCGGGAAAACCTCCCCCTATGCTTTTTATCAATTCTGGATGCAGACGGCCGATGCCGATGTCTACCGATTCCTGCGCTACTTTACTTTTCTGCCGGTGTCGGAGATCGCGGCAGTGGAGCGGGCGGATGCCGAGCGTCAGGGACGTCCGGAAGCTCAGGGTCTACTGGCCCGGGAGGTGACCCGCCTGGTGCACGGTGAGGCGGGGCTCGCCGCCGCCGAGCGTATTACCGAGGCCCTGTTCACCGGAGGTGCCGAGCGGTTGAGCCGGGAGGATTTTGAACAGATCAAGCTTGACGGGCTGCCCTGCTCGCTTCTGGACCCGTCCTCCCTCGACGGGGTGCCCCTGACCACCCTGCTTTCCCAGGCAGGGCTGGCCAGGGCCGCCAGGGAGGTCAAGGACGCCCTGGGCCGCCGGGCGGTTCAGATCAATGGCCGTGCCGTGGGCACGGAAGAGAATATGGCAACCGCCTCTCTGTTCACTCCCTCTGCCGCCCGCTACGGTCGCTTCTTCCTGGTGCGCATGGGTAAGAAAAAGTACCACCTGTTTGAGTTGGCCGGCTGAAGCCCTGCCCCTCGCGGACAGCTTTGCGATCGATGGATTTTCCGTATCCCGCAGATTGTTGTTGACAGCCTCGCTGGGGTCGTTAGAATGCGCGTCCCGTTTACGAGGAACCGCCTCGTGAAGCGGGATTGAAAGCCGGGGAAGAAAAGCTGGATTCGTTGTTGACACCCCGATTTCAGGCGCTAGAATGCGCGCCTCGCTTCACCGGATAAACCCGGCGGGAGCGGAAACAAAGCAGGGTGAAACAAAACTGAAGTTTTTGGTTGACACCCCGCTGGCAGGCGCTAGAATGCGCGCCTCTCCACAACAAGGCTGAGCCGGAAGGTGGAGGGGAAAGTCAGCCGGCAGGCATCGAGAAAGAGTTGCCTGGAGAGAGAAAAAAGGTTGACAAAAAGGCGGCGTTCATTAAAATACGCAGCCCGCTCAAGCAGAGCGAACGTTCTTTAAAAATTGATCAGGCAATGCGTGTGGGCGCTTGCTGAAATGGTTCGAATGATACGAATCATCAGATGCAAGTGACCTATCAATTCAAACGTTGGTAAGCCAAGCATCTGAGCCGAGTTAGTAAGCTGTTCGCGGGCAACTGCGAAATAGCTTCCTCTTGACCCTCTGGGTCAGAGGTTAAAGATTTAAACTGAAGAGTTTGATCATG
>DGNJ01000005.1:0-131 GCA_002388905.1 Cellvibrionales bacterium UBA4495
TGCTCGAACATGCCGATGGACACGATGTGGTCGGCGGATTCCTCGAGCTCCCGATAATCCTGCAGGCGAATCTCCACCGGCAGGTTCCGGCATCGCTCGCGGGCATGGTTGGCCTGCTCCCGGGAGATGGT
>DGNJ01000005.1:159-13419 GCA_002388905.1 Cellvibrionales bacterium UBA4495
CAGCCGCAGCCGATATCGATGACCTTCTGGCTCGGTTGCAGGGACAATTTTCGGCAGATCAGATCGAGTTTGTTGATTTGAGCCTGGTCGAGCGTTTCTGCATCTTCCCAGTAGCCGCAGCTGTAATTGAGCCCCTCGTCGAGCATAACGCGGTACAGGTCGAGGCTGATGTCGTAGTGGCGCTCGCCCACAATAAAAGCCCGCGCCCTGGACTGGAAGTTGATAAGCCGGGCGGCCCATTCCTGAAGCAGCGTCTTAAGGCCGCCGCTGACGCGGTTCTCCAGCCCCGCCGACATGACCCGGTAAATAAACTGGTCGACCCGCCGGCAGTGCCACCAGCCATCCATATAGGCTTCACCTAGCCCCAGGGAACCCTGGGTCAGTACGCGGCGGAAAACACCGGGGTTATCGATTTGTATATCCCAGGGCCGGTTGCCGTCGACGCCGACACCGGCCTCCTCGAGCATGCTTTCCAGGGAGGCGCTCCCCAGCCGCTGGAAGGGGAAGCTTTTATTACCGGAATCAATCGCTTTCATTATTTATCCTCATTCCCCAGGATTGACACTATTGAGAATCTTAGCAACATCCGCCGACCGGGCAGAAGTGCCGTAAGTTCGATGCCGGCCCTCCCCCAGCCGGCTGGCGCAAAACGCATCGGCCACGGCGCTGTCGCCGAAGCGACACATCAATGCTCCCTGCCAGGTGGATGCCATGGCTTCCGTCAGCCGCCGCGCTTCGGGTTCAAGGGCCTGCGGTGTTTTGCGGCCCTCCTGCCAACGCTGCTTCAATGCCGAGATGCTGCGATCCAGATGCCGGTTCTCTCCGGTGGCCACGGACACCTCCGCGAAGAACCTGTCCAGCGACTCGGGATAGCGAAGCGCCGTGCGCAGCACGTCGAGACAGATAACATTGCCGGAACCCTCCCAGATACCGTTCAGGGGGGCCTCACGGTATAGCCGTGGCAACAGGCTTTCCTCCACGTAACCACTTCCACCCAGAACTTCCATGGCTTCACATACAAAGCCCGGGGCAACCTTATTGAGATGAAACTTGGCGATACCGGCGGCCAGTCGCGAAAAAGGTTCTCCATCGGCCTGCGCCGCGGCCTCATCGAAGCTGCGCGCAACACGGAACAACAGGTTTACCGCCCCTTCCAGTTCCAGTGACAGATCGGCGAGCACCGTCCTCATGAGGGGCTGATCGACCAGGGTTTTACCGAAAGCCTGGCGATGCCGGACATGGTGCAGCGCCTGCACCAGGGACTGCCGCATCAGGGCGACCGGCGCCAGGCATGTGTCCAGGCGCGTGTGCTTGACCATGTCCATGATGGTGGCAATGCCCCTTCCCGGCGGCCCCACCAGGTGTCCCCAGGTATCATCGTATTCAATCTCGGCGGAGGCATTGGAACGATTACCCAGTTTGTTTTTAAGGCGACGGACAAAAAAGGGATTCCGGTGACCGTCTGGCCGCCAACGGGGAACGAGAAAGCAACTCAGGTCATCGCCGATCCGGGCCAGGCTCAGGAAGGCATCGGACATGGGTGCGGAACAGAACCATTTGTGGCCACGAAGGCCATACCAATCGCCCTCCAGGTGCTGCGCAACCGTACTGTTGGTGCGCAGGTCCGAGCCGCCCTGTTTTTCTGTCATGGCCATGCCCAGGGTCGCGCCCCGCTTTTCCCCGGCGGGGATGAAACGACTATCGTAGCAATTGGCAAAAAGCCGGGGCAGCCACTCCCGGGCAAGATCGGGGGCCTGTTTCAGTGTGGGCACGGCCGCATAGGTCATGGTTACCGGGCAGCATACGCCGCCCTCCACCTGGGCGAAGAGATACTCGAGCGCGGTGTGGGCCACATGCCCCCCACTGTCCGCCGTCCAGGCAATGGAATGGATTTCCCGGCTGATGGCCAGGTCCATAAGACAGTGGTAGGCGGGGTGGTAGACCACCTCGTCGATGCGGCGGCCGAAGCGATCGAAACTTTCCAGCTCCGGACTGTGGCGATTGGCGTCATTGGCCAGCTGCAGTGTGGACGGGCGCCCCATGATTTCGCCCAGTTCGGCCAGCTTGCTTGTTGCCCACCGGGCGCCCTCCCGGTCAACAGCCTTGCGCAGGCAGGGATCGCATTCAAACAGGTTTTGTTCGGGGACCGGTCCGGGCTGGTTGAAAACCTCGTGGGTGCCCAGCTGGTCGAGAGGCTCTCGCATCGACACTCTTTGGTTTCCGGAAATCTACCAATAGCATAGAACAGAAACCTCAAAAGCGGTAAAGCAATAGCACTGCTTCCGGGACCACGCAGTCCTTATTCGGCAGCCCGATCATGGCAATCCTCCCTGACGGCATAGAGCAAACAGTCATCCCGGGCGATGATCGGGTTGGTGGTCACCATAAAGAGCTTGAGCTCCCGGACAGGATAAAGGCTGCCATTTCTCACCTCGAAAAAGTCCTCCAGGGGAATACCGCCGTCGGCATTTCTCACGCGGATACAGCCCGGATCCCTGATCCAGGCAATGGCGGTGTCTCTGGCGACAACACCGAAATTGCGCCGATCGATCCGCTCGGACAAAGTAATATCAGCGGTGGGATGGGGTTCCTCGGCGTACGCAATGGTGGCGCCATCCTGCAATTCGAGACGAACCGGGTGACGGTAGAGATCGAACTCCACCGGGGCATCGGCAAAGAGATCCTCGGTTTCCGTATAGCGCCTCAGGCCCTGCCAGGCAAGCAGGTCGGCAGCGCCCTCCCGGGCGCCGCCGCATTCGACGGTGATGATGGGGCGATCATCCCGGGTGTTCTCCATCAGCGCCCCCAGTCTCAGGTCGGTCACCACCAGGCGGTGACTGAAATGCCCGGCGAGTCGGTAATAGACCGGGCGGTCCTCGGTGCAAACAGCGAAAGAGGGGCCATCTCCCGACGTGTTGTGGATATCCACCACCGCCTCCGGGCGGGACCGATCCATGGCCGCCAGAATGTCGGCGGCAAGCCGGCCCTGATCCCCGTCGAAGGGTGCCCGAAAACACCGGTTCATATCCCGTTCGCCCGGTAACTGGCGATGACTGAACAGGGGTTCCGCCAGCGCGGCCGCCACCGAAATCACAAAAACCAGCAAATCCGTGGCCGGCACCTGCCCTTCCCGGAGAAAACGATGTACCGCCCTGGCACCGGAGGGCTCATTGCCATGCAAGAGGGTGTTGACGACCCGGCACCGGCTTCTGTCCCGGCCGGACAAGCGAATCAATGTGGGGCCGCCCAGTTGCGCCAGGAAGTCCTCGCAACTGGCGGGCACGGCCGCCGGTGGGCAGGAATCGAGGACGGTCAGCCGGTATCGATTCAACTGGGCACCTCCCAGCCGCCTACTGGCTGATTTTCGCCGGCCAGGGCGCGATAGTGGTCGAAGAGTCGCGCCAGCGCCCGGGGGCGATCCATGGCCGTCAGGAAATGGTCGAACGCCCGCAGCTGCCAGCTGGACCCGCTTTGCTGCGAGGCGATTCTCTCCTCGATCACCGTCAGCATTCGGTCGCTGTCCCGCGACGATACGCCCAGCTGTGCCAGGCCGTCCTGTGCTGTGTCCAGGAGCGAGCCGGCAATGGCCCCCACCGGCCTCTCCCACAGCCGGTTCTGATTCAGGGAGGGCCATACCAGCTTGGCCGAGGGCCCCTCCCGGGCGGCCCGGTAAAAATTCTGGGCGGCATAACGAAAAGGCAGGGCCGGCAGCAGCGCTTCCACCTGGTCGCGCAATCCCACCGCCAGGCCCACATGGAAAGCGGCATTGGCGGCCATGTCCACCGCCGTCGGGCCCGCCGGCAGGGAGCGCATTTCCACCCGGATATGCCCGCCGTCCTCGGCCGAGTAAATGGGTCGGTTCCAGTGCCAGATGGTCCCGTTGTGCAGGCAAAGCTCATGCAGATCTGGAAGGCGGCCCGCCGCCAGTTCGTCGGCGGGGGATTCGTCGCTGCACAGGGGAATCAGGGGCGGATAAAGATAGACGCGCTGGGCGAAAAGCTCGTGGGGCGTGTGCCGCAACCAGTCGTTGGCGAGATCCACCCTTGCCAGGTCGTGCCAGGGCACGTTGTGGCGGCGGCCATCCGTGGCCTGCTTGAACAGGGGGATTCGGGTCTCGTGCCAGAGCCGGTGGCCCAGGAGCAGCGGCGAATTGGTGGACAGGGCCAGCACCAGGGGCGTCACCAGTACCATGGCGTTCCAGGTATCCACAAAACGCTCGATGGGGAAGCTGTAATGGATCTGAAAGGAGGTGCAGATGCCCTCGGCGGTCAGGTCGGCGCGGCTCATGGCGAAGGGGTCCTTGCCATCGATGGCGATATCAAAGGAGCCGCCGCGCATGGCGATCAGGATATCGGACAGCGCCCGGTAACGGGGCTCGTCGGTCATCACCTGATTGCCGAGATCGGCTTCGGAAAGCGTGGGCAGAATGCCGATGGGCAAAACACACCCGCCCAGAGGATTCGCCTCCCGGTTCAGGCTGGCGAGGAGTTCGGTTATGGCCGTCTCCAACGCACCAAAGGGTGAGCCGGCTAAGGCTAGCGGCGTGAAGTTGTATTCCAGATTGTAACGATTGAGCTCCAGGGCAAGCCGGGAATCGCCGAATCGTCGGCGCAGTTCCCGGTTGATGCCCAGTGCCCTGCCCGAGGGGTCGGTTATATAGAGCTCAAGTTCCGCTCCGAGTGTGTCGCGGCAGTGACCGAACCCAGGCCTGTCCAGGACCGCGGAAAGAGCCCGGAGATCGTCGTGCAACTTGGCTGAAAACGCCCGGAAATCCTCTTCGGTAAAACGGGTTCTGTCAATTTCCCTGCCCAAGTAAAGCCTCCCGGCAACTGCCGTCATCTACCGCCCAGTGTAGCTGCTTGTCCCATGGCGGTGACTCCCGGCGGGAGCGGGACCTTCAGAACTCGGGCTCGCTACGCTGAGTCGATGGGATATTTTGGCGACCCGGCCTCCACCGCAGGTGCCAGGCGACCAATGCCGCCAGCAGCACAACGAACACCACCAGGATGGGCACCAGCGCACGCAGAGCGCCCAGTTCGGAGGACGGCTGAAACAATTCGAACGCAGCCACCACCCAGGCCGGCGCCAGAAAGCCGACATCGGGGTAGGCCTTGACCGGCGTCAGAAACAGGGCAAACAGGAAAGTCCGCAGTACCCGGCGCGGCCAGCTCCAGGGGATGAAACCGGTCAGTTTCCACCCCAGTGGCAGCATCATGAGAAAGCCCAGGAGGTAGGCTACCAGGCCCCAGATATAATTTTCGATGGAATACATAGTCCGTCCGCGTCTTTCAGTATCCTGATGTGGTGGCAACCGACAGCCGGCGGGCCGGGGCGCACTCCCCTAATCGACCCAATGGACAATCTGTTCTTCCAGGTCATCCTCGGCGACATCCAGTTCCGATATTACCCTGCCCCGCACGGAAATTCCCGCCCTGTGCACGCTCTCGGGATCACCGGACACCAGCGGATGCCAGTCCCGAAGCGGCTTGCCTTCATGGAGGAGCCGATAGGCACAGGTTCTGGGCAGCCAGGGAATCTCACCGAGAGTGGCCGGCGTCAGGGGCACGCAGTCCGGCACCCGGGAGCTCCGGTTCCGGTAGTCCCGGCAGCGACAGCTGTCGCTATCGAGCAACTGACAGGCCGCCCGCGTAAAGGCGATCGCCCCGCTGTCCGCATCCTCCAGCTTGACCAGGCAGCATAGACCGCATCCGTCGCAGAGCGATTCCCATTCCTCCCGGTTCATCGCCTCCAGGCTCTTGGTGCGCCAGAAAGGTGCTGTCATTGCCGCAGTTTCCGGTTTTTTGCGCTGATCGCGGCCATTGCCTCGTCGTCCAGCCCTTGCCGTGAAGGTGGCAGTTGGAGATAAAACCCCTGCTCGCGAATAGCGTCCAGAACCTGGCCTGCCCGGGCCCGGGCAAGTTTGCGGTCGGGCGTCAGTTCCAGCGTCATCACGGGCTGGGGGATACCGAAGCGTTCCAGCAGCGGTGCCGGAACGCGTTCCAGGTCTTCACGCCGGTCCACGTAGAGATACATGTCCGCCTCCCGCGGGCTCTTGTAGACGTTACAGTGGCGTTTCTCTGACATGCTTCAACAACTCCTCGCCGACAATAGCGTGTCGCCAGCCGTCCGCCAGCGCCGGCGGCAATTCCGGTCGACCGGTCAGCGCCGTACGCACCAGGGATTCCAGTTCTTTCTTGCGAGCCAGGACTTCCGGTGCCAGGCCCAGCGCTTTTGCCCTGCCGTCGACGATATCGCGGCAGGTGGCGAGATGCTTTCGGGCTTCCCGGTCAAGCGGCGCAGGCAGAGTATCCGGCGGCACATCTGCGTTGGCAGCGGCGGCCCGGCACAGTTCCAGCAACCGGTCGCCGTAACGTTTTACCGCCCGGGGATGGAAATCGTCGATAGCAAACAGGGCCTGGCGGGATGACGGGTCCCGGCGGGCCACTTCCAACAGCACCCGGTCGGGGACAATACGGTTGCGGGGCCGGTTCATCTCCCTCGCCTCCTGTTCGCGCCAGCGCGCCATGGCCTGCAAGCGCGCCAGGCCTTCCGGCGGCAGTTTCCAGGCGCCCTTGATCCTGCGGTAGTAATCCCCGGCGGGCGGGACAGAGGCCGCCTCCTCCACCAGCCTCCCCATGTCGGCCTCCACCCAGGCAAGGCGCTGTTTCTCCCGAAGCTCGTCCACCAGCCGGCGATAAACCCGCATAAGATAATGGACATCCTCGGCGGCGTAGTGACACTGGGAGTCGCTGAGCGGCCGCTGTAACCAGTCGGAGCGGGTCTCGTGCTTGTCCAGGGCGATATCCAGCACCGCCTCCACCAGCCGGGCGTAGCCCAGGGAGAAACCGTAGCCCAGGAAACCCGCCGCCACCTGGGTATCGAATACCGGGGCGGGCACGATATCCAGGGCGTAACGGAGCACTTCCAGGTCCTCGGAGCAGGAATGGAATACCTTGACGATACCCGGTTCGGCCAGCACGTCCGTGAGCGGCCCAAAATCATTGACAGCCAGGGGGTCCACCAACCAGATTCCATTGCCGTCGCAAACCTGGATCAGGCCCAGCTTTGGGTAGAAGGTATCGGTGCGGACAAATTCGGTATCCACGGCCAGGGAATCGGCCTCGCGCCAGTATTGGGCGCATTCGATCAGATGAGCATTGGTCTCGACAAGGACGGGATTGAGACTGGTCATGAAAACAACTTTCGGGTGGTAAACGCGTGGGCCAGGGTACCGCCGTCCACGTACTCAAGTTCGCCACCCAGGGGCACGCCGTGGGCGATACGCGACACCGACACGCCCGCGGCCCTGGCCCGCTCGCCGATATAATGGGCGGTGGCCTCTCCTTCGACGGTGAGGTTGGTGGCCAGAATCAACTCATCCACCGCCTCTTCGGTAACACGGTGAAGCAACTGATCGATGCCGATCTGGTCGGGACCGATACCATCGATGGGCGACAAGTGGCCGAGCAGGACAAAGTAACGCCCCCGATAGGTGCCGGACTGCTCGATGGCGAATAAATCCGCGGGGGTTTCCACCACGCAAATCTGGCTCTGGTCGCGGCGGGGATTGGCGCAAATCGCACACAGGGCATCCTCGGTGAAGTTGCGACAGAGCGTACAGCGGCCGACCTGGGCAACGGCGTCGGAAATGGCCCTGGCCAGCCGCTCGCCGCCCTCCCGGTTACGCTCCAGGATATGAAGCGCCACGCGCTGGGCGCTCTTGGGGCCGACCCCGGGCAGGCAGCGCAGAGCGTCGATCAATTCGTCAATCAGTGGTCCGAACACGGCGTCCCGCCCTTAAAAGGGCATCTTGAAGCCGGGAGGCAGGTTCATCCCGGCGGTGAGATCGGCCATCTTTTCGCGATTTTGCTCCTCGATCTTGCGCACGGCATCGTTGACGGCGGCGACCAGCAGGTCCTCCAGCAGTTCCTTGTCTTCCTCCATAAGACTGGGGTCGATACTGACCTTGCGCACGTCGTGACGCCCGTTCATGGTCACCCTNNCCCTGACCATGCCCGCCCCGGCCTGGCCCTCGGTCTCGGCCTTGGCCGCTTCCTCCTGCATGCGCTGCATGTTTTCCTGCATTTCCTGCGCCTGCTTCATCAGATCGTTTAAGCCCTTCATGTCGAGTCACTCCAAGAATTCAATCAATCGGTTGTACGGTATCTTCCAGCAATTCGCCGCCGAACTCCCTGACCAGGGTCTCGACGCCGGGATCGTTGCGCAGGGAATCCACCGCGGCTCGCTGGCGTTCCGCTCTCACACGCCGGGCATGGGCCCGGGGCGTTTCCCGGCTCACCTCGCCCACCTGTATCGAAACGCTTATCCCGGTACCGAAATAGCCGGACAGGTTTTCCGCCAGCCGGCCCTGGTGGCTGTCGTCGTAAAGCGAACTACTGCCGGCATCGAGGCAGAAGTGCAAACAGTCGCCGTCACGCTCCAGAAGCTCCAGGTTGGCGGCGGTATTGCCGACAACGCCGCCCAGGCCCAAATCCTGGTAGACAGCAATCCAGTTCTCCGGCGCCAGGGTTTCCAGAGTAATTCTAGTCGACGCGTTCTCCGTTGGCCGTCCGATGGCGCCACGGGCCGGCTGTGGCGTTGTCCCGTTACCCGCAACGGAGACGTTACCCATTTCTTCCCGGCTCGCCTGGCGGGCCACCGGTTCCACGGCCGGGCCGGGCTGCTCGTCGATTTCCCCGCCGGTATCGAAACGCGCTTTCGGTGGCGTCTCGGGGTCCGGGGATCCGGTAGCCGCCGGCACCTCGATATCGGCCCGGCGATGGGGTGCCTGTTGTGGCGGTGCCTGCGGCTCGTTGCCGCCGCCACGGGTTTCAGGCTTTTTTGCCGGGGCGGCGACCTCCGCCGCCGCGGTGCGGACCGGTCCCTTTCCGGCCTTCGCCTGGTCCGGGGTCACTGGCTGAAAGGCCAGCAACCGCAGAAGCACCATTTCGAAGCCCGACCGGGGATCGGCCGCATGAGGCAGGTCACGGCGCCCCAGCAGCGTGATCTGGTAGAAGAGCTGGACATCCTCCCGGGTCAGTCGCCCCGCCATAGCGATGACCTCGCCGTGGTCGCTGTGACTGTGATCCAGTGCGTCCGGCGCTGTCTGGGCAATGGCAATGCGGTGCCACAGGGAAAGCAGTTCGGCAAGCACGGCGCCGTAGTCCGGGGAGTGCTCGGCGAGTCCGTTGACCCGTTCCAGGGCGGCGTCGGCGTCCCCGGCAGCCACCGCCCGGCCGATGTCCACCACGGCCGTACGATCGATGGTGCCGAGCATGGCGTTGACTTCGGCCTCGGTTACCTGGCCGCCACCATGGGCGATGGCCTGATCGGTCAGGCTCAGGGCGTCCCGCATACTGCCCTCCGCGGCCCGGCCCAGGGCCCAGAGCGCGGGTTCCTCGAAGGGAATATTCTCGGCCTCGAGGACTTGCTGCAGGTGTTCGACAATACGCTCCGGTCCCAGGTTTTTCAGGTTGAACTGCAGGCACCGGGAGAGGATGGTCACGGGCAGCTTCTGGGGTTCGGTGGTGGCAAGCAGGAACTNNGCGTTGAAGCTGTGGGCGGAGAGCATGTGGACCTCGTCGATAAGGTACACCTTGAAGCGACCCCGCGTGGGTGCGTACTGAACGTTATCGAGCATCTCCCGGGTGTCTTCCACCTTGGTGCGGGAGGCGGCATCGACCTCGATCAGGTCGACAAAACGGCCCTCGGCGATCTCCCGGCAGGCGCCACAGCTGCCACAGGGGCTTGACGTCACACCGGTTTCGCAATTGAGACACTTGGCCAGAAGCCGGGCGAGCGTGGTCTTGCCCACACCCCGGGTGCCGGTGAACAGGTAGGCGTGGTGAAGGCGGTCGTGATCCAGGGCATTGACGAGCGCTTTCAGCGCATGCTCCTGCCCCACCATCTCGCCGAAGGTGCGAGGGCGCCATTTGCGGGCAAGAACCTGGTAACTCATGGCCATCCTGTTGAGTGGAAAGTTAGTCGCTGCAATCAAGCGGCATTATACGGGCTCGGTTTCCCCATAGGTACCCCGGCGGGGCCACCCTGCGCGGGCACGACGTGTCCTGTTAATTGCCGGCAGCAGAGGTCGATATGGAACATGGAACAAAAGGCGGGATACACCGGAGGGAGATGGTGGCGACCCTCACCAGCCACACCCCGGCACATGATGTAACTGCTACCGTTGCTCCCTTCCGGGCCTGGCGGGGTTCACAGTTGATCATTGCGGGGGGACCGATGAGGGCCACCATAGCGCGGAGCGGCATTATGGTGATTTTGATCCTGCGATGCAACAGCATAACGGCGCACCGGTTCAGCCCGTTCGGTGGTATCCGCTCGGTGGTATGAGGCACCGCAAAAGGGAAATGACGCTGAAACCCTCCGACAGGGCACTCATCCCCATCCGGGCGAGACTGGCTTGCCGGGAGCGAAAACCATTATGATGGTGGTTTTTACCTTGGCGGCGCATCGAAATGGGGAGACTATGATTCCTTGCCCAGGGAAAGCCCTGAATGTCCCGGAGTGGACCTTCCGCCGGCCGGCACGCCTGTGGGCGCCGGCCGCGATTTTGCTGGCCCTTATTCTCGCGGCATGCGGCGGCGGCGAAACCAATGTGGAGGCTGGCAACCGCAACCAGATTCTCCACTTCGGCAATGGCGCGGAGCCCCAGGAGCTGGACCCCCATATCGTCACCGGAATCCCCGAGCACAATGTTATCGCGGCCCTGATGGAGGGGCTGGTCAAGAAACATCCTAAAACCCTGGAGCCCGTGCCCGCCGTGGCGAAATCCTGGCAGATCAGCGAGGACGGCAAAACCTATATCTTTCATCTGCGTGAAAACGCCCGATGGTCCAACGGCGACCCGGTAACCGCGCAGGATTTCGTCTGGTCCTGGTGGCGGGCCCTGCAGCCCGCGCTGGGCAACCAGTACGCCTACATGCTGTTTCCCATCGTCAACGCCGAGGCCTATGCCCGGGGCGATATCCGGGACTTCGCAAAGGTGGGTGTCAAGGCACAGGACGACCACACTCTCAAGGTGGAGCTCAACCACTCGACCCCGTATTTCCTCCAGTTGCTGGACCACTACAGCACCTATCCGGTGCATCGGGACACCATCGAGGCGTTCGGCGCCCCCGACGAGCGCGGTACCCGCTGGACGCGGCCCGGCAACTACGTGGGAAACGGCCCTTTCGTCCTGGACACCTGGCGCCTCAACGATATTATCCAGGTGCGCAGGAATCCCCACTATTGGGACGCCGCGAACGTGCGCCTCAGTGGCATCGATTTCCATCCCATCGAGAATGTGTCGACCGAGGAGCGCATGTTCCGGGCGGGCCAGTTGCACATCACCGGCACCATTCCCATCGACAAGATTGCCGAATACCGGCGGAAAAAGCCCGACAGGCTCCTGGTTCACCCCTATCTGGGCACTTACTACTACCGCTTTAACGTCCGCAAAGCACCCCTGGACGACCAGCGGGTCCGCCAGGCTCTGAACCTTGCCCTGGACCGGGAGGCCATCGTCAGGCATGTCACCAAGGGTGGCGAGGTGCCCGCCTACACGTTCACGCCCCCGGATACCATGGGCTACACCGCCCGGTCCGATCTGCGCTTCGATCCCGATGCGGCCCGGGACCTGCTCGCCCAGGCCGGGTTTCCGGGCGGAGCAGGCTTCCCGGATATCGAGCTGCTCTACAATACCTCCGAAGGCCACCAGAAGATCGCCGTGGCCATCCAGCAGATGTGGAAAAAACACCTGAACATCACGATTTCGCTGAACAATCAGGACTGGAAGGTGTTTCTCAATTCCGTCGGTGTCGGCGATTACCGCATGGCCCGGGCCGGCTGGATCGGCGATTATGTGGACCCCAACACCTTTCTCGACATGTGGGTCACCGGCGGCGGCAACAACCAGACTGGCTGGAGCAACGAACGCTACGATGAGATCGTCCTGAAGCTGGCGCCCCGGGCCGAGACCCGGGAGGAGCGTTACCGCCTGCTGCGGGAGGCCGAGGCTATTCTCCTCGACGAACTGCCGGTGATGCCCATTTATATCTACACCAGCAAAAGCCTGGTCGCCCCCAGCGTACGCGGGGTTTACGGCAACCTGCTCGATTACATCGACTACACCAATGTCTGGCTCGAAGAAAAAAATGCCGAATAATTCGTTCCTGTACACCGCCGCCACCGGCCCGGCTGCCGCCGATGCGCCCCGCACAAGACAAGTTTTCGGCCGTCGGCGCCGCATTGGTGACACTGCATGCTGAAATTTATCCTTTCCCGCCTTTTGCAGGCGATACCGGTATTGCTGGTGGTGGTTACCGTCACCTTTTTCCTGGTACGCCTTGCACCCGGCGGGCCCTTCGCGGCGGAAAAAGCCGTGCCGCCGGAAGTACTCCGGGCCCTGGAGACAAACTATAAGCTGGACCTGCCGGTCTGGCAGCAGTACCTGTCCTACCTGGGCGACCTGGCCCGGGGCGATTTCGGCCCCTCGTTCAAATACCCGGGCCGCAGCGTCAACGAACTGATCGCCGCGGGGTTGCCCACCTCGGCCGAACTCGGTCTCTACGCCCTGCTAGTGGCGCTTGTCATCGGCACCCTCGCCGGTGTTATGGCTTCACTTCGCCCCAACACCCTCCAGGACTACATACCCATGTCCACGGCCATGATCGGCATCTGCATGCCATCGTTCCTGCTGGGACCGGTGCTGGTGCTGATATTCGGCATCTGGCTCGAATGGGTGCCGGTTTCCGGCTGGGGGGATATCCCCGGCGACAAGATACTGCCCGCCATCACCCTGGGCTCCACCTATGCCGCCTACGTGGCGCGGCTGTCCCGGGGCGGCATGCTGGAAGTCCTGTCCCAGGACTATATCCGCACCGCCCGGGCCAAGGGCCTGCCGGAAAGGGTGGTAATCCTCAAGCACGGCCTGCGCGGCGGCCTTGTGCCGGTGGTGGCTTTCCTGGGGCCCGCCTTTGCCGGGCTGCTGAGCGGTTCCTTCGTGGTGGAGACCATTTTCCAGATTCCCGGCCTGGGCCGGTTCTATGTACAGGCGGCATTCAACCGCGACTACACCATGATCCTGGGCACTACCACTTTTCTGGCCACCCTGATCGTGATCTTTAATCTGCTTTCCGATTTTCTCGCCGCCTGGCTTAACCCGCGGCTTCGATACCAGTTTCAGAAGGGCAAATGAGCGAGTCTGTAGAACCCCTGAACGAATCCGCTGAAGCCATGCCCAAGGGTGTTTCCCTGTGG
>DGNJ01000004.1 GCA_002388905.1 Cellvibrionales bacterium UBA4495
AAGGATGCCTTCAGCCTGTGGCTGAACCAGCATACCGGTGAGGGAGAAAAGCTTGCGGAACTGTGCATAGGCAACGCCCAGCGCCGCCTGCGCACCAGCAAAAAAGTGGCCCGCAAGCGCATCACCGCCGGTCCGGCCCTGCCCGGCAAGTTGGCCGACTGCTCCAGCGGCGAGCCCAGCCGCAGCGAGATTTTCCTGGTGGAAGGGGACTNNGGCGGCTCCGCCAAGCAGGCCCGGGACCGGGAGTTCCAGGCGATCATGCCCCTGCGGGGCAAGATACTGAACACCTGGGAGGTGGACAGCGCCGAGATTCTTTCCTCCCAGGAGGTGCACGATATTACCGTCGCCCTGGGTGTCGACCCGACGGCGGAGGATCTCTCCGGCCTTCGTTACCACAAGATCTGTATCCTGGCCGACGCCGACTCCGACGGGCTGCACATTGCCACCCTGTTGTGCGCGCTGTTCATGCGTCACTTCCCGTCCCTGGTGGCCGCCGGCCACATTTTCGTGGCCATGCCGCCGCTGTATCGCATCGACGTGGGCAAGGAGGTCTACTATGCCCTGGACAAGGCGGAGCGGGCCGGTATCCTCGACCGCATCCAGGCCGAAAACAAGAAGGGCAAGGTCCAGGTCACCCGCTTCAAGGGGCTGGGCGAGATGAGTCCCCTGCAGTTGCGCGAAACCACCATGGCGCCGGACACCCGGCGCCTGGTGCAGCTGACGCTGGAGGAGGGCGACGACACACTCCAGCTGCTCGACATGCTCCTGGCCAGGAAACGCGCCTCCGACCGCCGCCAGTGGCTTGAGGACAAGGGCAATCTGGCGGAGGTGGAGTGAGCGGCTGTCAGCGGCCTGACGCTGTGGGAGCGGCCCCCGGCCGCGATCGTGGCCGCGGCTTGTGGGCCGGGGCTGGAAGTGCGATACCGCTGGCGTGCTCAATCGCGATCGGGGATCGCTCCCACATCAATCGCGATCGGGGATCGCTCCCACATCAATCGCGATCGGGGATCGCTCCCACCGAGAACCTGATTCGGACTGACTAGAGAGACTTATGGGTCTGCAAGAGAACGATTTTGAGAAGATAGCCCTGCGCCAGTACGCCGAGAAGGCCTATCTGGACTACTCCATGTACGTGATCCTGGACCGGGCACTGCCCCATATCGGGGACGGCCTGAAACCGGTGCAGCGGCGCATCATCTACGCCATGAGCGAGCTGGGCCTCAAGGCCGGAGCCAAGTACAAGAAGTCGGCGCGCACCGTGGGCGACGTGATCGGTAAATTCCATCCCCACGGGGACAGCGCCGCCTACGAGGCCATGGTGCTGATGGCCCAGCCTTTCTCCTACCGCTATCCGCTGGTGGACGGTCAGGGCAACTGGGGGTCGCCGGACGACCCCAAGTCGTTCGCCGCCATGCGCTACACCGAGTCCAAGCTGGCCAGGTTCGCCGAGGCCCTGCTCAGCGAACTGGGCCAGGGCACCGTGGACTGGAAGCCCAATTTCGACGGCACCCTGGACGAGCCGGAGGTGCTGCCCGCCCGGGTGCCCCATGTGCTGCTCAACGGCACCACNNGCATCGCCGTGGGCATGGCCACGGATATCCCGCCCCATAACCTGCGGGAAGTGGTTAACGCCTGTATTCACCTGCTCGACAATCCCCGGGCCAGCGTCGACGATCTGGGTGAGTATATCCAGGGGCCGGATTACCCCACGGATGCGGAAATCATCTCCTCCCGGGAAGAGCTTCTGGAGAACTACCGGACCGGGCGGGGCTCGGTGCGCATGCGCGCGCTCTGGACCCGGGAGGATGGCGACATCATCGTCACCGCGCTGCCGTTCCAGGCCTCGCCGGCCAAGATCCTCGAGCAGATCGCCGGCCAGATCCAGGCCAAAAAACTGCCCATGGTGGCGGACCTGCGCGACGAGTCGGACCACGAGAATCCCACCCGCCTGGTGATTGTGCCCCGTTCCAACCGGGTTGACCTGGAAGCGCTGATGAGCCACCTGTTCGCCACCACCGAACTGGAGAAAAGCTACCGGGTCAATCTCAACATGATCGGCACCGATGGCCGTCCCGGGGTGCGCTCCCTGGATGCCATTCTCTCCGAATGGAACCGGTTCCGGACCGAAACCGTGCGCCGCCGTCTCGCCCACCGCCTGGAGAAAGTCCGCAACCGCCTGCATGTGCTCGAGGGGCTGCTGGTGGCCTTCCTCAATATCGACGAGGTGATCGAGATCATCCGGTACGAGGACGAGCCCAAGGCGGAACTGATGAGGCGGTTCGAGCTCTCCGACATCCAGGCCGAGGCCATTCTCGAGTTGAAGTTGCGCCACCTGGCGCGGCTCGAGGAGATGAAGATTCGCGGCGAGCAGGACGACCTGGACAAGGAGCGGGACGAACTCGAAAAGATCCTCGGCTCCGCCGCCCGGCTCAAGACCCTGGTCAAGAAGGAACTCCTCGCCACCGCCGAGGAATACGGCGACGAGCGGCGTTCGCCGATTGTCAGTCGTGCTGAGGCGCGGGCCTTTTCTGAAAAGGACCTGCTTTCCGCCGATCCGGTCACGGTGGTGCTCTCGGAGAAAGGCTGGATACGCGCGGCCAAGGGCCACGACGTGGATGCCGAGGCACTCAGCTACAAGTCCGGGGATCGGCTGCTTTGTGCCGTGCCCGGGCGCAGCAACCAGAATGTGGTGCTGCTCGATTCCACCGGCCGCACCTACACCGTTGCCGCCCATACCCTGCCTTCCGCCCGGAGCCAGGGGGAACCGGTGACCGGTCGTCTCAATGCCCCCTCCGGCGCCACCTTTTGCGGCCTGATTATGGGGGAGAGCACCGGCCTGACCTTGCTCGGCACCGATGCCGGCTATGGTTTTATTGCCAGGACCGAAGACCTGCAAAGCAAGAATCGGTCCGGCAAGGCGGTGCTGACCATTCCCAAAGGCGGGCGGGTCCTGCCCCCCGTCCCCGTGCCCGAGTCCGGGCAGGGTTTCGTGGTGGCGGTGAGCAACGAAGGCCGCATGCTTATGTTTCCGGTGGCCGACCTGCCCCAACTGGCCCGGGGCAAGGGCAACAANNGCAACAAGATCATCAGTATCCCGTCCTCCCGGCTGCAGGCCCGGGAAGAATTCGTGGTGGCGGTCGCCGTGGTGGCTCCCGGTTTACAGTTGCGGGTACACTCCGGCAAGCGCTACCTGAACATGGGGCTCGCCGACCTGGAGCATTACCGGGGCGAGCGGGGCCGCCGGGGCAACAAGCTGCCCCGCGGTTTCCAGAAGGTGGACCGGGTGGAAGTGAGGGAGGATTAATGGCTTTTCAACAGTACAAGGTGGTTGCGGTTTCCGAGGGCGCCCTTGGTACGTTGTTCCTGGGAGCCTCCGGGTTTCCCCTGAAAAAGCTGGAAACCGTCCTTAACCAGGAGGCCGCGGAGGGCTGGCAGCTGGTCTTCCAGGTGGTGGAGAAGCGGCGCTTCATGCTTTTCTGGACCCGGGAAACCGTCATCGCCACCCTGGGCCGGGAATGATCGATCCGGAAGCGGAAGCCCGCCGGGACAACGATCTGCGCGACCGGGCAGCGGCCCTTCCCGGCGAGCAACGGCAAGCCTTCTACCGGGAGTTTGGCCGCCGGGTGAAAGACCCGGATACCTATGCCGTGCTCAACTACCTTTTTATCGCGGGACTGCACCATTTCTACCTGCGGCGCTGGTGGCGCGGTGCCATGAATCTGGCGGTTTTCTGCATTGCCATAATGGCGCTGGTGCGTGGCGATTTCCTGGTGGGGCTTTTGCTCCTGCTCGCCATCACCCTTGTCGAACTGCCGGCCCTCTTCCTTTCGCAGCGGATAGTCGCGCGTTACAACAACGATCTGGCCGAGCACCTCCTGAAGACCCTCGGCGATTGACTTCCCTTCCCAGGAAAGCTGCCCGTCAAGGCGCGCCCCGTGACCGCTTCGCCTCGCCCCCATCCACCGGCAAAGCCGATAAAATGCCGGAATCCGGACTCAAGTCGCTGACTTAAACCAATTATCGGGCTACACTGACCGTAAATCGTTATCATTATAAAAAATGCGGAACAAGCAGCCTGGGATACGATTAATCCATGTGTGTCTTTATAGGAGAAACTGTGAGTTTCGCGGCTATTTTTGCAAAAGAAGGGGGCATGGATGGCTCTTAAACTTCTCGATCCGCAGCGGCTTCTCGATGAGGCAGCGGCCTCGCAGGGCCTGACTCGGTATGCCGAAAGCGGGATTCATGAGCGGTTCGCGGGATTTGTGCGACGGTTGAACGAAGTGGCCGGCGGTGTTCCCGAAGACTCTTACGAAGCCGTGAGCGCGCAATTGCGTGATATGGCGGTCAAGCGTCTGAAACTGGCCCGGGATTGGCACGAGGAACCGGGTATTCTTCGGCAAGCGGTGGACAAGCCTTTTTTTGTCTTTGGTCATCTTCCCTACGCCAACAGTCATGTAGCCTCGCTTCTGACCCTGGACGAGGGGCAGCGATCCCCTGCCTTTTGGGAGGTTAACCAGCCTTCCCCGCCGCCGGGGTCCGACCCCTTTGCCGACCTTATGGCCCTGGAGGCGGCCAATGAAAAGGTCGATAAGATAGTGGAATCCGTGCCGCTGCTATTATCGATAAACCCCGAGCTGGACCAGGCTGGAATGGCGGCGGCGGAGATGGATTATATGACCGCCCTGGACTTTCATACGTCGCATCCGTTGCATCTCGATAAGCTTCCCAACCCGCGACCCATGTATCTGCCGGAAAATCCCCGGCAGGCCTGCAGTTTCCATAAGAAGTTGTTGCAGCAGTTCCAGTGGCGAAATCCCGTCACGCGTTGGGTCTGCAGAGCCAGGATAGAGCGCCTGGAGGTGGCTTCGCTGTTGGAAGTCTACCCGGATGCCCTCTGTCTGTGGGTGCACAGCCACCCGGCGGAATTTGTCCTCAATACATTGGTGGCGAGAGACCTTCTTCTCAGTTCCCGGAAAGGAGGTGATTACAAAATCGATCCGGCATTCTATGTCCGGGAACTGTGGGAGCGAATCGATGGGCTCATGGCGTCTCCCTGGCTGGATGATCCCAGAATTATGCACATTCATTTCGACCGTTTTCTCGAAGACCCCATGGAGGCCATTGGGGAGAGTTACCGCCGCAACGATATTCCGTTCAGCGTGGATTATGAGTGGATGATCGCCAGTTGGCTGGAGACCGCCGCCAGCGATCCAAAACGCTATGGTGACTTTCTCCCTCCCCTGGAAAAATTCGGGCTCGACAAACAGGTTATCGCGGAAACCTTTCGCGATTACATCGCGCGGTTCGGGCTCGAAGACAACGGGCTCGAACGCAAGAAGCGCCATTAGGTTGGCGTCATTTTTTGTC
>DGNJ01000118.1 GCA_002388905.1 Cellvibrionales bacterium UBA4495
TATTTCACGCATGGCCCACTAGAGTGCCGTTACAAGAAGGAGATTGTTAGTATTTTGGTGCCAAAAATTTACAACTGGATGGCGATGGCACCGAAAGGGAAATAAACCGATCTGGACCAAACCGGGAGTTTCAGACACAAAAATACCGGACCGGCGGTCATTCGGCACCAAACCGATTAGCCAAATTTTGCTGAGTTTCGACGTGGAACTAACCTCAAACAGTCCATGAAGATCATCGGTCATTGGTAGGCAAGGTGGTCTCAAGAGGAGGAATACTCCCCCCTTCACTTTCCCAGTCGGCTAACGCCGGACGTTGTGGCGCTTGCACGCCACAAGGATTCTGTGGTGGCTGTGGCGAATCAATCGCCGGATTCGTGCCGTCGCTACGCACCGACAGAGGAGAAAAACACCTGTTGTCATTCATCACACTGTCCACCTCTGAATGAGAATCTATAATCGCATTGGCTTGTCAGTGCATCCGAGCCGCTGACTTGGGTTACGATGGGTTCTCGATAATAATCTCGACACGACGGTTCTGCTGACGTCCGGTTGCTGTGTCGTTGTTCGCGACCGGCCGGTCCATACCGATGCCATCTGTGGAGAGCCGCTGCGAAGCGATGCCCTGCTGTGTCAGGTAGTACCTGACCGAATCGGCACGACGTTGGGACAGCCCCTGGTTGTAGTCGGCGCTACCGACGTTATCGGTATGTCCCTCGATCAGTACACGTCGCTCGGGATACTGGTTCAAGAAGCTCACCAGCTTGTTGAGGTTGTTATCGGCGCCGCCTTGAAGCGCTGCGCTTCCAGTCGCAAACAGTACATCTCCCAGTGTCAGGACCACCCCACGATCGGTTATTTCCGCCTGCAAGGCATCGATCTGGCGCTGATACTCCGCCGCCTGCCGCGCCGCAACAGCCGCTGATTCCGCCTCTGAGCTCTGTGCGGCATCAGCTGCGCTGCGGGCCCGGGAGGCTTCGTCGCGGGCCTTGTCAACTTCGCGGGTGCGTGCCTGCAGTCGTGCCTCATCACGCTCTTCACCGAGCCGGGCGCGCTGATCCTCGGCGTACCGGGTGGCCGCCTTGGCCTCGGCAATCGATACCGTTCGATCCGCCATGTAAACCCGGTGCTCGCCCAATGCCGCATCGGCTTCTGGCAATGGCTGCTCGGCAATACGCACCGCTGCTTCCGCCTCCCTAAGCTCTACCCGGGCACGATCGGCCAGGTTTGGGTCGCTCTGCAGTGCGGTCAGTTTGCTGCGCACTTCCGCGGCACCCTGGGGACTTGCCGGTGCCATGGCACATGACGCGATCACCAGCGACGAGAATGCCAGTCCACCAAACCGGGTTGCGCGCTTAACAGTTTGAGTTGTTAAAATTTTCATTGCCGATCTCCTGTACGACGCATTTCTTCGATCAGGGCATCGGCGCCGCGGTCCATTTCCCTGTTGATTGCCGCCGCTTTGGCGGATTCAGTTCGTGCGGACGCGAGCTCCGCCGCGATCCGCGACTGCCGGGCGAAACGCTCCGCTTCGATCATCTGTTGGTTGCTGACGAACCGTTCCGCCTTAATAAGTTGCTGTTGCGCCTCATCGAGTTCGGCGCCCGCATGCTGCCGCGCACCTGCTTGTTCGGCACTGGCAATGGCTTCTCGGGCAGCTGTCAGCGAAGCCGTAGGCGCCAGCGGCGCCGTAGCACAGGCACTTAACAGAACGATAGCCACGGCCAAACCCAAGGCACCGCGCACACGCCCGTTAAAACTTCTGTTGGATAACTGGTACATTTTGGTACTCCTTTATAGGTAACGCAGTATGCAGACGAACTTCGAGGCTAACGTGGAGAGCGACCAAAAAAGAACAAGAGACCACCAATCACAACGGCCCCAACTCCCGCCCAGACCGGAATATTAACCCGCTCTCTATCATCGACAGACAGACTGAGCGGACCAAGCCTCGTCTCGTGAGTATCCTGGGTATAGGTAAATCCGCCATAAGCAAGGGCAAGGACGCCGAGAACTATTAGCACCACCGCCGCGAGTTGATAAGTTTTCATGGTATCTATCCTTCCTGAAGCCTGACTTTGTCACTTTGACTCTTTTACAATTTCAACTATAGAGGTGGGCGGGCATTGCATCTGTACGATAGCGCACTGAGGTCAGTCCTTTTTCACGCTAATGTCTACAACTCAAAAATTTCAATTTCATGGAGCACTTGAGATGAGCCTGACAACGATTTTGTTAATTATCGTGGTGCTGGCCCTGCTGGGCGTCATTCCCGCCTGGCCACACAGCAGGGAGTGGGGCTATATGCCCAGCGGGGTCCTGGGCGTTATCGTACTCGTTCTGCTGGTCTTGTTTTTGACGGGAAAGATTTGACACTGCCGGCCGGCAATTCGGATATTGCTCCACCAGGGTGTCACAACACACTACTAACCCGGCGATAATTCGTGCCGGGTTAATACGGAACCTCAGCCTTTGTTGATCTCTTCAAAGTCTTTGATCTGCTTTTCGGCTTCGTCTTTTGTAATGCCGTAAGTCTTCTGAATTTCGCCCTTCAGCTGGTCACGCTTGCCGCCAATCACATCAAGGCGATCATCGGTCAGCTTGCCCCACTGTGCTTTTACTTTACCTTTGAATTTTGTCCAGTTACCTTCAATAATATCCCAGTTCATGTCTGTCTCCTGCGGCGCTATTGCCAATTAGTGAACTTGTTAGGCGGAAATTAATCTTCAGCTTCGACGGCGACAACTCTTGTCGTTGGCCAGTAAACAAGCCTGACCTTTTTCCCGGCAGCGTTCCTTTTGCCGGCGCTGAGCGCCTGCCTCTCGGCCACGCGTCCATCGCTGGTTTCAGGCCGATCCGCCCTTACTTTCATCTTGAATTCGGTCCAGTTTTTCTGCACGGTACTCCACATCACTCCAATCTCCTCTTTTTCACTTATTCCGGTTATTGTTCTTGCCCGGCATGGCCTGTTTCGGCAGGTGCTGTTGGGATTTTTTGAGTTGCCCTTTTTTCGATTGGTCGTGTTTTGGTTGCTGCTGTTGTGGATGCCGATGCTGTCCGGATGACTTGGCCATAGAAACCTCTGCTAATCCGCACAACCCGTAAAATTGCGGGCTGTCAAAAAAACATAGTATCTTTTAAGAAACCTTATATCTGTGCGTTATCACACGTAGATAGCTGACCCGAATACAGCATTCTCGCTCTACGTCTATCTCCGTCGAATTGTGCAATACTCTCATTGACTACTCAGACGACAGAGTGAACAGTGGCTTAAGATGGCTCCGTGGGTTAACGCACAGAAGTTCCCCCGCTTTTCGTTCACATTTCCCTGGCGAATTGGTTATTTCGACACTGGTGCAATGCCTGATTGATTCATGCTGCGGGAGCGCTTAATGACATTGAAGGAAACAGGCGAACCCGCCTCTAACTCGAAAAACGGAAATCGCCTGATCGACGGTTTGCCACGGATGGAGCGAGAGGCTGTCCTGGCTCAGTGTGAACGCGTTGAACTTGCGCCCGGTACCGTACTGTGCGAAGCAGGCGAACCCTTCAAGCATGCTTACTTTCCTTTAACGGGCAACATTTCCCTGGTTAAAACGATACCGGGACACGACCCCTTTGAAACAGAAAGTATCGGCAATGAAGGCATGCTCGGCACCGCCTTGATTCTGGGTGTCAATTGCGCACCACAGCGAGGCATTGTGCAAACCCCGTGCCTGGCGCTGCAAATGATAACCGGGGAAATGAAAGCCGCTCTGCATCGCCACCCCGCATTAGGTCGCATCCTGCAACGTTATCTGTACGTCGTTCTCGCGGAACTGTCACAAACTGCGGGTTGCATCCGCTTTCATGATGTAGGGAACCGCTTGGCCCGTGGCCTCTTGCTGGCCCAGGATCGTCTGCCGACCGACTATTTGCCCTTCACCCACCAGTTCCTTGCCGACATGCTCGGGGTTCAACGGGGAGCCGTGACCATCGCTGCAATGAAGTTACAACGGCAGGGCATCATCCGCTACAGCCGTGGCAAAATATCCATCCTCGATCGCGGTGGACTTGAGGCGGCATCCTGCGGCTGCTATGGTGCGAGCATCGAAAACTATACAACCATCCTCTCTTGAGCTTCGATTCCAATCAGACGAACATTCAATGAAGCCAACGAATAGTGTCTGACCCGATCTGGTTCCTGCTCATCGGGGGCCTTCTGCTTGCGCGGGGATTGACCGCAGGCGTGCTTCGACATTCGCCCATCACGCCGGCCATTTTCTACCTGGCGCTCGGACTACTGCTCGGTCCCACGGTACTGAATCTATTCCACTTCAACCCTCTCCAGGAATCCGCATTGCTCGAGGTGCTCACCGAACTGGTCGTGCTGATCTCGTTGTTTTCCGCCGGCGTCAAGATGCCAGCACCTGTTGATTTCTCCCGCTGGCGTGCGCCAATCCTGTTGGCATCGGTATCCATGGCGGTCAGTGTCGGCATGGTTGCCGCCTTCGCTTACTATGTGCTCGGCCTGCCGCTGGGCGCCGGCGTTCTGCTGGGCGCCATTCTCGCACCCACCGATCCGGTGCTCGCCACCGATGTTCAAACCCGTCACCTTGGCGACCGTGATCCGCTTCGATTTACCCTGACCTGCGAAGCGGGCATGAATGACGGCAGTGCTTTTCCGTTCGTGATGTTGGGTCTGGGTATGCTGGGTTTACACGAGCTTGGCGAATTCAGCTTGCGCTGGGTTTTGGTCGATGTGCTGTGGGCTACCGCTGCCGGTGTCGCAATCGGGCTGGTGTCGGGAGGTGCGCTGGCCCACGCGGCACGGAGGTTGCGCGGTTCTCCGCCCCATCACAATCTCATGGACAATTTTCTCGGTCTTGGCCTCATCGGTGTGGCCTATGGCTTTAGCCTGCTCGTGGATGCCTGGGGATTCCTGGCCGTATTTTTCGCTGCGGTGAGCTTGCGCCAGACTGAACTGAAACTTGCCGGCACGCCGGACACCCCTTATCGGCCACGCCCGGCTTTGATTGAATCGGGAACGGACAACGCCAGCCGGGACGACGGCCCCCCATCATCGGTCAGCGGCGGCTCACTGATCTTCAAGGAACACCTGGAGCGCCTTTCGGAGATGATGCTTGTCCTGCTTATCGGCGGCACGCTGTTTCTCGATTCCTGGAGCCTGCGTGCGGCGGGGCTGGCGCTGTTCCTGTTCCTGGTGGCGCGCCCGATAAGTGTCTTTATTGGTATGCTGGGAACGCATACCTCATGGCCGTTACGCGGGATGGTGGGATGGTTCGGCATTCGCGGCATTGGCTCTCTGTACTATCTGATGTACGCCATCCAGCATGGTCTGCCCGAAGATCTCGCCCTTGAACTGCTGGGCTTGACGTTGATCGCGGTGACACTATCCATTCTCTTCCACGGCATCAGTGTCAAGCCGTTGATGGGGCGCTTTGTGTTTCACCGCGGACGTTCGGGTTCACGAGGCCGCGGGGCATAGCTCCCATGCCAAATTTCCGGAATGGCGGAAAGAGGAATCGGGCTTTATGCGCGCTTTCGCACAGATCGTTCAGGCAAAGGCGAGTACCGTAGAAATCGATATCCAGTAGATCGATTTCAACACATGAATCGATCCTGTAATCCACAACACTAAAGGAAAGCTAATGAACAGCATCGTATGGATCGTCGGAGCAGTGGTCATTGTCCTATTTGTCTTGTCGTTTCTCGGCCTGCGTTAAGACACCCAGAACGCCGGAAGATAACTGCCCGCTACACACCGGGGTTGATCGCGAGGACGCATTGGGTGTCTCTTCCCTCTCCCCGGTCACTATAATCCCAGCACCTCGTGTGCCGGGTTTTATTTGCCTGGCGTATGGCTTGTTATTGCTTATAAGAGCGCACCGCCGCTTGCACTGTGGAGTCACCCCGCGTCGGGGGACAGTTCGCCCTGAAAATTATGCAACTATCCTCTCCTGGTAACCGCCGATTCCGAATAGTGGGCTGACACCGATTCCTGCTAATGTTCGATAACGTACAGAAGCCACGCAGTAGCTAAGTTAATCTCCCCAATCAAGGGCTTTACAGAAAGCAGTGGGCTATCACTTTCCCGGACCGTCTGTGCTCAGGATGGCCAAAGACGAGCCTACAGGGACGATAGGGATGAATTGAAATATTGAGGGACGACAGGGATGTATGTATGGCGTGTCCGGGAAACTGATAGTCCATTGCTCCAGGGGTTGACCCCTTTGATCTTTCTCATAACACCATAGATTCCGAATACATTATTCAATCCATTGCGAAGGACTTCTCCCCGGGCGCCGTAGCCCTGCCCCGCGCGTCGAAGACGCGATAGTGCGTTCCTGTGCCGCCTTATCAATCTGCCAATCCAGCATTCTACAAGGGTGACCGCTTCATGGCATCAATCGTATCGCCCAAACCATGTTCACAAAAAGAATTTATGTACGGCGTCGTACGCTAGGCCGCGCAAATGAGCTACACTGACATATAGCATTTGAGTGAAAAGGCAGCGTTAACGAATGTCCCTGGCTTTACAACCATCGCAAAACCATATCCTCGCTGGATTGCCGGCTGAGGTCCAATCACGGCTTTTTCCCTATCTTGAAGAAACGCCGATGCCCCTGGGCAAGGTGCTCTATGAGGCCGGGGACAAAATGCGCCACGTGTATTTCCCCACCGACTGCATTGTGTCGTTGCTCTATGTGATGGAAAGCGGCTCATCGGCGGAGATATCCGTCGTGGGTAACGAGGGCCTGGTGGGTATTTCGCTATTCATGGGCGGCGAAAGCACCTCCAGCCGCGCCCTCGTTCAGAGCGGCGGCAGTGGTTACCGACTGCTGGGGCAACGGCTCGTTGACGAGTTTAATCGCCACGGCCATTTAATGTCGCTGGTATTGCGCTATACCCAGGCGCTGATCACCCAGATGGCCCAGACCGCAGTGTGCAACCGCCACCACACCATTGATCAGCAACTGTGCCGCTGGCTACTGCTCTCCCTGGACCGCCTGCCCACGAATCACCTGATCATGACCCAGGAACTCATCGCCAATATGCTGGGCGTGCGCCGCGAGGGGGTGACGGAAGCGGCGGGAAAACTGCAGAAACTCGGTGTGATTGAATACCGCCGCGGCCACATTGAAGTGATTGACCGCCCCAAGCTCGAGAAACTCAGTTGCGAATGCTATGCCGTGGTCAAGAGGGAGACGGATCGTTTGCTGAAATCCGCCCGCCTCCCCTGAACCAGTCAGTCCTTATGAATGGCTAAGCCCCTTGACTTCCACACTCCTTACACCGCGCACATTTTTGGCGAGTTCGACCGCCAGGGCATGCTCGGCGCCGCTGGCTACCTTGCCGCTCAATGTGACCACACCATCCTTTGTGGAAACCGAAATATCGGAACCCTTGACATTGCTTGAATACATCAGGGTCGACTTGACCTTGGTGGTAATCCAGGTGTCGGAGATACTCTGCCCCAGGTCTGATGTTGTCTCCTTGGCCGTTTCCGTCATTGTGGCCGTTGCTTCGTCCACTGCCAGTTGGTTGTCTACCGCCTCAACCCCGTGGGTATTGCTGGCCAGAAGACCGGCCATCTCTTTCGCTGCCGAACTGTTGGCAGTGCCGAGCAGCGTCACTTTGCCGGACTTTGTCTCCACGTTGACGGACAGGCCCTGGGCATGTTTGCTCCACAATAATTTTGACTTCACTGCGGCTGTGATCGTGGCATCGGAAACTACCTGGCCGTAACTTCGCTCACCGGAAGGCTTTGGCGGGGCATAGTCAGCATCGACCTCGATCTGATTGTCCACATCCTTGATGCCGCTGACACCCAGAGCGATCTGTTGGGCCAACTCCTTACTGAGATCTTCACTGACCTTGCCGGTCAGCGTAGCGACACCGTCGTCGACGGTGACGTTTATGTCGTGGCCATCCAGATGGCGATTCAGGGCATAGGTCGTCAAGATCCGGCTTTCCTGGCGGGCTTCGGTGATATCGCCGGACTGGTCGGTCGCCGCCAGGCTGCCGGCACTGGTCGCCATGGCCAGTGCAATGGCCGATGCAAGGGCACGTCTGCGGGTGTTTTTGTAGGTTCTCATACTGATACTTCCTGCTAAATGGGTCGTTTTGGCCGCAATAACCGGATGGCTATTGCGGATGGTGTGCGGTGCCGATTAATTTTTTACCGGGACTGTCGGCACCTAACAATCACTCGGTATTCCGGGGATCCAGACGGTCTTCGCCTCGAAATCCCTGGCCTGTAAGGTGGCTCGTTCCTGGCGGACCAAAGGTATCCTTGTTCATCACTTCAGGGAAATACTGTTTTTTCACCTTGCCACCGGGTTGGGGTTGTCCGGCTTGTTCCTGTTTTGTAGGTGTTGGCCCGGAAATGGACTTAGCTTTACTGGAAAGGACCACTATATCGTTAGCTTTGTTGCTTTTTTGTTCTTTCATAATATTCCCAGGGGAACCCCGTACTCCTGCGAAATGGCCGAGTATCGGTTTGACTGGCATGTATACAGTAGCTACCAACGAGCACAGGGTCGGTGCGCTGGCGCACCGATGGGGCTGGCCGGGCGCTTTTATGGATCGCAAGCTATCCACGGTAGTAAATTGTTCACTTGCCGCGCGAAGACTGCAAAGCGATAAAGAGTCAACCTTTATGTGCTCTGCCGCACCGATGGGCCTGCGGCATTGAGCAATACTGTATGCCTTACTATGGGTGAGGAAAGCAATCGCGCCTTCGCAGCCCCGAGGTAAAACAACGAGAGAATAGCCATGAAAACTTACAAAACCATTACCTGTTTACTGTCCGTCGTCCTGATCGCCGCCAGCCCCCTGGCGCTCCATGCCGGCATGGTGGACACCCCCGCCCTGGTCTCCTCCGAGCTCGGTTATGTCCAGGGGGAGAGCGGTCTACAGAAAGTACAGGTGGAATCTTTTATCGCCCGCGAGGAAGTTCGCAACCAATTGGAGTCCTTAGGTGTCAGTCCGGCACTGGCCGCGGAGCGTGTGGCGGCAATGACCGACAGCCAGCTTCAGCAACTGGCGCTCAGGATTCAGGACTTGCCGGCTGGCAGTGGGGCACTCGGCGTTGTCGTCACCGTGCTGGTGATTGTGCTTCTGCTCGAGATACTCGGCATTACCGACATCTCCGCTAAGATTTGAAAATAGCGATTCTCGTGATGCTCCCGCTCCTGGCGGCCTGCACGAGCGGACCGCCCCTGAGGAGTACGGATTGCCTGAGGCGGACGTCGAATTTTCTGACACGCCGTTTTTTCCACAAACCCGGCATCAGTGCGGACCTGCCGCCACGGTACCGGTGGCGAGCGGGGTTAGTGTGCTTCCCCAGGCCCTGGCACCCCATATCTTATCTCCCGGAGCGAAAGGGCAGCCTGCAATCGGAGATCGGTGAAACGCCGGCATAGCCGCTTGCCCTATGTACTGGAACCGGACCTGCGTACTCTGCTGGTGGAAGTTGCAGGCGGCCAGCGCCTTCGAGGAACTGGACAGGACGCCAAGGCAACCGCAACGATTTTTGCCGTTTCCGGGGACCGGCTCCCTGACCTTTCTTTCCCGGTAGTTGCATATTCCAGCAAGCCCGGCCCACCACTTTGATGCTGTGTGTGGGTTAGCATACAGACCGAGCGGCGTCGCCTATCTAACATAGTCATCATGGTCAATGCAACGAACATACCTATGACTACGACATCCTGGCCGGGTGATGGCGCCACCCCGTCCGAAACGCGACCTGTATGCCCACAATGCAACAGCTCCCTATTTCGGATCCGGCGTCGACCTGTCGACCGGCTGTTGAGCCTGCTCATACCGGTCCAGCGGTACGGCTGCAGCGCCCGGAAAGATCCCACCTGTGCCTGGCAAGGGAATTTGCGCCTACAGTCAGCCGGCGAAGGAAAGGTATTTCATCACCTCTCCGGCAGCGTGCGGGCACTACAAAGCCGGAGCCGCCAACAAATACGCAAACTGCGGGACCACGTTGTCCGTAACAGGACGGCAAGGGATACGCCGCGCGTTGATGAATCTCTAACGGGTGCCTTCGGTGATGTCTCGTTCGAAGAGATGGCACAGATCACGCTTGACGCCATTGGTGATGCCGTACTGGTCGTCGACCCGAAAGGCAAGGTGATCTACCTTAACAAGGTGGCCGAAACGCTGACCGGCTGGACGGCTGAAAAAGCGCGTGGGTGTCCAGGCGAGGAAGTCTTTTTTATTATCGACGGTACTACCCGACAACGGACGACGAGTCCCGCACAGCGGGCCATCAGTGAGGAGCGGATCGTGGCACTGGCCCTGGGGAGTGTACTGATCCGCCGCGACGGTACCGAGATGGCGATTGAGGATTCCGCGGCGCCCATCTACAACCGCCTCGGAAAGATGGCCGGTGCGGTAATTGTTTTTCACGATGCCCGCCAATCAGGGGCTGTGATACAGAAGATGAGCCATCTTGCCCAACACGACTTCCTCACCGGCCTGCCCAATCGGGTGCTGCTGATGGATCGGCTCACTCACGCCATCGGTATGGCCAAACGGCACCGCAAGCAAGTTGCGCTGCTGTTCCTGGACCTGGATCATTTCAAGCAAATCAACGACGCCTTTGGCCATGCAGTCGGCGATCATTTGCTGCGAGAAGTTGCGGCGGACATCGTGGCCTGTGTGCGTGCCACAGACACAGTAAGCCGTCACGGCGGCGATGAATTCGTTATCCTTTTGACCGAAATCGAAGCGAGGCAGGATACCGCCCAGGTTGCCGAAAAGTTGCTGGCCAGGTTCGCTCAGCCGCGCATTATCGATGGTCAGGAACTCCAGGTGACCCTGAGTATCGGCATCAGCGTCTACCCGGAAAACGGGCTAGATGCCGACACCTTAATGCGGAACGCAGATGCCGCCATGTACACCACCAAGGAAAACGGTCGAAACAGTTACCAGTTCTGCCACCGGGGGCACGAACGGACATGCGTTTCGCCGGAACCAAAATGGGCATAAATTATCATCGTGTTTATGCGGGGGTGGCTGATGATTTTTTCGGCAAAGCCTCCCTGCATTCCCCATTCACAGGAATGTCAGATGAGATTTTTTGTGGAGTTTCGTCGGAGCTGTACTGCCGAAGCCGCCATTATTCTAACTCATCAGATTGATAAAAGACTAGTGCGCCAACGCGCCGGCCAAGCGCTATCATTCGTAGGCTAACCGATCCCGGCGCCTCGCGATTTCGCAGGCCGACAGGTCTGGAGATTGTCATGAACAAAAATTTTCCCGCACCGCCGACCTCCGCATCCGACATGGCCTCCAGCACCTTTTACACGGTGATCCCGCCAAAGGTTGCGGTGACCACGGCGCCGCCATCCGCCACGAGGGCGACGACAACTTGATGAGCACGCCGGCGAAGAAGGCATGCCTGCCCCTCCTGAGGCCCTTACGGTCGTGTAAGCGCAGGCTCGACGCGCCGCTCAATGCATCGCATCGGGCCTGGGCGGCAAACCTCAGGCAATTCCGATGATTATCCAGACGACAAACGCATGGCTGGGGGCCGGCCTGGCCCTGGCGGTTCTGACAAGCTGCGCATCTTTGCCCGATTCGCGGCGCGACCGCGCCGTTCCACACGCACAGCAGGTCGAATTCGAGGGCGCGGGGGGTCCGGTGTCCGCCATCATGAGCGATGCCATCCTCCAGCGCCTCGAGGGCTCGCATGGTTCGTCAGATGTGCTTTGGAAGCACCTGGCCTATGAGCAGTCGGTCAATGCTGGCAGCCCAATGGTGCTGGGCAACAAGTTGACGCTGCTGCAGAACGGGCCGGACACGTACCGTGCGATGTTCGTCGCCATCGAAGGCGCCCGGGACCACATCAATCTTGAAACATTCATCTTCGACGACGACGAGGCCGGCCAGGCGTTCTCCGACCTGTTGTTGCAGCGCCAGGCCGCAGGCGTCCAGGTCAACATTATTTACGACAGTATCGGCGGCGTCCTAAACCGCCCGGGCTTCATCAAACGGCTGCGCGACGGCGGCATCCATGTGCTGGAATTCAATCCGATAAACCCGCTGGTTGGCAACCGTGCCGACTGGCTGTTGAACAACCGCGATCATCGCAAGCAGCTTTTAATTGACGGCCGCATCGCCTTCACCGGTGGCATCAACATCAGCGACACCTACTCGAGCGCTCCCGGCAAGCGTGCCCGCAGGACGCGCGAGAACGACAATCCGACCGTCGGCTGGCGCGACACGCATATCCGGATGGAAGGCCCGGTGGTTGCCGAATTCCAAAAGCTGTTTCTGGACACTTGGGCCCGCCAGAAGGGCGAGCCCCTGGCGGAGCGGAATTACTTTCCCGCACTCAAAGCCCAGGGCGCCGAGATCGTGCGCGCGATCGGCAGTAGCCCCGACGACCCCCACAGCCTGATTTATCTGACACTGCTGTCGGCAATCGGCCATGCCGAGCACGAGGTGCACCTGACAATCGCATACTTCGCACCCGACCCGCAGCTGCTCGATGCACTGACCGAGGCAGCGCGCCGGGGCGTCGACGTCCGCCTGGTCCTGCCCAGCAATTCCGACTCCGGGCCGGTCTTCCATCTTGGCCGTTCGTATTATTCGACACTGCTGCAGGCCGGGGTGCATATCCACGAGCGCCGCGGCGCGATCATGCACGCCAAGAGCGCCTGCATCGACGGCGTTTGGTGCACCATCGGCTCGACCAACCTGGACTGGCGCAGCTTCCTGCACAATGATGAGATCAATGCCGTCATCATCGGCCGTGATTTTGCCGCGCAGATGGCCGCAATGTTCGCGGCCGACCTGGCGCAGTCCGAAGCCATCACGCGGGAGCGCTGGCGCAAACGGGGCGTGCTGATCCGACTCAAGGAGTGGGTCGCGCGGCTCGGCGCCTACTGGCTGTAGGCGAACTTTGGTGCGTACTCGTGCAATATCCGGCTCTAGCCGCTGAGAAAATCGCCGAATACGTTGAGGCGCTCGACACGATCGCTGAGGACCTTGACGATAACCAGAATCGGGACGGCAAGCAGCGCTCCGGGAATGCCCCACATCCACCCCCACATCAACACGGAAAGCACGATAATAACGGGATTGAGATTCATGCGCTTGCCGACGATAAGAGGAGTCAGCAAGTATCCTTCCATTGCATTCAGAAGAAAGTAAACGCCGGGCACCAGAGCCGCCCGCCACAGCTCGTCAAAGCTGAGCAACCCGACAATCGTCAGAATGGCGGTCGTGGCAATACCGCCGAGGTAGGGAATGAAGTTGAGGGCGCCGGCGATGACACCCCAAAGCATTGGATTTGGGACGCCCATAAAATACATTACCAGCGCAACAATACAGCCGAGAGCAATATTGATCATCGTCACCGTGAGCAGGTAGGTCGACACCTCGGTTTCAACGTGTTGCACGATATCCACCGCACGCTTTTTGTCGGAAAGCAGGGGTGTGGCGGCAATGGTTTTGCGCAGAAAAATATCCTCGGATGCCAACAGGAAATAGAGCAGCACCAGAGTACTGAGCGTAATAAACGCGAATTCCCTGGCGTATTCGACCACCGTCGAGGCGAATGTCGGCGCCTTTACCACGACTTCCCGGCTCTCCTCCCCCTCGCTGCTCCCACCGGCCATCTGCTTGCTCATCGCTTCCACCTGCGCACTGGCCGAGGCCGCATCCTTGACCGCTCCGGAAATGCTCAGGAGCTTTAACTCTATTTCACGCAGCCCCTGGGGCGCCTGACTGAGCCAGCTGTTCGCGGGTTCGGCCAGGCGATAGGTTCCGCCGAGAAAGGCCGTCATCAACCCCAGTACGACGATTCCGGCGCCGAGGGAGGAAGGAATGTATATCTTTTTCATGAGGCGCACGAGCGGCAGGAAAACAAGACTCAGAACGACTGCCATCGCAACCGGGAGCACCAAGTCGCGTGCCAGGTACAGTATTGTCAGAATCATCAGTATCAACAGCCCGGTCACGGCAACAGCTCCGGGTCTTACATTCGTGATAGTCGNNGATTCCGGGACACCCCCGCCGTCCGCGACGGAAATCGGCGCGTCTGCTAAGGTTTTCACGGGTTGTCTCCTGGGTGGGTCAATACGAATATCCATTGGACGGAGAGCAGCCGCCGCCGCATATATGAATACATGGCGCTCGCGGTGTTGGTTGAAAACGTACTGCCATACTATGCAGTACCACTAACACCGTCGGTGCGATGGCGTACCAAACCGAATCCCGCAGCCTCAATCTTTGTGGACTCGGCATCCTCGTTCCGGCAGATACTTCGGGGTCACTGGTTTGCAACCGGCAACGAGTCCCGAAGGCGAAAAGGTACCGTCTTGCTCAATGAATTTTTTCCGGCAGGTCCTTCCTTGTTGGGTAACGTACGGACAAGGATCGTCGGACACGATAAATTAATTTCTGCACCGGCAGTAGCACGACCCGCCCTTGCCCCCGCCGGGGCCGGGCCCTTTTCACGGCACGATTTCAGTGAGAAAAGTAATGACAAAAACCAAAAGGGGCAATACCGCACACCAGACCGCGGACAGTATGGCAGCCGGCGCCCAGGAAGCCATGGACAGGTTTGCTGAGTCGGCCAACGCCGCCACGGATCACGTCCAAGCGAAAGGCAAGCAGCTGATAACGTAAATTATCTTTC
>DGNJ01000110.1:0-4526 GCA_002388905.1 Cellvibrionales bacterium UBA4495
GACGTTGGAGATTTGAGGAAAGCTGCTCCTAGTACGAGAGGACCCGAGTGGACGAACCTCTGGTGTTCGGGTTGTCACGCCAGTGGCACTGCCCGGTAGCTATGTTCGGAAAGGATAACCGCTGAAAGCATCTAAGCGGGAAGCCCCCTCCAAGATGAGATCTCCCCGGGACTTCGAGTCCCCTGAAGGGCCGTTCAAGACTAGGACGTTGATAGGCTGGATGTGGAAGCGCTGTGAGGCGTTGAGCTAACCAGTACTAATTGCCCGTGAGGCTTGACCATATAACAGAGATGATTGTGCGCAACCGTTGCGACAGTTGTGTGACAGATACAGGCTTATCCTGATTGCCGGCACTAAAACCGGCCAGCTTCAATCAATTCACACCCTATTTGAAGACGCAGCCCGCATATCCGTGCCTGAAGGCCCGGGTTGGAAAAGCGCTGCGGATTCATACCAGTTTGCCTGGCGACCATAGAGCTTTGGAACCACCTGAACCCATTCCGAACTCAGAAGTGAAACGAAGCATCGCCGATGGTAGTGTGGGGCCTCCCCATGTGAGAGTAGGTCATCGCCAGGCTTCTAAATAGAAAACTCCAGTACCCGAAAGGTGCTGGAGTTTTTTTATGCCTCGATGATGGCGTCCGCGAGGCGATGACCTACGTAGGTCAGACCCAAGGCGCTGCGCGGGGCCGTCTCGACCCAAAGCGTTCCCGTTGGTCACGGGGCCAGCTTTCGCCAGGCTTTTAAAATAAACGCCCCGACCAATTTTGGTACCCAAAGTACGCATCTCGATCGTGGGGCATGTTCCCAGGGCGTTTTACTGTGTGCCGGGCAACTTGTTGGGCAACTGGCGCTGATCTGATCTGCCATTGCGTCCTGCATGACAGATCCACCCTCCTTCCATGGCGGGCGATACCCAATACACTCGCCAGGTCCCCGGGGAACGCTTTATTGGCCGTACTGCTTACAATGCCGCCAGAGCCAGGAGATGCGCCGCCACGCTATTGCTCAGTGCCGGCAGGTTGTAGCCTCCTTCCAGCAGGGATACCACCCTGCCCCCACAGTGCTGCTCGGCCATATCCACAATCAATTCCGAAACCCATTGAAAATCCGTTTCCAGAAGGTCAAGACCACCCAGCGGGTCGTCCCGGTGCGCGTCGAAACCGGCGGAAACCAGAATCACATCCGGCCGGTGGCGAGCGACAGCCTTTTGCCAGGAACTTTCCACGGTACGCCGGAACTCGTCGCCGCCCGTGCCCGCCGAAAGCGGGTTGAGAATGATATTTTCGCGGTTGACCCTGTCGTGGCGGCCGGGGTAGAAGGGGTACTGAAAGGATGAGCAAACCAGCACTTCCGGGCGGTCCTGAAAAATCTCCACGGTGCCGTTGCCGTGATGAACATCGAAGTCGATAATGGCTACCCGGTCGGCGCCCAGGTCCAGAGCTCTCTGGGCTGCGAGGGCGACCGAGTTGAACAGGCAGAACCCCATGGCCTGTGTCGATTCCGCGTGATGCCCTGGTGGACGCACGGAGCAAAAAGCGCGGTCCCCCTGCCGGCGCAGAACCTGTTCGACGGCTTCACAGCCTGCACCGGCGGCATCGAGGGCAGCAGTCAATGAATGTTTGTTGATCGAGGTGTCGCCATCCAGGGCAACGAGACCCTCGCCCGGGCTCAGTCCAAGTATCAGGTTGACGTAATGTTCGGGATGTATGTCATAGAGTCTCTCCATGGCAAGAGCCGGGGCATCGCGCACCAGCAGTCGTCCCTGCCAGTCGATGCTGGCTATGCGGTCTCTGATCGCGTCCAGCCGTTTCGGCGATTCCGGGTGGCTGGGTTGCATCTCATGGCGCAAGCACGTGGGTGGCGAGTAAAAAAGAAGGCTCACGGGATACACCGACACGTTGGCTTTCAGATCAGTTAAGCACAGGGCCCGTCCGGCTCGCCAGTCGGCCTGTCCAAGATACGGCATTGGCGCCATAATGGTGCCTTGATAAAGCCTGAGGGGGCCTGGCCGAAGGGCGATGGAAACGATAGGGCTCAAGCTATGACAGAAAGGCGTTTGATTGAAATGCTGGCCGACGGTGGTGTTCACTCCGGCAGAGACCTGGGCGAAAGTCTCGGTATTTCCCGCGCGGCGATCTGGAAACAATTGCAGAAACTGGAGGATCGTGGCATTTCCGTGGAATCAGTCAGGGGAAGGGGTTACCGGATCCCGGGGGGGCTGGACCTGCTCAGTCATGCAAGAATCACCGGGCTCCTGCACGGGGAAGTCCGTGGCGCGATCAGTCGTGTGGAGGTGCACGATGAACTGGCGTCCACCAACAGCTATCTTATGGAGCAACGTCACAGTAGCGACTTTCATGGCCTCGTGTGCCTGGCTGAGCGGCAAATTCAAGGCCGCGGCCGGCGCGGGCGATCCTGGGTCAGCCCCTACGGTCGCAATCTTTACCTTTCCATCGGCTGGAATTTCGAGAACGGTGCCGCCGTTGTAGAGGGCCTGAGCCTTGCCGTGGGCGTGGCGGTCAGACGTGCCGTTGTTGCTGCCACCGGCTCCGATGCCTGTCGCCTTAAATGGCCCAATGACATACTTCTCGGTGGCAAGAAGTTGGGCGGAATTCTGGTCGAAATGCAGGGAGACCCATCGGACCTGTGTCAGCTGGTGATCGGTGTCGGCCTCAATGTCGGCATGAGCGGCACCGACGCCGCCCCAATCGATCAACCCTGGGCCGACGTAACCGAAATGGGTCCGGTTTCGAGAAACCGCCTGACGGCCGGATTATTGGCGCAGATCATCCCGTTACTGGCGAAATTCCCGGCCACAGGCTTTCGGGAATACCGGGAAGAATGGCAGGCCAATGATGCGCTAAGGGACCAAGCCGTGACATTGGCGACCCCCAGCCGGCAAATAGGCGGAAGGGCGGCGGGAGTCGCCGACAATGGCGCCCTCCAGCTCGAGATAAATGGCCAGGTTCAGGAATTCAGCGGTGGCGAAATTTCCCTGCGGGGCGCGCAGTGATTCTGGACCTGGATATTGGCAATACGCGTATCAAATGGCGGCTCACGGAAAACGGTGAGACAAGGGATGCCGGCAGTGTTGCTACAAGAGAGGGCCTGGCGAACGTTGCACATTTGGCGGATCCTGTGAGACGAGTGCGGGTGGCATCCGTGGTAGGGTCTTTACGCGCTGACGTCGAGCACTGGGCCTGGGCCCGGTGGCAAGTAGTGCCGGAATTCGCGGCAGTCGTCGACGGCGCCGGCGGTGTTCGCTGTGGCTACATGGATGCCGGCCAGCTGGGGGTTGATCGCTGGCTGATTACCGTCGCCGCCTGGCAACGCTGTCGCCGCCCCCTGGTCGTGGTGAGTGCGGGAACTGCCCTGACAGTGGATATGGTCGACGGCGGAGGGCGACACCTGGGCGGCTACATTCTCCCGGGCCTGCGTTTGATGGCTTCGAGCCTGGGTGTGAGCACCTGGGGAGTAAGGGTGGAGTCCCGTGACAAGGCTTCCCTGGCACCGGGCCGGTCCACCGTTGAAGCGGTTTCCCACGGCGCTTTGACAGGCGCCATTGGTGTGATCCGCCAGGCGCTGGCCGTCTCCGGTGCCCGGGTGCTGTACCTGACGGGCGGTGATGCCTCCGTGCTTGTGCCGTGGCTGGAAGCGGACACCGAAACCTGGCAGGCACCGGATATGGTGATGGAAGGGCTTGAAATCGTTCTGCCGCCAGGGGAGCAGCCGCTTTGATTCGCTGGATAGCCCTGACCCTCGTGCTGGCTAACCCGGTTTTGTGGCTCTGGTATACCGTCCCGGATGAGAACTCATCTCCGATGAGGCCTGAAGGACGCGGCGAAACAACCCCTGAAGCCATACGATTTCTGGGAGAAAGCGTGCCGGATTCCGGTCTGGTGCCGCCTGATCTCCCGGTCGCAGAACTGGTTACCCTGGCGGTGCCAAAACGGGAACTGTCCTGGCCGTCGTTTCCGGATAAACGGTCGACATGCTGGCTCCTGGGTCCGCTCGAAGAGCAGGCCCGGGCCCGGGCTCTCCGGGAGCGCTTCGGGGGTGCGACGGAAATCCGGGTTGTCAGCCGAGCCCGGGAGGTTGCCGTCGAACACTGGGTGTATCTGCCGATGCCAAGGGCCGAGGCCGCAGCCCGGGCAATCAGGGAAAGGCTGCGCGCCGACAATATCGACCATTTCGCCGCCACGCTCGGAGATATTGAAGACATTCTCTCCGTGGGGGTGTTTAATGACCGGGAAAATGCCCTGCGCTATCGCAACCAACTCCGGGACCAAGGGTACAGTGTAAGCCTGCATGAAGTTCCCCAGCTCAGGCGCCGGTTCTGGGTCTTGATTCCCGGTGAAGAGACCGCCGATGCCGACCAAATGCCGGTAATCGCGCGTGACCCGGACGGCGTTAACCGGCAATTTCGGACGACAAGTTGCCAGACAGTTGCTTCCCGCCTCCAGTTCCAATAGAATCCCGCATCCCGAAAATCGTGGCAATATGCTGGCGTAGCTCAGTTGGTA
>DGNJ01000110.1:4537-4968 GCA_002388905.1 Cellvibrionales bacterium UBA4495
TCGACTCCTCTCGCCAGCTCCATATTCAAAACATGCTATCCGGCCATCCCGTTGTGTTGACATTGCCGGGTTGAGCAAGGAAAATACCCGCCCTTTTGCACGGGTGTGTCGGGCCGCTGGCGCCGCCGCGCGGGCAGCAAGCAATTGGTTTCAGGCAGGGGTTCCCGAGTGGCCAAAGNNGGAGGTTCGAATCCTCCCCCCTGCACCAAAATTTGATAGTGGCATCGGAGCAAGGGGTGTCGGCAGCCGAGGAAGAGGCTGCGAGCGGAACCGGGGAGCGGCGAACGCAGAGAGCCGACCCGGAGGGTGAGCCATCGCAGATGGCGAATAATCCTCCCTTGCACCAACATTTGATTGTGGCGCCGCTGGTTGGCGTCTATGGCGGAAGGCGGGTTTAACGTGAAAAAAGGCGGGTATAGTTCAATGGTAGA
>DGNJ01000110.1:5069-5201 GCA_002388905.1 Cellvibrionales bacterium UBA4495
AGGTCGGCGGTTCAAATCCGCCTATGAGCTCCAGATTCCCAGGGCCTGCGCGGTCCGGGTAGTTTACGCAAAAGATAGATGGTAAGCCCCAATCGAGGAGACGCTCGCAATGGCTAAGGAAAAATTTGAACG
>DGNJ01000090.1 GCA_002388905.1 Cellvibrionales bacterium UBA4495
ATTTCACGCATGGCCCACTAGCATGGATAGTGGCCCGGTGGCGCCGCCAATATTTTCCGGGAAACGGGTAAGGAGAAACAATGAAAACAGTCGTCTTCGGCGCTTCAGGTTATCTGGGCAGCCATACCGCCGAGCAGCTGACACTGGCGGGGCACGATGTCCTTTGCGTTCTCAGGGAGACCAGCGACAGTGGCTTTCTCGAGACATTGCCGGTGGAAATTGCCAGGAAAGACTTTAACGATATCGATGCTCTGGCGGAAGTGATCGATGCCGGATGCACGGTCTACAATTGCGTGGCGGAAACCCGGATGCACCTTTCCGACGATCAGCGTCGGCGGGTGGAAATTGACCTGACCGCCAGGATTTTCAGGGCCGCACAAAAGGCGAAGGCAAAACGCTTTGTCCAGCTCAGTACCGTGATGGCCTACGGGTTCGACCGACCCCCCGAGCCCATCGACGAGAGTTTCCCGCCCAGGCCCAAATACAGCTACAGTCGCATTGCCTGTGAGCGGGAGCAGCTTCTGATGGAGCTGGTGGATGGCAGCGATATGGAACTGATCATATTGCGCCCGTCGAATACGCTCGGGAAACGGGATAGCTCGGCGCTGCCGGCGATGCTGCAGGCCCACGAGAAGGGCAATTTCGCGGTCATCGACGGCGGTGAGTGGCGCTATTCCTGCATGGATGCCCGGGATGTGGGACGTGCCATGGTGCATCTGCACGGCATTGATGTCGGCGACCCGGAAATCTTCCTGGTCAAGGGTTACGATACGTCCTGGCTCGAGGTCAAGGAAGCCATGGACGAAATACTCGATCGCAAGACGAAGCTCGTCAATATCCCCAAAAGAGCCGCCATGATGATTGCCTGGTTTATGGAGGTGCTTTATCCCAAGGGCAAAAATCCGCCGCTGACGCGATTCAGTGTCGAGGTGTTGAGCACCCACACGCTCTTTGACGACAGCAAAATACGCAATACGGGTTTCGAGTCCAGGTACGACCTGATGGAGACATTGAGCGATGCCCTGGACAGACCACTACCCAAATGATCGGGTCAAGCGGGAAGTAAAGATCGATGGAATATCTGCACACCATGGTCCGGGTCTCGGACCTGGAAAAATCCCTGGATTTCTACTGCAACAAGCTGGGTCTGGTGGAAACCCGCCGTCACGAGGTGGAAGAGGGCCGTTTTACCCTGGTGTTCCTGGCCGCGCCGGGAGACGGCGATCGTGCCCGCGCCGAGCACCGCCCGGAAATCGAACTCACCTACAACTGGGATCCGGAACCGCCCTATGGCGAGGCGCGCAATTTCGGCCATATCGCCTACCGGGTCGACAATATCTATGATATCTGCCAGCGCCTGATGGATGCGGGCGTCACCATCAATCGTCCGCCCCGGTGCGGCAGGATGGCTTTTGTTCGTTCCCCGGACAATATTTCCATCGAATTACTGCAACGGGGCGAGCCGCTGCCACCGGCCGAGCCCTGGCAATCCATGCCCAATACCGGGCACTGGTAGGCCTTTCCGGGAGAGTTAGCGACGACCCATGGACTCGCAAGCCAATAGCCTGAGAGGTACGGTTTCGCCGGAGGAGTGGGAATTACGCCTTGACCTGGCTTGCGCCTACCGGCTTGCCGCCTATTACGAATGGGACGATTTCGTCTTTACCCATATTTCTGCCCGGCTTCCGGGTACGGAGGGACACTTTCTCCTCAACCCTCTCGACCATTTGTTCGAGGAAATCACGGCCTCTTCCCTGGTCGCTATCGATGGTTGGGGTAACAAGGTGCGGGGTGGAGCCGAGCCCATCAATAGGGCCGGCTTTGCCATTCACTCCGCCATACACCGCAGCCGGGAAGATGCTCACTGCGTCGTTCATTTGCATACCCCCGAGGGACAGGCGGTATCCGCCATGAAGGAGGGTTTGCTGCCCCTGACCCAAAATGCCATGCTCATCCGCGACGATATCGCTTACCACGATTACGGCGGACCGGTCCTGGCAGGAGATGAAGCCGGGCGCCTGCTGACGGCCCTTGGCGACAAACATTATATGCTCTTGCGCAACCACGGCATTCTTACCCTGGGCAGCACCGTTGGAATGGCCCTGATGCGAGCCTTCCTGCTGTTGCGGGCCTGCCATACCCAGGTGATGGCCCTGGCGGCCGGCCGGAAGGGTGTCATCCTTCCGGAAGACAAAGTGATTTCCGATACGGCCGCCACGGCCAACGGAATGTACGATTTTTTGCGCGACAGTGCCTGGCCTATACTTCGCCGCAAGATGGACAGGCTGGACCCGGGTTATCGGAACTGAAGAGTCTGGAGGGAGACACAAGGTAGTGGAAAGCGAACAGGCCATTAAAAAACTACTGTTCCTCTACGCGGAACTGATCGATAGCGGCGATCTTGAAGGGGCTGCGGCGCTGTTTCGTCACGCAAAGCTTAGAGTGCTCGGCCAGGAAGAATTAATCAATTCCGAAGAGTTACTGGCTCTCTGGCGGAGGGTGGTACGCCTCTATCCCTGCGGTACACCCAGAACGCGGCACGTTGTCACCAATGTGATTCTCGATATGGATGACCGAGTTGGCCGCGCCCAGGTGCGCTCATACTATACGGTTTATCAGGCAACCGAGAATTTCCCCCTGCAGTTGATCGCCGCGGGGCGTTACCGGGATGAATTTGAGCACATCGACGGGGACTGGCGATTCTGCTTTCGGGACTATTCCCTGCTTGATATGGTGGGGGACCTGTCGGCTCATCTTGTCGATATGCCCGACACCCGGCCGGGGTGAGTAATTCCAGCTCGTCAGGAATCTGTTATCCGCCTTGTTCCCCGGTTTGTGCGCAGGGCGCTACGGCACTCAACCGGGGTCATCGTCCAGTTCGATGAGGTATTTACCCATGCCTTTTCCAGCCAGCATGTCGAGATAGGCGCGGGGCGCATTTTCCAGGCCCTTGGTGAGTGTCTCTCGCAGGGCGAGATCGCCGGACTTCAGGGCGGCACGCAACTCGCCGTGGGCGGTGTCCGTTTCTTTCTGATAGTCGAAGACGCGGAACCCCTGGATACTCAGCCCGCTGGTCAGCAACTTGCGAAAATTTTTCAAACAGATCGTCTCGTCATCAA
The DNA here is from genome assembly GCA_002388905.1 of Cellvibrionales bacterium UBA4495. Lineage (GTDB taxonomy): Bacteria > Pseudomonadota > Gammaproteobacteria > Pseudomonadales > Porticoccaceae > DGNJ01. The sequence continues at coordinate 3,120 of DGNJ01000090.1, forward strand.
GATAATGGGCGATCAATCCGCAGAGCGCGATACGACCCCGTTCCCGCATAAGACTCAAGACGGGATCGAGGATCGGGGCCCCGACATTTTCGTAGTGGGCGTCGATACCCGGGCCGACGGCTTTCTTCAACTCGCTCCAAAATTCCGGGTTCCGGTAGTCGATACAGGCGTCGAAACCCAGTTCACTCACAACGCTGGCACACTTTGCCGGACCACCGGCAATACCCACGACCCGGGCCCCAAGCCGTTTCGCCAGCTGGCCCGCGATACCGCCGACGATGCCCGCCGCGGAAGAAATGGTAAGGGTTTCGCCGGCGGAAACCCGGAGGACGCGATTGATGCCCACCCAGGCCGTCAGACCGGATGAGCCCATCACCCCCAGGAAGGCCGGGGCGGGCACCCCCTCTTCCACGTCGATCCTGCGCAGGTTCGACCCGTGGCACAGTTCGTGGCTTTGCCAGTGGCCGGGGCCCGCTACCCAGTCGCCACGGCTAAAAGCGGGATCGCGGCTTTCGAGCACCCTGCCCACCATTCGGCCGACGATGATGCCCTGTTCCCAGGCCGGGTCCGGTCCCTGCCAGCTGCGCATCATGGGGGCGAGGTAGGGGTCCAGGGATATATAGCGGACGCGGACCAGAACTTCGGCGTCAGACGGGGTTTTTAAACGAATTTTTTCAACGCCAAAGTCAGCTTCCGTCAGCTTTTCATCCGGTTTGCGTATCAGGCGCACGCGTGTGGCATCGGGCACGTTTCTCTCCTCTCGTCAGGGTTGGTTTTGAGCTGGGGCCGGCGGCTGGGCAACCGCCGTTGCGTCACCCGCCATCACTGTTCCAGGGAAAACCCAGTTCCACCATAATGCCGTTGGGATCGCGCACAAAAATCAGCAGTGTCCGGATAACGTCCGCATCCAGTTCCTCGTACTCCAAAGCCTGCGCTTCGAGTCGTTGTTTCAGTGTCTCCGGCCGGCCCGAAACGCGCAGGGAAAAGTGATCAATCATGCCCCTCTGGGCAGCGCCGCGCACGGGGCTAACGCTCTCCGCACGCTGTTCGGCGCCAATCAGGTGGACGATGGCGCGACCATCGTCGTCGCAAAAATAGGCGCCTTTTGAATAGTCTGTCATTGTCGGTGGCGGTTTCGCGGTCATGCCCAGAAGGGTTCCGTAAAAATGCAGCGACTCGGAAAGCCGGTCGGTGCGGATATTGATATGATCGAGGTGTTGGACTTTCATGGACAGGTGCTGCTATCGGTGGTGGAGGATCGAACGGGCTTTCCGTCTGCGTTGCCGTAAAACCCTGTACGTATTGTGAAAGGGCGTATGCTCGTGCTGCCGCTTCATTCGACCTCGGGCCGGATGTCGAAGCTTTGGAAAGAAAAACGAAACATTCCCGGATTTTCTATGCATCCAGACCGAAGTCCCGTTTCAGTTTGTATCGGATTCTGCTATGTCTGCCGCGCAGGTGCCGCTCCAGGGATTGTACCAACTGTCTCGCGGTTGAATCGCTCCATCGGGAAATCCCTCCTAGCCGGAAATGGAGTAGCCGCCGCAGACGTTGATGGTTTGTCCGGTGATATAACTGGCCGCGCTGCTGGTGAGAAACAATACGGCATCGGCGATTTCCCCGGGTTCGCCAAATCGCTTCATGGGCGTGTTTTCCAGAAAAGGTGCGCCATACTCCGGGTTTTCCGTGACCGCGGCAGTCTGTCTGGTCCTGGTCATGCCGGCGGCCACGGCATTGGCGCGTATGTTACGGCTCGACCAGGCAACGGCCAGTGTTTTCATCAGTTGCACCAGCCCCGCCTTGGCGGCGCCATAGCCGGGCACCACCTCGATGCCAAAGTAGGAGGCCATGGAGGCAATACCTATCACCGAGGCGCCACCGGGTAGATGACTTGCCGAGAGCTTGTCGAGACAGAGGTGGCTGAATCGGTACACCGAAGTCAGGTGCATGCGTATCGCCAGTTCGAAGTTGTCGGGCTCGTATTCGTCCAGGCCCAGGCTCGCGAGACCGACACCGCCGCTATGCACGAGGATATCGAGCCGGTCCGTTTTTTCTGCGACTCTCGACAGTTGCTCCGGATCGGTGACGTCCAGCTGTTTATAGCGAAAATCCGACAAATCGGCGTCGTACTCGCCGGGACCGCCGCGGGTGCCGGTGATTGTAACTGCCGCGCCGGCATCCCGATAGGCGGCCGCCGTTGCCGCGCCTATGCCACTGGTGCCCCCGGTCACCAGGACGGATGCACCGCTGTAGTCGAACGTTACCGAACCCGGACCTGTTTGCGATCTGCTCATTGCATTACCTCGTCTTGAAGTGCCCTTGTTAACAGGTCCTTAAAAACCAGGAAAAGTACCACCTTTCCTGCGTTGGCCACCTGGCCGAAAACACCATCCCCCGATGCTCCGGGAGCCGGGGCTGAACCTGCTGCCCCGATGACCTGACTGACGATATCGGACCTCCCGATAAGAGTCTGAAAGTTCAGGCTGCCGTGTACGTTTTTAGGCCCTGCCTCAGTGACAACGCTGTCACAGGTAGCCAAAACGTTTATAGATGCCCCGACGACGCCCCTGAATCTGCATCATCCTCTGGTCCGGTGAAATGGTTTTGATGGTTTCGGGAAGGCAGTCAAAAAGTTTGTTCCGCTTTACGAGAATGCAGGAGGGTTCCGGGGACCCGTCCGTGCCCATCCAGCGAAAGCTCGTCATGCCCTGGGTCAGGCCGGCGGTGTCCAGCCAGTTGGGCACGCCCGGGTCGTCGTGGGCCGCGACGGCGATCAATTCGCCATCGTCTTCCAGCTGCGCATAGTACAAATTCGTGCCGGTCAGCCGATACCGGTAGTCGTGGGTTTCCCACCAGGGGTTGTTGAATTCCAGGTTCCAGAATTCCGCCACTGGCGGGGGAGTGACCCTGATAACCAGGGCTGAATCCTCCGGGATAGACCAAAAGCCGCTGTAAGGCCTGCCTCCAGGGGTGGCGTTGATGTCACCGCCGACGGTATCCAGAAAATCCAGGAATCGATTGGGCTGCTTCCTGAACAGGTCCATCAGGTCTTCCCAGAAAATCACTTCATTGCTGATCAGGTTTGCGGCTTCGCGAATGTGTTCGTGCATTTTTTCGGCGCTGACAGACGGCGGTGGGACGGGCCGACCCAGCCTGTCCATCATCAACTCCATTGGTTTTTCGTTTTCCCAATCCCCAAAAAACTGGCGGACGATAAGTCGATCCGCATTTGGCTTTAAGTCGAGCCAGTTTTCAGAGCGACGGTCCCCGCCAATGATGATTTCGAAGTCTCCATTGTTGTCGGTAACAAGCTCCTTGCCCAGCAGCGAAGCAGTAATGCCCCCGGCAAAGTTGGGCGTTTTGTCCTGAACGACAAAAGAGATACTTCTGACGGTGCCCCGGTTACCGTAAAGCCTGTATACCTCTCCCGCATCAACCGGCGAGGTGAGATAAAGGGCATCCATATTGTCACCCCCGAACTTCCTGTGGGGATGCATGATGTGGGTCAATTCCGGGTGCAGGGGGTCTGCCTCGTGCAATCTCACCGCAAGAGCCAGAGAGATTTTGTCGAGAATATGGCGAACGCCTAGCGTTCGTTCTACGGGTGTGCGGGCCGAGGTGCGGTCAAGCGCGGTTTTCACCGAATCCCGTATGACGCCGAGAAAACTATCCAGAACTGCGAGCGCCTCAGCATCGTTTTTCTGGGATTCGGAGGACTTATTCATAGGTAACCTCGTGTGGAGTATTTATAAATTCCTGGACGATGACTATTCAACTTCCATGGGTACCTTGAAGTAGTGCTGGTAGCGAGTGAATAGTTCGCGCAGTTGCCTTTCCTCATGATCCTGAACGGTCCGATACTGATGGCGACCGAACTTGTCCTGTTGTTTCGACGCAATAAATGCCCGAATGCGGCGCTCGGCCTCGGTGCTCAACTCCAGGCCTGTTTGACGATAAATTGCGTCTATGGCTTCCCAAGGCCTTTCCACCAGGTCCTTGTACATGACATTGATAACCCTTTCGATAGGTATATCGCCTGCTTCGAACTGGCCGACGATGCTGTCGAGTGCATCGGCCATGACTTCGGGAGCCAGCAGTCTTTCGAAGCTACGTGTTTCGAACGGCTTGTCGCTTCTCATCCAGAATAGTGTCGCCAGTAAATTCGTATTGGAGGCATTGGCCCTCAGTGGATCCCTGTGCGTATAAAGTACGCGGGCATCGGGAAAGGCCTGGAAAAGCTCATCGAGGTGCCACAGGTGGGGCGGTGCTTTCAGCAACCAATGTCGACGGGGATTCTTCCATTGAAGGAGTTTCAGGAATCTCTTGTGGTAGTCGTACATATAGCGCCAGTTGCCATGGCTTTTGAGCCAGGCCAGGTAGGAGGGCACATTAACTCGGGCGGGCAGGTTTTCCGTGTGGAAAGAGTAGATAAAGGCTTCTGAACACTCGTTTGGGATGCGCGCTCCCATTTCGTGCATGGCGCGGAACTGAGGTGCCAGGCGATTATAAAGTGTCAGAAACTTATCGGTTCGCTCGATTCTGGGGTCGGTCTCGTAGGAGGCCGCTTCCGGCGGCGGACAGGGCTCGACAATCTCCCAGCTGAGGAGCGGACCAAGTTGGGGGTCCTCAGCCAGTCGCTCAAAGAGAATTGACGTGCCGGAACGGGACAGGCCGGTAATGAATACCGGTTCCCTGATTTCCTCGTCGTCAATTTCGGGATGTTTCCTGTAGGTCTCCTGTATCTGGAGTCGCACTTTCAGTGCCTGGAGCAATTCGGCGCGGGTGAACAGCCGGCCGAAAAAGTTGAGTTCCGCTTCCTCATTGATGGCGGTAATAAGGACTTGGAAAGCTTCCCGCCACTGATCGTCACCGAAATCGGTGATTCCCAGGCTCCGGGTTGCCGTATCAATCAACTCGTCGGCCTGTAATGGCACCAGGGTTTCCACGTCGAAGGCATCTGCTTCGGCGTTGAATCGTGCCAGCCAGTCCGGGCGCTCGGGGGGTGTCCAGTCCATTATTTATTTTCCGCGAATTACCGGGATGCTATTGTCTGCTTACGGTAACTGATATAGCATCAGTTAACAAAGTGGTTTCGATGGTATTCTCTGAAGCTGGTAACTTCTGGCGCAGGGTGAGCCACTCTGGTTCGATGTTCTGCCGGAGTACTCAGTATCCCCGGGGCGAACCTGGGGGACTGTAAAAATCTGGTGAGAGCCCGGTGGGTAAAGATAGACGAAGGTCCCGTACAGTCGCGCAGAGAGGGCCGAAGTAATGCGGAGCACCTGGTTAAGTATTTCGGGAGACGCGGCATTGAAGAGCGGTCAGCCATAATGGGTGAGGTGCCCGTGACAGGGGGAGTTCCTTAAAAGATAGGTGGAACAAAAAATGTCCTATCCGTGCAACATGTTGCCGGCATGGGATAGGATGAAGCATCAATCGGCGCGTCTTCATAACGATTTATGCTCTGGCAGCTAGAGGAATAAATATTTGTTGTTGACATGGGGGCGGTTGTGCTTTAAAAACGAAACTGACACAATGATAGTTATTGCAGCCGGCGTGTTATTAACGATACAGAAAAAGATGCGATTGGCGTTGCTGCAAGCGAATGGTTTTGAAAATTATATAAGTAAAGAAAACGAGGTGTTACCACAACTGGATATCCTATACACACCAGCAGGTTTGCCCGCTTTGGTGCAGAGGCGTTCCTCGTCATCCGGTGCCGGATCGATCGGCGCAGGAAGCCAATACCTGACGCCCTGTCTAGATGATCAGCAATAACAGTGCTTGGCTGCGGACCGACCAAAACGATAAATCAAATATTCCCTTTTTGGAGGAAGCGAGTGATGTCATATAGAACAAAATTATTGCCTATTTCCATGGCGGCCGGCCTTGCCGCGATATTCACTCCCGTTACCTCGGTTAGTGCCCAGGATGGCGAATCCAGTCGGATGCTCGAGGAAATTGTAGTGACCGCCCGTCGTCGCGAGGAGAGCCTGCAGGATGTTCCTGTCTCGGTAACGGCCTTCACTCCGGAACTCATGGAAGCCAAGGGCATCTCCCAGCCCTATGACCTGATCGGCAATGTTCCCGGGCTGACGGCTCAGGGGGGCAGCGCAAACCGCAATGATGTTAATTTCTTTATTCGCGGCCAGGGCATCACCTTTGGCAGTAGCCCCTCTGTGGTGCAGTACTTCGCCGAAACGCCGGTAGAACCCAACTCCGCCAGCGGTGGCCAGAACATCACCTACTATGATCTGGAGTCCATCGAGGTCCTTAAGGGCCCCCAGGGCACCCTGTTCGGTCGTCCGACGACCGGTGGGGCGGTCCTGATCAATCCCAAGCGGCCCACCTATGAATTCGATGGGTTTGTCGAGGCCAAGCTGGGTAACTACGCTTCCCGGGATATCACCGCCGCTATCAATGTGCCCCTGATCGAGGACAAACTGGCGGTGCGTATTGCGGCGAATATGAGCTATCACGACGGTTATTCGAAGAGCCGGGTGACCGGTCAGGAGCTGGATGATCGTAATCGGGACTCCTACCGGATCGGCGTGTTGTTCGAGCCCACCAGCTGGTTTTCCAATTACTTCCTGTTCGAGGATAATCGCATTGATGAAAACGGTACCGCGATCATTAATGCCTTTCTCGATGAAGATCACCCGCTGTTGACTACCGATACCAACTTCGCGCCGGCTGTCGGTTTCGTGGAGGCAGGCGCAATGGAAATTACTTCCGGCGGTATTATCAGGTTCGCCATTTGTCCCAATGCGCCATTCTTCGGGCAAACGGTTGCTCAATGTGTTTCCGACCGGATTGCCCGGGTGGACTCTGTGCGCAACGGTCTGATCGCCGAGCGTCAGCGGTTAGGCGACAATGACGGCGACGAGGTAAGGACAGCGGCTCATTCGAACTTCAACTTTCTCGATTCCCATGTCCAGAAGATCATCAATATTACCAGGATCGACCTGGGGAAATGGGGTTTCCTGGGGGACACTTCACTCAAGAATATCTACCAGACAAACCGCAACGAAAAATCCTCGGTAGTCCGTGAGATTGGCGGATCACCCATTGAGCACGCCGTGGTGTATAACAACCTGGATATCGTCAATGGTGATCCGGTACAGTCCAGTCGCTTTGGCAAGAGCGATTGGGACGACCGCTTTTCCGAGGAAATCCAACTGTCCGGCATGGCCCTGGACCGCCACGCCTGGGTACTGGGCTATTTCTATGAAAAGTCCGACAAGACCATTTACCAGAATGGACCAGCGATTTTCAGTACGCTGGATGGAGCCTTTACCGTACCCGCCGGTCTGCCCGCTATTTCCAGTGGCTTTACCGACGAATTTGAACAGGAAAATACGGGTATCTACGCCCAGACCACCCTGGACCTTGCGGATATCGGCCTGGACGATTTTAAGCTGACCCTCGGCTATCGCTGGAGCAAGTTCGAGCAGCAGCAGACCAATGTGGATACAGTCATTACATTGGACGGCGTTGCTCGTGCCCAGACGCTCAATCCACTGTCGGCGGACCTGGAGCAAAAGGAGGATTCCTATACAGTTGCCCTTGACTGGCAGGCGACAGAAAACCTGATGCTCTATGCCACTCACCGCCGTGGCTTCAAGCAGGGAGGGATCAACGCACAATCCATTCCCTTTGTGGGAATAGCGCCTCTGGCCAATGCCACCTTTGAACCTGAAACCGTGAAGGACTATGAGGTTGGTGCCAAGTGGGACTGGAACTTCGGCGGGGTGATTGGCCGGACCAATGTGGCAATCTTCAAGGCCGAATATACCGACCTTCACCGCAACGAAACGTTTTTTAACGGTACAGGCGTGTCGGCCCAGATCGGCAATATTGCCGAGGCGACGACTCAGGGGCTGGAATTGGAAAACTCCATGCAACTGACGGACAACGTTCGCGTGGACCTGACCTACAGCTATCTGGATGCCGAGTATGATAAATATCCCGGCGCGGTTTATAACTCCGCTCAGCAGGTGGTGCAACTGGTGGATCAGGATTTCTCCGGGGCCCCGGAGCATATATTTGGCGCACTGTTCCAGTATTGGTTGCCGATGGTGCCGGCCGGGTACGGGGAAGTTAAAGCTTCGCTCAATTACACCTATCAGGGCGAGATGATCCTCGGTGATGGCCAGCAGTACAACGCGGTCGACGAGACCCAGGAAAGCTACGACCTCCTGAATCTGCGCCTGGACTGGAACAACGTGATGGGTAATTCCGTGGATATGGCGTTGTTTGTCAAGAACGCCACCGACGAGGTGTACGGCATAGCCAACAGCGCCCTGATGGATGCCTTCGGCCATGTGGGCCGCGCCTATGGCAATCCGCGTACCTACGGATTCGAGATCAAGGCAAGATTCGGCGCTTCCGCCAACTGATCGACAGGCGTATGCCGCAATCGCAGTAAACCGCCGCATATTCCGGCATGGGATGTGTGGCGGTTTTTATTTTATGACCTGCCGTTTATTATCGTATAGTCTTATAGTAATAAGACCATCAGGTCCCTTTCTGATTCGATGGCCAACAACAGGCAGGCTCGTGGATTCTTTGGCGAGTACTGCAAAATTTCAACAGTGAAAAAGCCAGGGTGATCAAATGAATCGACTTGAAAACAGGATCGCTATTATTGCCGGTGGTGCCACCGGCATCGGCGCGGCCTGCGCACGCCGCTATATTGCCGAGGGCGCATCCGTCATGATCGGCGACCTCAATATCGACGGCGCCAGGGCGCTGGCCGGGGAGTTGGGTGAAAAGGCCGCCGCCGCTCATTACGATGCGGCCGACGAGAATTCCGTCAAGGCCCTGGTTCAGGCCACTGTCGACTGGTTCGGCGGTATCGATATCCTGCACAACAATGTCGCGCTGACATCCAAGGAAATCCAGGCCCTGGATACCGACGTCACCGGTATTCCCCTTGATACCTGGGAGTTGACATTGAAAATCAACGCAACTTCATTTCTGGTGGCCAGTAAGTACGCAATCCCGCATATGATATCAAGGGGCGGCGGTGCCATTATCAACACCGCTTCCAATTCGGGCCGTTTTGGCGACGTTGTCAGAACCGCCTATGGCGCTTCCAAGGCCACGGTCATCTCCCTGACCCAGCATATCGCCGTTCAGTATGGCAAGCAGGGAATCCGCTGCAATGCCATCGCGCCCGGCGTTATCCTTACCGACGCGATGAACGCCCTGCCGGAATTGAAAAGCCTCATTGAACCCCATATTTTGACGCCTGAATTTGGCAAGCCCGAGGATGTGGCGGCCCTGGGGGCCTTTTTGGCGTCTGACGAGTCCCGCTATATTACCGGCCAGGTCTTCCCCATCGATGGCGGTGCATCCGTCCATCACCCGCAACTGGCGGACGTTATGAGGTCTTCCTCCAGCAAAGGACAAAGCTAGCAAACGTCCTTCGGGCGAATTACTGAGTAAAGCCTGCTCCACCGAAGGCGGGGCAGGTTTCGTTTCTCCGCGCATCTTTTCCAACTCTCATCGCCCTCGGTCGCTCTCGGCCCTTATCCCTCCTCCGGCAAAACAGCATTTGATTGACACCAGTCAAAAACTTCCTGAACCCATGGCTATTTAATGGGGCCGAATGCGGTGATATGCCCTTGATCGCGCCAACAACTGACAGATAGTCAGTTACCGGTGTCCGGTTTTCACCATTGGTTCAAGTATTCGGTACGAGTGAGGACACGAATGAATATCCAGGTGACAGAAGCCCCCTTCTCCAAGGTCCGCAAGGACTATATCGACCAGCGTCGTTACACATCGCCCGAGTTCGCCCGACTTGAAAGGGAGAGTCTGTGGACGGTTTCCTGGCACTGGGCCTGCCGGGAAGAGGATATTCCGCTCGTGGGGGATTACCTGGTCTACGATATCGGCGACCAGAGCATTGTCGTGGTGAGAACCTCGACGGAAGCTATCGAGGCATTCCACAACGTCTGCCCCCACCGCGGGCGCCGGTTGTTGACCGGGCGCGGCAAAGTCACCCGGTTCCACTGTGTCTTTCACGCCTGGCAGTGGGATCTGCACGGCAACAACACCCGGATTCTGGATCATGAACAGTGGCGGGGCTGTGCCGGCATGAGCACCGGCGATATGGCCCTGGCACGGGTCCATGTGGGACGTTGGGCCGGTTTCGTGTTTATCAATATGAGTGCTGAACCGGAACCTTTCGAGGAATTTATCCAGCCGGCACCGCAATACCTGGATGTCCTCAGGATGGAGGACATGCGCTACAACTGGCACAAGGCTATCAGGGTCAAATGCAACTGGAAGGTGGCCCAGGAAGCCTTCATGGAAAGCTATCATGTCTGGGGCACACATCCGCAGTTCCTGCAATATTCCGACGACAAGAACTACAGCCTGGCCGAGGGTAAGCATGGCAAGCATATCTGGACTTACGAACTGCCGCCGGGCACGCCATCCCGGCGCCTGGGCAAGCCGCCCCTGAGCCTGGACGAGGTCCGGGAAAATTTTGCCGATTTGCAACTGGCTTTTGCCGACCAGTTGGGCCTGGGCAATGGCGATGGCCAGTTCACGGCCCGTTCACTGAACGCCGCGTCCGAGGCCGTGCGTGAGCTGCCGGAGGGGACATCCATGGAAAAGGCCATGGAAACGGCTTTCCTCGCCATGAAAAGTGCGGCGGATGAAGATGGCGCATACTTTCCGGTGATTCCCCCGGAACATCTTGGGACCATGGGCCATGACTGGAATATCTTCCCCAATCTGGGCATCGTTTGGGGAGCCGACGGCACGCTGGTATTCCGTGGCCGACCCGATCCGGAGGATCCGGACAACCCTGATGTCTGCATACTGGAAATGATCAGCCTCCTGCACTGGGGGAAAGGCAAGGAGCCCAGGGTTGAAATCGATGATGTCGACGACTGGAAAAACCAGAAAGACCGGATCCCCAAGCTTCTTCTCCAGGACCTGATGAATATCGAGGAGGTGCAACGGGGCATGCATTCCGTGGGCCTGAAGGCGTTGCGACCCAATCCGGTGCAGGAGGTCCAGATCACCAACTTCCATCAGGTGATCAATCAATACCTGTTTGACTGAGAGTACCGGGCTGGCCCGGAAAGGCACGGTTGCCAGAATTAATAGCTGACAAAGCGTCAGTTAATGATCTGGATCAATGCCACTATCGCGGCACTGTCTTTAAATGGGCCATGTGACAAACACGCGAATTCAACGCCGGCGGACCATTTTGGGTCCGCGGAATTCAACAGGAGTCTATCAACATGAATACCGCTACCATTGGTTACCCCGTCTACGACTGCGATCACCACTACTACGAGCCCCCGGAGGCTTTCCTCCGCCATCTGCCCGATGAGTTCAAAAAGGATTTCCAGTATGTGGGGATCAACGGCCGCACCAAGCTTGCGGTGGGGGGAGTGCTCTCCGACTACATACCCAATCCCACCTTCAACGTGGTGGCCGAAGTGGGAGCCCATGAGGGATGGTATCGCGGCGACAACCCGGATGGCCTTTCCCTGCGTGAATATGGCGGCAAACCGGTTGGATCCCGACCGGAGTTCCACAGCGGAGCGGCGCATCTCGAACTGATGGACCGGGAGGGTATCCACGCGGCGGTGATACTGCCGACACTGGCTTCGGTGATAGAAGAGCGGCTCGAGCACAAACCCGAGGCAATCCAGGCCCTTTTCCACTCGCTCAATCTGTGGGTCGCCGAAGAATACGGATTCGGCAACGGTCGCCAGTACCCCGTTGGCGCCATCAATCTCTCGGACGTCGATGTCGCCTGCAAGGAACTCGACTTCCTCGTGGAAGCGGGCGCCCGGGCGGTATTGGTCCGGCCCGCCCCGGTGGCGGGGCTCCGTGGAAGCCGGTCCCACGGGCTTCCCGAGTTCGATCCTTTCTGGAAGAGGGTGGAGGATGCCGGCATTTTTGTGGTCCACCATGTCTCCGACTCCGGTTACGACCGGATCTATCGTCGCTGGACCGCCGGTGGTAAAGGCGAATGGCGGGCCTTTGAGAAAGATCCCTTCGGCGAGATGCTCGACCCCATTGGCCGCGCCATTTCCGATACCCTGTCGGCGCTGGCCTGTCACGGGGTGTTCGATCGCTTTCCCGGCGTGCGTATCGCGGTCATGGAGAGCGGGTCCAGCTGGCTGGAATCACTGATGAAGCGATTCGAGCACGTCTACCACAAAATGCCCCAGGCCTTTGCCCGGGATCCCGTCGAGAGCCTGCGGCAACATGTTTTTGTGGCTCCCTTCTACGAAGAGCCGGTGGACAAAGTTGTGAAACTGATGGGCGCCAACCGGGTTCTGTTCGGCAGCGACTGGCCCCACCCCGAGGGTCTGGGCAGGCCCCTGGACTTTTTCAACGATATTGCCGCGCTGCCCCGTGACCAGCAGAAAATGATCATGCACGACAATCTCAAGGGCCTTCTGGAAGGCCGCCGGGACGATGCCATGTCACGTTAACCGTCGCGCTCAGCCCTGGTAATATTTCATAAGGGTGACAACCTGTGTTGTCACCCTTTTTTTCGCCCTCTTGCAAGTCTGCCCGTTTTTCCGGGCAACCGTGTTTTCGTCCATGGATTTTACTCACCAGCGGGTGGCTGTGCAGATTGTTGACAGACTGTCAGTTAATAGGTAATAATCGTATAACTGACATAATGACAGTTTCTTTGGCGTTCCAGGGGCTGACAAAGCTGAAGCTGTACAAATCCGGGGAAGCTACGGAATTAAGGTTTTAACACCCAGTGTTCACTGTGGTAGATCTACCCGGAAATTGCTTTATAGACGTGATAACCAGCATTAGGAATGCCGTCATTATAGCTAACTGTATTGCAGTTACTTTGGTAAGCAGGCGCGATAGGCCTGCTTGAAATTTGTAGGTCCTAAAATCCTAGTCTTTAACATGGAAGGGGTAGTTATGAATAAGAGTTTCAAGGCGATAAAACTCACCACGCTGATAACAGCAGCCGGATTATCCATCGCATCGCAGGGAGCGCCTCTCGAGGAAATCGTCGTTACAGCGCAGAAACGCGAGCAGAGCATGCAGGATGTGCCGATTTCCATAGAGGTACTCACCGGCGACATTCTCAAGACCACGAAGATCGATTCCGCCGAGGACCTGGCGCTGTCGACCCCGTCGATAAACTTCCAGAAGGGGTTTGCGCCTTCCGCAACGACGCTGGGGATCCGGGGGCTGACAACTTTCAACCAGGAGTGCTGCCTGTCTCCCAGTGTGTCCATGGTAATCGATGGCGTGCCAGTGCAGCGGGCATCAGAGTTCCTCAACCGTCTGGGCGACGTTGAACGCATCGAGATTCTGCGCGGGCCCCAGGGCACGCTTTTCGGGCGAAATGCGACAGCGGGTGCCATCAACCTGGTCAGGAAAAAGCCCACCGAAAATTTCGAGGGGCAGATGGAAGTTACAGTCACGGACGATGATGAAACCACCGTGCGGGGTATGGTTAGCGGGCCCCTCGGGGAGAATGTGCGTGGCCGGCTTGTGGGGTACCACAGCAAGCTCGATGATTACGTGGATAATTTCCATCCCGTCACCTCCGATGTCGGCGGCGAGGAATCCTACGGCGTACTGGGCAAGCTCGATATCGACATAACCGACGATGTCAACCTGCTGCTTACCGCCGAGTATACCGAGCAGAATATCGACCTGTCCTCCAGTGTCACCACGATCGTTTCCGGTACGCCGGGCGTTCCCAGCGCATTGGGGCCGGCCGGAGCGACATTCGGCAACCTGCGCCTCAGGGCCCTGGGCAATGGCGACCCCGCACTGGGCGCCGCCATTGTCGATGATACTTTCGATATCAATGAAAACCAGAAAGCCAGGGCTGATAGCGAAAACTGGGGTATCACCGCGGACCTGTCCTGGCGTCTGGGCAACAATCTCACCTTGAAATCGATCACAGCCTTCAGGGATTTTGATTTCGGCAGTAACCCCGATGTCGATGCCTCCCCCGCGGACCCGCAGAACACCTGGAGCATGCCCATCGTTGGCGTTCCCCAGACCGATCGCAGCCCGGCGCCAAGAGGTTACCTCTCGTTTTACGATACCGGTTATTTCACCGAGGAACTCCGCTTGGAAGGCTCCAGTGAGGGAGTCGACTGGGTTGTCGGGGGGTTCTACCAGCACTTTGAGGAGGATTCCCTCAACGAAGCCGGCCTGATGGTGGTCGACTACTTCTTCGAGCCCGATATCCCCGCGCCGTTCCGGCCTTTCTATAGCGACGGCATCGATGGCAATAATTACTACTTTACGTTGCCGGCCGTGGATTCCCATGCCGAGTTCGACAGTTATGCCGTATTCGGGGATGTCACCTTCCAGGTCACCGAGAGTGTCGAGATCTTTGCCGGCCTGCGCTGGTCCTGGCAGGACATGGATCTCGACTTTCTGCGCAACGACTGGGTCGGCCCCGCGGGTAGCTGGAATGGCGTGACCTTGAGCCCGTCTCCGTTCTTCGATAACAGCAACCCCGACTTCGTCCTGGTTGATGGCGACGCGCTTTTGGCCAATCCGCTCTATGCCGGCTTCCAGAGTACCACCGCGTTCACCCGCGAGGATCGCTCCGAGGACTGGTCCGGGCGCATCGGTGCAAGCTGGGATATCAATCCGGACTTTAATGTCTACGCATCGGCTTCCCGCGGCTTTGTCGCCGCCGGTGCCAATGTCGGCCGGGTCACATTCCGCGATAATGCCATCCTCGAACCGAGTGTTTCCGAAGCCTACGAGCTGGGCTTTAAAAGCACCCTGCTGGAAGGCGCAATGCGCCTGAACGGTGCGTTGTTCTGGCAGGAAACCACCGATCTCCAGACCACACGCCTGATTCCCGGTCAGGTGACCACCGAGGCCTTTAACGCGGGGACCCTGACAGCCCAGGGTGTGGAGCTCGATTTGACCTGGGCGGCCACCAATAACCTCAGGTTCACCGGTTCCATGACCTACCTGGATACCGAAATGAGTGACCTGATCCAGCCCTGTTATCCCGGCCAGACCCCGGCCCAGGGCTGTACCATCGACAATGATGGCAACGGCCTGCCGGACAGTCAGGACCTCGATGGCGAGGATTCCCCCAACGCGCCGGAGTTGTCCTATCGCGTCAACGCGCGGTACGATCTGCCGCTTCGGGAAATGCCCTTCGATGCCTACTTTATGGTCACCTATACCTGGAAGGACGATACCCAGTTCCGCTTCAATCAGGATCCCTTCACCGTTCAGGAAGCCTACGGCGTGACCGATATGTTTATAGGTATTACCGACAGGGAAGGGCGCTACGAGATGCAGATTTTCGGCAAGAATGTCTTCGATGAGGATTATGTTGCCGGCAAGGATTCCTCCGAACCCACTATCGGGCGTGTGTTCAGCCGGATCGGCCGCTTCGAACCCTACTACGGTATGAAGCTGACCTACAATTTTTAAGTTTCCCTGAGACTAAAAAGCCCGCTTCGCAGCGGGCTTTTTTATGGTGCGCCAGGCATGGCGCGTAGCGCCTTGACGGGCGCTGTTCCGGTACAGGTGGTGCTGGCCGGATGACTTGGCGGTGAAAGTCCGCTATCGGCCCGGCAAGGGGAACGATTAGCCGAACGGCAAGGGTGTCCATCGTGAGGTGGAATCTGAAGGAAGCCGAAGGCAAAACACTGGCCTGACGAACAGAAATCGCATATGAGGCAGTCGTGGGGGGTGAGACGGCCATTATCGTCAAAGCCCAATACTTGCACAGGACGTACGGCTGTAGATGCGGCGGGCATAAGTGTGAAGGTCGCGCGCATTACCCTGGGAGGTCTGACCACCTGCCACAGGCCACCGCTGTCGTGAGGCGGCGGGATGGGTGGGCAGAAGTCAGCAGAGGTCGTAGTAGGTGGCCTGACCTGCCACTGAAGGACCGAACATGCAATACGGATTGGGCCACCTGGACCTCGATGACCACTGGAGTCGCAGACAGAAGAACGGCAGTGTTCTTCCTCGCCGGGAAGGGTAGCGGGCGGAACCCGCGAGAGTACCTGAACGAGGCGGCAAGGGTTACGGCGGAACAGGCCAGCGCCCATGAGGGGCTGACATGGAGTTAATGTCGGCGGTACTGGACCGAGGCAACATGATGCGGGCCTACGACCGGGTGCTCCGTAACAAAGGAGCGCCGGGCGTGGACGGCATGACGGTGAGGGAGCTTAAGCCCTACCTGAAGGCCCATTGGTCCGAGATGAGGGAGCAGCTGCGAGCGGGCCGATACCAACCGCTACCGGTGCGCAAGGTAAACATCCCCAAGCCCGGTGGCGGCACCCGCATGCTGGGCATTCCCAGTGTGCGGGATCGGCTGATTCAGCAAGCCCTGCATCAGATCCTGAGTCCTTTATTTGAAGCGACGTTCTCGAATCACAGCTACGGCTTCCGGCCGGGCCGCAGCGCCGCGCAAGCGGTGCAGAAAGCCCGGCGCTACCACGAGGAAGGCCGCCGCTGGGTGGTGGATATCGACCTGGAGAAGTTCTTTGATCGGGTCAATCACGACATTTTAATGTCGCGGCTGGCTCGCAAAATCAAAGACAAGCGGATCCTTAAACTGATCCGCAGCTACCTTCAGGCCGGGATCATGGAAGGCGGGATGGCAACCGCACGCAGCGAGGGCACGCCGCAAGGCGGTCCCCTCTCGCCGCTGCTGTCGAACATCCTGCTGACCGACCTGGATCGAGAACTGGAACGGCGAGGCCACCGCTTCTGCCGGTACGCGGACGACTGCAACATCTACGTCCACAGCGAACGGGCAGGCGAACGGGTGCTGGCCTCGCTCACTCGGTTCCTGGAGGGCCGACTAAAACTACGGGTCAACCGGGACAAGAGTGCGGTGGATCGCCCATGGAAGCGCAGCTTTCTCGGCTACACCGTCTGCCAACGGAAATACAACGTGCGCCTCAAGGTTGCGCCGAAGCCAATCCAACGGCTGAAAGCGAACTTGAAAGCGCTGTTCCGGATGGGCAAGGGCTGTTCCATCAGGCGTACTATTGCCGACCTGACGCCGAAGTTGCGGGGGTGGGTTAATTACTTCCGCCATGCGGACGTCAAAGCGATCTTCGAGGAGCTGGACGGCTGGATACGCCGTCACTTGCGCAAGATCCTCTGGCGGCAATGGAAGCGCGTCTACGCGCGCGCGAAAATGCTGATGCGGTTGGGGCTGTCGGAGGTAAGGGCCTGGACCAGCGCCACCAATGGGCGAGGCCCTTGGTGGAATGCGGGTGCCTCGCACCTTAACCAAGCGTTACCGAAGAAGCTCTTCGATCGGCTTGGTCTGGTATCGCTGATGGACCAATACCATCGGCTCAAATGTGTTGCATGAACCGCCGTGGTACGGAACCGTATGCCCGGTGGTGTGGGAGGACGGCGGGGGCAACCCCGCCTCCTACCCGATC